>JBDTJC010000275.1:0-9345 GCA_039936055.1 Polyangiaceae bacterium | reverse complement strand
GCTCGCGAAGCGAAGACCAAGAACGCGGCCACGTTCGAACCCAGATTCACGACCTTGGCATTGCCGGAGGCGTACAGCGGTGTGTCACCGAAGAGAGTAACGAAGAGTACAATCAACAATGAGCCCGTGCCGGGCCCGAAGAAGCCGTCGTAAATACCGAGCGCGAGCGCCACGAGCACCAGCGCGAGCTTCGGCCGGCTGAGTGGAGCGGTGCGCGCCGGGATCCGCGCACGCACGAGCATCACCGTGAGCGCAAACAACAACAGCGCAATCACGATCGGACGCAGCGGCTCGGGGCGCAGGGCGAGCAGCAAGTGCGCGCCGAGCAGGGAACCGAGAAAGCCGCATGCGAAACCGAGTGGCGCGCGTTTATGGTCCACGCCCCCACGCCGAAAGAACGTGACGAAGGAAGACACGGCGCCCGGCGCGGCTTGACCCTTGTTGGTGGCCAGGGCCAGGCCCGGCGGCAACCCCGCGGCGAGCAACGCGGGCACGGTGAACAGCCCACCGCCACCTGCCACGGCGTCGACCAAGCCGGCCACGAAAGCCGTCAACGAAAGCAGCCCGAGCACCAGCGCGGACGGCGCGGCGGGCGCGCCCAGCATCAGGCTGCGGCGGCTCGGAGCGAACGACGCAGCCCGGTATTGGCCGCCAACGCGAACATCACGATCACGATCAGCACGCAGCTCAGCAGGTACGGGTACTCCGCGCGAAGCTCATACAGGCCCGTACCCGCCAAAGGCCCGAGCATGCGTCCGAAGCCTAGCGCGGAGCTGTTCAGACCAGCGACCACGCCTTGGTCGTCTTCGCTCACGCCGAGGGACATGCCAGCAGTCACGCCGGGCATCGCCAAGCTTTGCCCGAATGCCTGCGCGCCGAGCGCAAACGTCAGCATGCCGAAGCGATGCGCGAAAACGAGCAGCGCGTAGCCGAGCAGGGCGATCGGCATGCCGGTCACCATCAAGCGCAGCGGCGACCACTTGTAGCGGCGTATCAAGAAGCCCTGGGTGAACACCGCCACCAAGCCGTACACACCGAGCGCCATGCCGACGGTGCGCGGCGTGTCGTGATTCGAAAGGTGCAGCCGGTCTTGGTAGTAGAAGCTGACGGTCTGCTCCATGGCCACGGACGCCAAGCTGAGCGTGAAGCCAATGGCCAAGAGCGGCCACACCAGGCGCGCGACGTGCGAAGTCGCTTTAGGCGGCTCCGCGCCTTCCAAACGCTTCGATTCCGGCAGAAAGAACCAAACGAAGACCGCGTTGCAGAACGCGACGCTGGCTGAGAAGTAGACCGCCGCCAACAAGCTGATCAGCGAGAATGCCGCGCCGATCAGCGGGCCAAAGATCACCCCCAACCCAAAAGCCGCGCCGATCACCGCCATACCTGCAGTGCGATCGCGCCGGCCCGTGAGATCCGCCATGTACGCCTGCGCGGTGGGCAGCGTCGCGGACGAGAATGCCCCGCCCACCAAGCGCGTCGCGAGCAGAGCCCCGAACAAAACCGGTGTCGACCAATGCGCACGGCCACCCAGGTCAGCAAGCAACGCGAAACATAGGAAGCTCACGCCAAAGCCCGTGATGCCCGTTAGCAGCACCCGCTTGCGGCCGATGCGCTCGCTCAAGCGACCCCAAGAGGGGCTGACGAGCACCTGCATCAGGGCGTAGCTCGCGGACAGGGACCCGACCTGCAGCTCACTCAACCCGAGCTCTCGCCCCAACGGAGCCAGAATCGGAAACAGCACGCTCAAACCGAGGATGCTGTTGAACAGCGTGATGAAGAGCAGGCCCTTAGGCGATATGCGGGAGGTACGTGCGGTCACGGGCGGTGGATTGCGGAGTAACTGAGTTGGCTGATCTTTGACACAAGAAACCTGATGGCCAGCCGGGAGTACTGGACAAAAGTCTAGCGCAGGCCTAACAAATGCGGCCGATGACCGAGCCTGCCGACTCCGCGTTCGACCCCGTTCCCGTGCTCGCTGCCGAGCTGAATCTGCCGCGCGCCTCCGTGAGCGCGGTGGTCAAGCTGCTCGCCGAGAGTTCGACGGTGCCCTTCATCGCCCGCTACCGGAAGGAAGCCACGGGCGGCCTGGATGAAGTGCAAATCCGAGCCATCGAAGAGCGCCGCACGTACCTCGTGGAGATGGAAGCGCGTCGCAAGTCGGTCACCGCGGAAATCGCGAGTCAGGGCAAGCTCACCCCCGAGCTAGCAAAGAAGCTCGCTGGCGCGACCACCAAGGCCGAGCTGGAAGACCTGTACCTGCCGTTCAAGCCCAAGCGCCGCACGCGCGCCACCATAGCCAAAGAGCGCGGGCTTGCGCCGCTCGCGGATTTGATTTGGGGCCAGGGCCGTGAAGGCTCGCCAGGTGCCAACGCAGCCAGCTTCGTCAGCGCGGAGAAAGAAGTGCCGGACATCACCGCGGCGCTCGCCGGCGCGCGCGACATCTGCGCCGAGCGCATCGCGGAAGACCCGGAAGTGCGCAAACACACGCGAGAAGCGTACGTGCGTGACGGCTCGATCCGCGTTAGCAAGACCAAGGATTTCGAAGACAAAACCACCAAGTTCGACAGTTATGCGGAATTCCAAGAGCCGATCGCCAGCATCCCTTCGCATCGCTATTTGGCGATCCGGCGCGGTGAAACGGAAGGCGTGCTGCGCGGCGGTCTGGACGTAGACCAGAGCAACGTCGTGCCGTTCGTGGAAAAGCACGTGAAGCTGGATCCGGCGTCGCCCTGGGCGAGCGAGCTTTCGAGCGCGATCAAAGACGGCGTCGAACGCCTCTTACTGCATTCCGTGCAGGTAGACGTACGCGTGGAACTCAAGATGAACGCGGACAAGGGCGCGATTGACGTATTCGCGCAGAACTTACGTGAGTTGCTGCTGTCCGCGCCGTTCGGCACCAAAACGGTGCTCGGCATCGACCCGGGGCAGCGCACGGGTTGCAAGTGCGCCGTGGTGGACGAAACCGGCAAATTGCTGGAGCACGAGACCATCTACCTGGTGCAGGGTGATGCCGCGGTGGAGCGCGCCAAGCAATCGCTGCGCGCTATCTGTAAGAAGTACAAGCTGGCCGCCGTGGCAGTCGGCAACGGCACGCACGGGCGAGAAACCGAAACCTTCGTACGTGACGTACTGAAGGAGCCCGGCCTATATGAAGGCCCAGCGCCGCTGTGCGTCGCCGTCAGTGAAGCCGGCGCGAGCGTGTACTCGGCCAGCGACGTGGCGCGGGAGGAATTCCCGGATTTGGATTTGACGGTGCGCGGCGCAGTAAGCATCGCGCGCCGCCTACAAGATCCGCTCGCGGAGTTGGTCAAGGTAGACCCAAAGAGCATCGGCGTCGGCCAGTACCAGCACGACGTTTTTCAGCCATTTTTAGCTAAAAAACTGGATGAAGTTGTGGAGAGCTGCGTGAACAGCGTCGGCGTGGAGGTCAACCTGGCGAGCGCGCCGTTACTGTCGCGCGTGGCCGGCATCGGCCCAACGCTCGCGAAGAAGATCGTCGCTTACCGCAACGAGAAGGGCGCCTTCACCAGCCGCAGCAAGCTGCTCGAAGTGCCGGGTCTCGGCCCGCGCGCGTACGAGCAAGCCGCGGGCTTCCTCCGCGTGCACGGCAGCGAGCATCCGCTCGATGCAAGCGCCGTACACCCCGAGCGCTACGCTTTGGTAGAGAAAATGGCCGCCGACCTCGGCGTGCCCGTCGTCTCGCTGATAGGCAATCGTGAACTACTCGGCAAGCTGGACCGAACGCGCTACCAAGCGGGTGACGTCGGCACGTTCACCATCAACGACATCTTGGGTGAGCTCACCAAACCCGGCCGTGACCCACGCGCGTCCTTCGAACCCCCCAAATTTCGGGATGACGTGCGCACGATGGAAGATTTGAAGACCGAGATGGTGCTGGAAGGCGTGGTCACCAACGTGACCGCGTTCGGCGCCTTCGTGGACATCGGCGTGCACCAAGACGGCCTCGTGCACGTCTCGCAGCTCTCCGATCGCTTCATCAAAGACCCAAATGAAGTCGTCAAAGTGGGCGACAAACTGAGCGTCCGCGTGCTGGAAGTGGATCTGGTGCGCAAGCGCATCGCGCTCAGCGCCAAGCGCAGCAGCGAGGCGCAAGTAGGCGGCGCCAGTGGCGCCCGCCCCGCCGCGCCAAGCGGCGGCCGCCCCGATCAAAACCGTCGCCCCCAGGCCGGCCAGCAAAATCGTGGCGGAAGCGGAGGCGGTGGCGGCAACAAGCAACAACCCGCCGGCCCCGGCTTCAAAAATAACCCGTTCGCGGACCACTTCCGCAAGTAGCGGGCCTCCTCCGCCTGGCTCGCGGGTGAGGGGCGCCCCCAACCCAGCAACGCACCTCTCAGCGCGAAGTAGTTCCCGTCCCGGGCCGCCGCGTCGGTTGAGGAGGCCGACTGCCGCGCGGTCCACCCAATCCGCGGCAGCGGCGCGCGAGCGCAACGCGAGTTTTCATGGCTGTGCCCGGCTCAGGATCCTACCCATCCGGCGCGACTCCTCGTGCGAGCACGCGGACACGGGCCGCTCCCGATGTGCGGCGGCTTCATCCGCGAACGCGCCATCGCAGCATCGACGTGCTTCCGTCCAAAGAACCGAAACGCTTGCCATTGGTTGTGCGCGCGACAGCGCAAGCGTAGATTCGCCCGACTTGGCTCGCCGCCCCACCGCATGCGGCGTTGCATGGTCGATCTCCAGGAAAACGCGAGCACTGCAGCGCCGCCCGCCTTTCGCGACGAACGAACAGCGCCCTTGACCCCGTGCGTACACCTGCCGAGCAATGGCTGCGGGAATGTGACGCGATCGCTTCGCCCAGCTCTGAGTCGCTCGCGGCGCGGCCTCAGTCGGTGCCGCGCCGCCCTCGCCTGGCGAAGCTCGCTACTCGGCAGCTCATGACTCAGCAGCGCCCGCGCACGTGCGACCGCGCCCGCCCGGCGAAATATGATCAAGCATGTATGTGCACTTACGCACTCGGCGTCTCGTGGAAGCCGCCGCGCCGAAAACAGCGTCGGCTTTGGAGGTGCGATGCTGGCATGAGATCGCCCTCTCCAGCCGCACGCAAACGTAGCCTACGCGGGGCTCATGCGGCGCGCGACGAACCACGCGGCTAGCCACGCGACACCGATGCTCGCGTGGCCTAGCAAGAGGTGCAGCGCGTTGCCGCTTGGGCAGTGCAGCTCAAGCACCAGGTTCGCAGATAGGCCGAGCGCGACCGCGCTCAAGCACACGGTGCGCAGGGAGGGTCGATTGTCGCGATCGAACGCCCAGAGCAGAGCGGCAGTCGGCACAGTGAGCGCCGCGCCATACATGAAGCAGCTCAGCGCGCCTCCTGGCCCGAAGTGACGGCTGGCCTCGGTGGCGGGCGCGAACGCGATCAGGAACGGCAGCCCGAGCGCGCCCAGCAAGAGCCCAAAGTGATCGGCGAGCGAGCCGCGCCGCGCCGACAGATACAGCTCTTTGCCGCACGCGAACACGATCCCGAGCAGGTACACACCCAGGAGCAGCACCAAGCGAGCCACGGGATACTCCGCAAAATCTGGCCGCGAGCGCAGCATGCCGCCGAGCGCGATGACGAACAACGCACTCGCAACCACGGCGGCGAAACGGAGCCGCGTGGGCCTCGAGCGCAGCCAGGCGCGCGGACCCGTTTCCTGCGCCACGTGCGCCTCCAAGGCGGCGAACAGCTCGTCAGCGAAGGGCATCGCGAGGGCGGACTCCGCGGCAAGCGAGTTGCCGAGCTCGGCATCCTGCTCGAACAATTCACGGCAATGCGGGCACACACGCAGGTGCGCCGCGACTTCGGCACTGCGCACGACCACGCCGTGTAGGAACGCCTCGCGAATCTCCGGGCAATCCATCAGCGCAGGCCCTCCGGGCTCGGTTTGCCGTCCAACTGCTCAGGGTTCGGCACTTCATCACCCAAGCGTGCACGCAGCGCGACGTAACCGCGGTGCGCTCGAACTTTGACAGCGGCCACTGTCGACCCGACCGCCTCCGCCACTTCAGGAAAGCTCAGCCCCCCGAACCAATGCAGCTCGATCACTTCGCGATGGTCAGCGGGCAGTGCGGCCAACGCACGCGCCGTTTCACGCGCGGCGTCCGAGCGCTCTTGCCCGCGCGGCCCCTCGAACGGTTCCGCGATGCGGTCGTCATCCAATGAGGTCTCGTGGCGCCGCTTGCTGCGTCGGAAGTATTCACGCTTCAGGTTCAGCGCGATGGTGAAGATCCAAGGCTTGAGCTTGCGACCGGGTTCGAAGTCGAGCCGGCTTCTGTGCAGGTGCAGGAACGTCTGCTGCACCAAATCATTGGCTTCCTCGGGGCTGCGGAGGTCGCGAGCCATGGCGCGCTGCAAGAGCGGAGTGTAGCGCTGGAACAGCTCACGGAAGGCTGACTTGTCGCCCAAAATATAGGCGGCCATGAGCTCCTCGTCCGTGGGCACTGGGCGCAATATAGCCGCGAAACACGAGCGCAACGCAAACGCTATTCCCAGCACTGCGCCTCCCAGCGCGCGGAGCCTCAACTATCGAGATTTACGCCTGTTTCGACACAGGGCAGCACACCGAAGACGCGCTCCGCGCGTTCCACACGCTGAGCGCGTGGTCCGATCGAGACTGCCTCGTAAAGGCTGGTCTTTCCCGGGGCCGAAGCTCGCGCAGTCGGCAACCGTTTTTGTGAGAGATGTCCAGCGTCGCGCCCGCGCCCGCGCCGATAGAAAGCGCCCGCTTCCCCTGCCGGCCGCACAGCAGAAACGGGCGCAGTTCTCGAAAGACGTAGGCAGGGCCATGTGGCCCAAGGTCATCAGCCCCTTCGACGAAGCGCTTAGAGTCACGGCGTGAGGTCCAGCCAGCTGCACGCGGAAGGTTCGCGTTGGCGGGTGCGCTCCGCGCGGAAGTAACGCTGCTCGCCGTAAAATTCAGATGTCTGTCGGTCCGCCCAGCCCGGCACACCGAGCACCGGCAGCGGCAGTAAACGCCCCGGGGCGAGCAAAAATCCAGGCAAGCGCCGAGCGATTTCGGCATCCAGCAGCACGCGCAACGCCGGCGCGCTCAGCGCCAGTTGTGCAGTGCTCACGCGCACGCACAACGCCTTGCCCATCAAGCGCGGGTGCGGCGCGCGGAACGCATCCAGCAGGCCGTGTCCGAACGCCAAGCAGCGCGCGCTTCCCGCGAACTCCGCGCGTTGCTCCAAAAACAGCGCGCGCCATTGCAGGCCCGCAATCGCTTCGAACACGCGCACGTCCGTGCTGATCACGAGCGTGCCCGATTCATCCAGGTGCGTCGCGGCGTTTTCACGCGGACCGCGCGCCCGCTTCGCCGCCGCCAGCTGAACGCGGTGAATCGCGGTCTTCAACGCGGGGAAATGCAGCCAAACCAGGGCGCCCAGGAGATCATGAAAGGAACCCGCACGGGTCGGGATGCTGGATGTTTCGGCGATCAGCGCGTCAAAGCTGCCTGCGCGCTCAAGCGCAGCCTCATCTTGTGGCGCGAAGTCGAACCAGGGCTCGATGGCGCTCGGAATGCCTTGGCTGAGCACAGGCAGCTGGTCCGGCGCCGGGAATTGCGCGAGGGCGGCCAGGCGTGCGCGCACAACGGGCTCGAACACGGCAAACGCCGGCCGCTCGAGGAAGCCCGCGTCGAAGCGTGCCGCTCCGCTCATTGCTCTTTCGGGATCTCGAAGTGCACGCTCGCGCCGCCATCTGGGCGATTCTCCGCCCAGGCTCGTCCGCCGTGCGCACGCGCGATGCGTTCCACCAAGGCGAGCCCCAACCCCAAAGAAGACGAGCCATCACCGCGATAGAACGCATCAAACACGCGCCCCAAGTCCTCCTTCGCAAAACCGGGACCGCGATCATTCACGGTGAAGCGCAAGCTGTTCTCGACGCTGACAAGCTGCACGCTCTCCACACCGCCGCCATGCTTCACCGCGTTCTCGAACAGGTTGCAAAACGCGCGATCCAGCAGGGTCGGGTCGCCCTTGATGCGAGCGTCCGGCGCGTCGTTGTGGAACACGCTCGGATCTACGTCGGCGCGTTCCAGCGCGCGCTGCACGAGCATGCACGGCTCCAGTGATTGCAGGCTCAAAGTGCCAAAATCCAGCCGAGAATTGGCCAACAACTTGCCGATCAAATCGTCGACTTCGATGATTTCGCGCTCCACTTTGTCGAGCGTGACCGAATCCGCAGAGCTACCGCGCAGCAGCTCGGTCAGCACGCGGAGCCGTGCCAGGGGACTGCGGATTTCATGCGAGACGGCCGCCAACAGTTCGCGCTGGTCGTTCAATTGGCGCTCGATGCGCTTGGCCATGTCGTTGACCGAATCCGCCAGCATGCCGGCTTCACCCATGTGGTGACGGCCTAGGCGCACGCGACTCAGCAAGTTGCCCGAGCCTATCTCGCGCGTGACGCGGATCAGGTCAGAGAGCGGACGCACCAGCTTCCGCGCCAGCGCACCGGAGGCGGCCCATAGGCTCAAGCAAGCTGCGGCAATGGCCAGTACGAAGGTGATGCCCGGCACACGACGGCGCTTGTCGATACACACCTGCAGCACACCCAGAGTCTCGCTGCCGCGCGGGACGGGCACGGAAAATTGCGGTTTGTCGCAGCCCGCGCCGACTTGCTCGATCGCCCGATGCTGGCTGTCACGCAGCGTGAGATCGACCTCGAACGCCTTGGCGATGTCCTCGGCCAAGGTGTGCCGTTCCGCCGGGGTATCCCAAACCCGCTGAAAGCGCTCGCCAATGAAGCGCTGAATGCGCAGCACGTCACTCTCCATGCTGGAGGCGTCGGGGCGCAACGCGCTGACCACAGCGCTGACCACCATCCCGGTAAACAGGATGGTAATGCCGAGCCACATGAACAATTGGCGGTGCAGGCGGGCGCTGACGAAGCGCCGAAAGCTCATTCCGAGCCCTTCGCCATCACGTAGCCCACACCGCGCACGGTTTTGATCATGCGCGGCGGGTCATCACCCAGCTTTTTTCGAAGGTGCGAGATGTGCACGTCCACCGTGCGGTCACTGACAGTAACGTCACTGCGGCCCGCGTGTTCGAGCAGGCTGGAGCGCGGCACGACGCGCCCGGCACGGCGCATCAACGCCAAGAGCAAGTCGAACTCGATGCCGGTCAGATCGGCTATTTTGCCTTCGACCATCACTTGGCGCGCGCCGACGTCCAAATTGACGCCGCCGACGTTCAGGTGCTCCTTGCTCGGGTCGAGTTCGGTGCGGCGCAGCACGGCGCGCAGCCGCGCCAAGAGTTCGCGCGGGCTGAACGGCTTGCCCAAGTAGTCATCCGCGCCCAATTCGAGCCCGACCACGCGATCCGTTTCGTCACCCTTGGCGGTGA
>JBDTJC010000274.1:0-5465 GCA_039936055.1 Polyangiaceae bacterium | reverse complement strand
GCCAGTTTCCCCTTCGTTCCGTGCGCGCTCAAACGCCTCGCCGTCGCGCCTCCAAATAGCCCATAAAACCGGCCTTTGCGCGCCTTGTGCGTCGCCGCTGCGCCCACTAAACGTGCAGGAGAGCCATTTTTCGACCTTTCTGGATCTGAGCGCCGTTGCGGATTCGTGGGGTACACCCGCGTTGGACTTCCTCGACGGCCGCATCCAAGACCGTGATCTACGCGAGCGGTATCAAACCGAACTCGCGCTCGAACAAACCGAGTTGGCGCGAACCTTCGGGCCGAGCGTGATCGAAGAGCTCGCGATCGTCGGCAGCGATCCGTACTTCGTCGAGGGCAGCGATCTGACGCTGATTTTCAAGCTGAAGAGCAGCCTGCTCTTCGAAGCCGCGCTCGCCAAAGCGCAGGGCACGTTCGAGGCCAAACACCTCGGCTTGGAGACGAGCAAGTTCAGTCACGAAGGCGTGGACGTATCCGTGACGCGCTCCCATGACGGCAAGGTGCGTCGGCACCGCGCAACCGTCGATGGGCTGGAGCTCGTCTCCAATAGCCCGGGCGGGATTCGCCGTGTCATCTCGGCCATTCACGGCAAAGCGCCGCGGCTCTCGGACGAGCCTGATTTCAAGTACATGTTGGCGCGCGACGCGGACCGAGACTCCACGGTCCTGGCCTTCGCAGGCGACCGCTTCGTGGAGAGCGTGATCGGGCCACAACAGAAGATCAAAGCCGCGGAGCGCGAACTAGCGTTCGCCGAGGCCTCGCGCCCCGGCTACGCCGCACTGTTGTACGGCTTCCTCAACGGGCATTCGCCCGCTAGCACGAAAGATCTGGTGCAGGCCAAACTGCTCGCTGCCGATGATCTCAAGCCGGGCGGCGTTGCGGCCAGCTTTCAACCGGGTGCCGCTCCCGAGAGCAGTCACGGCGGAACCCTCGGCATGCCGCCGCTGATCGACACGCCGGACGTGACGCTAGTCACGCAATCCGAGCTGGCGGGCTACGCTTCGTTCGCGCGGAGCTACGAGTCGGAATGGTCAGACTACGTGGATCCATTCGCGATCCGCGTGTCCCGCACTCAGACCCAAACCGGCGGAACCACGCTCGACGCCGAACTACGAGTGCTTCCGCTGCTACGCCGTGAATATCGTGAGTTCACCAGTAGCGTCGGCAACGCGCGCCTGCACCCGGGCGCACTGCCGGACGGCTTTCGCATGCTGCTCGGTGTCGGAAAAGACGCCGAAATTCGACATTTGCTGACCAGCTCGACGAGCGCGTTCACGAAGCATGAGTTGGCCTTCGATTGGATCGGCGACTATGCGTTCATCGGCGTTGCCGATCGCAATGAGCTGGGCATCGCCGCGCGTGGCACCCACGATATCTCGCCCGAACAACCGAGCGAGAAAAGCGGAGATGAGTTCGTCGCCCAGGCGCAGACGCCGGCGTATGCCGGTATCGCGATTCGTAGCATTGCCGGAGCCACCATTGCTCTGGCCGCGATCAAGAGCGTCATCGATGACGTTGGGTCGGGGGCTTTGCTCTGGAACGAGGTGCAGAAGCACCGCGGCGTGGCGATCACTGGCGTGCGTAGCAGCGACCCGAACGACGTTGATGTGCGTCTGTATTACGCACTCACTCCGCACGCTTTGCTATTTTCGCTCAACGTGCCGGTACTAGCGAAACTGATCGACGACTCGTTGGACGGCAACGCGCCCGCCACCGTCGAACCGAAGTCCGATCCGCGCGCGCCCCAGCTAGTGATCGACCTGAAGGGCAAGCCGCAAGGAGCGATGGCGACCGTGCTCAGCTGGCTTTTGACCCGAGGCCTCGTCGAGAACACTGCGGGCGCCGTTGATCAGGCGAACGCGATCTTTCGCGGCGCGCCCGAGGTCGCAAGCGACCCGGACAAAGCTAACGCCCTGATGCGAAACTATTTCGGTAGTGTGCTGCGCACGCCCGAGGGCGGCAGTTACACGTTCGGCCCTGACGGCGTTCATGATCCGCTGCGCGGCAGCGCTGCTGCGCCCAAGTGGCCAGTCATCCCGGTGCCCGGCTCACCCGTAGCCCAAGTCGTGGACCGTCTGGATTCGCTGCGCAGCGAGGTGTCGTTCGACGACGAGCCCAACGGTGGTCAACCGCCCGGCACTCAGCCGGGACAGGCGGCGCCGTTGCAGAGCTTGCGCGTCCACCTGACGCTCGCGCTCCGCAAGTAGCGGGTCAAATCTTGATACGCTTGTACTTGATGCGGGTCGGTTGATCCGCGTCCGCGCCCATGCGGCGCTTCCGATCTTCCTCGTACATGCGGTAGTTGCCCTCGAACCAGACCACCTTGCTTTCGCCTTCGAAAGCCAAGATGTGCGTGGCCACGCGATCCAAGAACCAGCGGTCATGGCTGATGATCACGGCGCAACCTGGGAAATCCAGCATGGCGGCCTCGAGCGCGCGCAGGGTGTCTACGTCCAGATCGTTAGTGGGTTCGTCCAGCAACAGCAGGTTGCCGCCCTCCTTGAGAAGCTTAGCGAGGTGCACGCGGTTACGTTCACCGCCGGACATGGTGCCGAGCTTCTTTTGTTGGTCGCTGCCTTTGAAGCCAAACCACGAGCAGTAGGCGCGCGAAGCGATCTCACGCGTGCCGAGCGAGATCTTCTCCTCCCCACCCGAGATTTCCTGCCACACGCTGTTGTCCCCTTTGAGGGACGAGCGCGACTGATCCACATACGCGATTTTGACGGTTTCACCGACTTTGAGCGTGCCGCTGTCGGGTTTATCTTCACCGACGAGCATGCGAAATAGCGTGGTTTTGCCCGCGCCGTTCGGGCCAATCACCCCCACGATGCCGCTGCGCGGCAGCCGAAAATCCAAGCCGTCGATCAGCAGGCGGTCCCCGAAGCCTTTGCGCAGTGCGGTCGCCTCGATCACGGTTTCACCCAAGCGTGGCCCAGCCGGGATGCTGATTTCGGTCGGATCGGACGAACCCTTGTCGGCCTTGCTCACGAGTTCATCGTAGGCGGCCAAACGCGCCTTGCTCTTGGCTTGGCGAGCGCGCGGTGAGGCGCGGACCCATTCGAGCTCTTGCTTCAACTTCCGCTGCCGAGCGCTCTCATGCTTTTCTTCCAAGGCCAAGCGCGCGGACTTCTGCTCCAACCAGGACGTGTAGTTGCCCTTGAACGGATAGCCCTTCCCGCGATCCAGCTCCAAAATCCATTCCGCCACGTCGTCCAAGAAGTAGCGATCGTGCGTGACGGCCACGACGGTGCCCGGGTATTCCTGGAGAAAACGCTCCAACCAGGCCACCGATTCAGCGTCCAAGTGATTCGTGGGCTCGTCCAGCAAGAGCATGTCAGGGCGCGACAGCAAGATGCGGCACAGCGCGACGCGGCGACGCTCGCCGCCGGAGAGCTTGGCAATTTCCGCATCAGGGGGCGGCAAACGCAGAGCGTCCATCGCCATCTCGAGCCGCTGATCGAGGTTCCACGCATCGACGGCGTCGATCTTGTCTTGCAGCGCGGCTTGCTTCTCGAGCACGCGCGTCATCTCGGCATCCGAGAGCGGCTCGCCGAGCTTCATGCTCACGTCTTCGAACTCTTTGACGAGGCCGCGGATGTCAGCCACGGCCTCATCCACCGCCTCGAGCACCGTGCGCGCAAGGCCGAGCTCCGGCTCCTGCGCGAAGTAGCCTATCTTGGTACCGGGGTGCGGCTTGGCCTCACCCATGAACTCGGTATCGATGCCGGCCATGATGCGTAGCAGCGAACTCTTGCCGGAGCCGTTCGTACCGATCACGCCGATCTTGGCGCCCGGGAAGAAGGCGAGCGTGATGTTCTCGAGAACCTTTTTGTCGGGAGGGTGGACGCGCGTCACCTCCTGCATCTGGAAAATGAACTCGGGCATGAAGGCGAGGTTAGGAACTTTTCGTCGACGACGCAAACTCACAGCCGAATCGCAACCAGTTCCCGGAACATGGAACCGCTTCCACAATTTGTGAGCGCGCTCCGGACGGCGCTGCTAGTTTCCGAAGCAGAGGTGCCCATGAACAAACCCACGCTTGTCGCTGTGCTGATTGGTTCGCTGTGCCTGTCCGCACTGGTGGGTTGCTCTGCGGGTGGCGGCACCAGCTCGGGCGTGCACGGCGGCGGTGACGGCAGCAGCAGCAGCAGCCAGGGCGGTAGCACCACGAACATCGACCCTGGCGGCACGGCTGGCGGCTTGGCGGTCGGCACCGGTCAAGGGGACGCGCCGGACGCCCGCAAGCCGCTGTGCACGACCGGCTGCACGGATTTGCCAAGCGCGCCCATCTTCGACGGCGTCGATCCGAGCGTGGCCGCGAACTTCAGTGCCGCGCCCAGCGGGGCCGGCCCGTGCATCCTCGAACCGTTGAACGGATCGATGGTGCCCTACAATTGGACGCGCGAACGGGTGCACTTCAAAGCCGCGACCGGTACGGTGTTTCAAATCACCGTCCACGCCGACCGCGAAGCCAACGACCTGGTCGCCTACACCAACAAGGATACCTGGCTCTTGCCGGTCGAAGCTTGGGACAACAAGGACGCCACTACGCCCACGGGCCTGACCTACAACGTCTTCGACGAAGACATCACCGTCACCGTGCGTGCCAGCACGGGCAGCGGCGCGCCCACCGAGAGCAAAGCCACGTTCCGCATCGCCCCGGTCAAAGCCGGCGGCAGCATGGTGTTCTGGGCGGCCGCAGCCGTGAAAGGCCAAAATGGCCTGTACGGCTTCAGCCCCGGTGATGAAGGCATCGTCTCAGTGCTGCAACCGACGGACATCAAAGATCCGATCATCGGCGCGGACGGCACGGCTAAGCAACCCTCGGACTGGCCGACGACGCCCACCGGTCAAGTCGCCTGCCTCGGATGCCACTCGTCCGCGCCGGACGGCGCCGCGGTGGCTACCACCGATCGTTGGCCGTGGAACGTTGCGGTCTCGAACATCACGGCGGGCAATGCCGGCAGCCCCCCTGACTACGTGACCCCCATGGGTCGGCTACTTCGTCAAATGTCGTGGCAAGGCGCGACCACGTTTTCGAACGCCGATTGGGTGGCTCGCAAGCGCTACGTGACGTCTTTTGGCAAGCGCACCATCGACATGAGCCAACCCTGGATTTTCGGCTGCCCCGACGGCACGTGCAGCTACACAGGTTTGGACGACTTGGTCTGGGTGGATTTGGCCGCAGCCGGCGACGCGCCCACCGACAACAACGACAACGCCTACTTCAAAGCCTTTATCACCCAGCAAAACACGGGCTGGGGCATCATCCCGCGCACCGGGGATGCGCGCGGCGCTGTCACTCCGGATTGGAGCCACGATGGCGTGAACATCGCTTACACCTCCACGGACTCGACTTCGGACGGCCGCGTTGGGCATAGCGCGAACAGCAAGACGCCACTCACGGCCGTCGACATCTACACGGTACCGTTCAACAACGGCCTGGGTGGTGAGGCGAAACCGGTG
>JBDTJC010000273.1:0-18033 GCA_039936055.1 Polyangiaceae bacterium | reverse complement strand
CCGCGACCTGTTCGCCGCAGCCCGCGAGCTCCGCGAGCTCGTCGATGAATTCACCCTTCACGAAGGTCGAATCCACATCCATACACACCAGGCGCTTGCTGCGGCGGAACATGTCGTCGCGCTGCACCGCCAAGTCCACACCGAGCTCCATCCCCAAACGGAGCAAGCTGCCGCGCAGATCCCCAAGCTCCGTGGCGCTGAGAACCGCGCCGGGGGGCAAGTCGACGATCAACTCCAGCCCGTCCAACTCGTTCTCACTGAGCGAGCGAATCTCGCGGATGTTCATCGAGCGCTCGGCCATGAACTTGGTGATCGCCGCGGTCGCAACGCCATCGCGTAGCGGGCCAAGCACGGTGACGCTCAGCGAGCTCACATCTGGCGCGGTCTCGTGGCCCGCTTCGCTGCGGAACGGCGTCACTTCGAAGCGCAGCCCCATGTCCGCCGCAGCGAACAGCAACTTACGGAGCGCGTAAGAGTTGCGCGGGATGTCTACGATCGCCGACAGCATCAAGTAACCGTGCAGAACGGACTGCCCGATATTGATGAGCTGCGCGCTTTCGTCTTCGGCAATCACTTCGGCTAAGCGCGCGGTGACGCCGGGACGGTCATTGCCTGCGATGTGCAACACCACGCGGTCTGGATGCTGAGTCGTCGTCATGAGGGCGCGTAAACTACTCTCGCCCAAGAATTTTCGCCACGGCTTCCACGGCCCTATGTCCGGTCTGCGCGCCGAATCGATTTGGGAGCCCGAACAGGCTTGCAGTCGTCAATCGCGTGGCCGAAGCTGCTGGTTCCAGCGTGAGATCTCCAATTTATTCGTGTGTGGTGGCGCGAGTTTCGGGGCTTTGGTGCGCTGCGGCGCTAGCCGCGGCGCTCTCGGTCGCTCACGTCGCCCGAGCCCAAAACCCGACTCCCACCGCGTCCAGCGTGCTCGCCGCACCCAAACCGGCTGCGCGGTCCGCCGCGGCAGTTCACGGCTCGACGCCTCCCGCGTCGGTCGTGCCGTCCGCGTCGGCGCCGCCAGCGGCGTCCGCTGCGCCGGCCGCCAGCGAGCCTGAGCCGCCCTCAGTTCCCGAACCGCCGCCCGTCGTTGCCGCCTCGGTGGTCCTGGCGCCGCCGCTTAGCGCTTCCGCCGTTCCGAGTAGCGCGCCGCCGCCTTTCGCGCTGACCGCGCCGGTCGCGCCGGCTCCGAGCTCCTCCGCAGCGGCTGTCGCCGTCCCTGCCATCGCGCGTCTCGCCGATGCTTCGGTGTTCACGGTGTTTCTCCCGCGCGCAGGCAAGTCGCCGGAAGTGCGCGCTCGCGAAGCCGGCGAAGCACTGAAGCGCGCATTCGACCGCGACAAGACCGCGCCGGTCACGCATCGCCACGAAGGCGATTTCGTTGTCGTCCTCGCGGGCCCGATCCCGATCATCCAACTGAGCCAAGACGACGCGACCGCCGCTGGTGAAACGTCGCTCGACCTGTACGCCCAGAGCGTCTCCGGCAAGATCAGCGAGGCACTCGAGGCCGAAGGCAAGCGCGCCGCGATCGCCAAAAGCATCTTCTCGGTCTCGCTCGTCGTCTTCTTCGGCCTGATCGCGTTTTATTTGCTCGGCAAGCTCGGGCAATTCGCCGAGTCTGCCCGAGAATTCCTGGATAATCGGCCCGATCGCGAGCTATCGATCAAGATTCAGAAGATCGAAGTGGTCCGCCCGGCCACGCTGCGTAGCAGCGGCGTGATGGCCCTCAGCATCGGCAAATGGCTGGGGCAAGCGGGCATCGCCTATGCGTGGTTGGTGGTCGCGCTATCGCTGTTCGAGGCGACGCGCAACTACACGCAGCGCCTCACCGGCTTCGTGCTCGGCCCAGTTTCGCAGCTGATGGAGCGCTTGGCGGGCGCGCTTCCGCTGCTGGTTGTCGCGGCCATCGCGGCATTGGCCGTGTTCGTGCTCGTGCGCTTCGTCGGTTTGTTCTTCGTCAGCGTGGCGCGCGGCGAAACACCGCTACCGTGGTTGCCGGCGGATCTTGCGGCGCCAACCAGCGTGTTGCTCCGTTCGGCGATCGTCGTGGCCGCGTTGGTGTTCGCTGCGCCAGTGGTTACCGGCGACACGAATGGCGCGCTGGTGCGCGCCGGCGCGATCATCCTGATCGCCCTCGGGTTGGCCAGCACGCCGCTGCTCGCGGCGGGGGTGGTGGGCGTTGCCGTGTTGTTCGGCCGTCGCGTCCGGCTCGGTGAATTCGTGGAGGTCAACGGCATCGTGGCGCGCATCTCGGCCATCAATCTGCTCGAGATGCGCCTGATCGATGCACACCGCACCGAACTGCGTCTACCGCACCTATTGTGCTTGTTTCGCCCCTTGCGCGTGCTCGGTATGCGCCCACGGCTCAGCGTGGACGTCCCGGTTTCGCCCACCGCCCTGCAGGAAAGGGTGCGTGAAGTGTTGAGCGAAGCCGGCAAAAAGTGCGGTCACGACCCGAAGCTCGATCTGCTCGGGTTCGACGCGGACGCGGCGCACTACCGGCTGAGCGCGCTGTGTGACTCGCTCGACGCGCGGCGCGTTCTGGCCGAAACTGCGTTCGATGACCTGAACGCAGCGGGCATTGCGCTCGGTCGAGCAGTGCGTCGGCCGGTGGTTGAATGAACGCCGTCGCGTTCCTGCTCGGCCTGCTGGTGCTGGCCTATCTCGGCAGCATTTTGGTCGGGGGCCGCGCGATTCGCGGCTTCGGCCTAGCTTCGGGTGCCGAGTACTTAGTGCTCGGCTTCGTGCTTGGCCCGCAAGTGCTGTCGGTGGTCGGCCGCTCGCTCGTCGACAGCTTTCAGCCCGTGGTGCTGGTCGGGGTGAGCTGGGTTGGGTTGGTGCTCGGCGTCAGTTACCTGCGCGTTGCGCAGCGAAATGTGCCTGTGCGGCGCGTGTTCCTGGGCATCGCGTTGTCAGCGGTTGTGAGCGCGTGCGTGTCCGGTGCAGTGTTCTTCGGGGCGTCCACGTTCACCCGCTTGCCGCGGCTCGAGGTGATCGCATTCGCGGCTGCGGCGGGCATCGTGTGCTCGGAAACCACGCGCCACAGCGTGCGTTGGGTGGTCGAGCGCTATGGCGCGGCCGGGCCGCTCTCGGATCTCGCCGCGGATACGGCGCGCGCCAGCGCGTTGTTCGCTGCGCTCTCCTTGTCAGTCGTGAACGCGTGGCTGCCCGGTGCGGCTTTGCCCGCGTTTTCCGTGCTCGGCCGCGTGGGAGTGTCGCTCGGCTTGGGCGTCGTGCTCGGGCTCACCGCCGCGCTGCTCTTGGGCCGTGAATTCCGGCGCGACGAGAGCTGGGGCATTCTGCTCGGCACGTGCCTACTCGGCACTGGAGCCGCCGCCCGGCTCAACTTGTCGCCGCTCAGCGCGACCTTCGCCATGGGGCTCACGTTGGCGATCGTGTCGCCTCATCGCCTCGATATCAAGGCCATGATCACGCCCACGGAAAAGCCGGTGCTGCTGCCCGTCGTGCTGCTCGCCGGGGCTTACGTGAACGTCAGGCTGCCGACCGCGCTGCTCGTGTTGGTCGTGGTGGCCTTAGTCGTGAAGCTCATCGCGCGCGTGCTGTGCGGCACGCTGCTGTCGGTAACGTCATCCGCCGTCCGCGGTGCGGGTTCGGAGTTCGGCCTGAGCATGCTGTCTTCCGGCGCGCTGGGGTTGGCCGTCGCGCTCGCGTTCGCGGTTCGGCACCCCGGGCAGGTGAGTGATAGCGTGCTGCTGCTCGCCGCGCTGGGCGTGCTGGTAGGCGAGTGGCTCGGCCCCGGCGCGCTACGCCGCGCGCTCACGCGCGTTGGCGAGATCAAGACTGAACCTTCGCCCGCAAGCGCGGCGCCCGCAAGCGCGGCGCCCGCGAGCCTGGAGAGCCGAGCATGAGCGGCCACGGCGGTTCCAGGAAAACGCTCGGCACGCGCGCGATTCAGCTGTTTTCGCTGCTGGTCACGTTCGGCGTCCTGTACGGCGTCACGCGCGTCGCGCCTGAGCTGGAAACTCACCTGGGCTCGGTCGCGGCGGTCGGCTTCTTGCTGCTCGCCGGTACGCTGATGAGTGAGCTGCTCGAAACCATCGGGCTGCCTCACCTTTCCGGCTACCTACTTGCCGGCATCATCGGTGGCCCGCACGTGCTGCACCTCGTAGATCATCACACGGTCGAGGAGCTCTCGCCGGTCAACACGCTGGCGCTGTCCTTGATTGCGCTCGCCGGCGGCGCCGAGCTGCGCGTGGCTACGTTACGCTCGGTCGCGCGCGGCTTGGCTTGGGCCACTCTGCTGCAGAGTACGGTGGTGCTGGTGTGCGTGGCGGGCGTCTTCATGTCCATTGCCAGCTACCTGCCGTTCATGCACGGCATGGCGCTGAAGCCGCTGATTGGCGTCTCGCTCCTGTGGGGCGTGTTGGCCGTTAGCCGCAGCCCGTCCGCGTGCATGGGCATCTTGTCTCAGACGCGCGCCAAGGGACCGGTAGCCACGTTCTCCCTGGCCTTCATCATGCTCTCGGACGTCGTCGTGGTGATTTTGCTGGCGACCATGATGATGTTGGCGCGCCCGCTGATCAATGGCAGCGGTTCGATTTCACTCGATGACTTCAGCATTCTCGGCCACGAGATCCTGAGTAGTGTCGCTGTGGGCGTCACGCTCGGCTTGGGGCTCGCGATCTACCTGCGCTTGGTCGGTCGGCAGTTGCTGTTGGTGCTGCTCGCCATCGGCTTCGGGCTGAGTGAATCCTTCACGTACATCGGTGTGGATTCACTGCTCGCGTTCTTGGCGGCGGGCTTCGTCGTCACGAACCTGTCCGACCAAGGCGAGAAGCTGCTGCACTCCATCGAGCAGACGGGCAGCGTGGTGTTCGTCGTGTTCTTCGCTACGGCGGGCGCGCACTTGGACATTCCTCTGCTCAAGCAGATGGGCCCAGTAGCGGTCGCGCTATGCGGCAGCCGCGCGCTGTTCACCGTCATCGCGGGGCGCATCAGCAGCCGCGTGGCGGAGGACCCTGCGGTCCTCAAACGCTGGGCCTGGTCGTCCTTGGTCTCCCAAGCCGGCCTCGCCCTCGGCCTGTCTGTCGTCATCGAGAAGGCGTTCCCCAGCTTCGGAGCAGGCTTCCGCTCTCTGGCCATCGCCGCCGTTGCCATCAACGAAATGATCGGCCCGATCCTGTTCAAGTTCGCCCTTGATCGCGCTGGCGAAACCGACCGCCATGAACCCGAAGCCCGCCCCAGCCTCGTTCCGCCGCCAGTCAGGTAGGTTCTCGGTTTTCCTTGTGCTTGCCGCCCCGCCGTAATCCGTCGCGGTGCAGCCCGGTTTGCTCGCGCTCCGCCGCCAGGGGCCCCTCCCCATGTGTCCGCGCGCCGGTTCCGCCCGCACTACTCGTTCCCGCTCTCACTCCGGAGACGGCCGGCTGGGGAGCTTTGAGCCGCCAAAGCGCCGCGGTGCGCCCGCCAACCAAACCCCAGAAGCAGACCCCCATCAGTCCCATTGGCGCGGAGACTTTGCTCCGGATTAGGATGTTAAATTTAATGTTGAATAAATTCATATAATTAGTAGATGTTCGCGAATTGCGCACCTTCCCTATGCGATTGGTAGAGTTATACTGCGCGGACCTCGCCCATGATCGACCCCACCGTTGCGCTCGCAGGCCTGTTTGTTGGATTCGTGGTTGGGCTGACCGGCATGGGTGGCGGGGCGCTGATGACGCCGATCCTGGTGCTGCTGTTCAAGGTTCAGCCGCTGGTCGCTGTTTCGAGCGACATCGTGGCGGCCATGGTGATGAAGCCGGTGGGCGGCGGAGTGCACTGGCGTCGCGGCACGGTGAACAAGCAGCTCGTCAAATGGCTGATGATCGGCTCGGTACCGTCGGCGTTCCTCGGCGTCTTGCTGCTCAAGCTTTCGGGCACGGGTCCCGCGCTGCAAGAGCGCGTGAAGCTCGGGCTCGGTTTGGCGTTGTTCGTCGTCGCAGCCGGGCTGATCATTCGGCCGCTACTCACCCGCGGTCGTCAATCGGGCGACAGCTTGCTGCCGCTGCACGTGAAGCCTTTGCAAACAGTGTTGATTGGCGTCGCGGGTGGCTTGGTGGTTGGTCTCACGTCTGTCGGCTCCGGCTCGTTGATGATGATCCTGCTGTTAGTGCTGTATCCGAAGCTCAGTTTGAAAGAGCTCGTCGGTACGGATTTGGTGCAGGCGATTCCGCTCGTGACTTCTGCGGCGCTCGGCCATTTGCTGTTCGGTGACTTCAAGCTCGCGCTCACTGCATCGATTTTGGTCGGCAGCGTCCCGGGTGTGTTCATCGGCGCGCAGCTCTCGTCGCGCGCGCCGGACACTTTGATTCGACCCGCGCTGATCGCCGTGTTGATCGGCTCATCATTGAAGCTGCTGGGCACCAGCAATTGGATCCTCGCGCTCACACTGGTCGCGTTCGCGGTCGCCTACTTCGGCGTACAGCGCGTTGTCCGCGGCGGTGCGGAAGTCGCCGCGCCTAGCAAGTCGCTGAAGGCTAGCGCGTAGGTTCGGGTAGGCGGTTTGCTCTACTCATGCGTCGGGGGGGGCGGGCCCCAAATTGCGGTCGTCGCGGGGCCAGAAACGGGCGGAAAGCGCGCGTCGCTGGGTTTTCTCGCCCTGAGTGATCGCTCCGCTCACGTGCCGCACACTCTATAGTCGCATGCTGCTGATGACGACCTGCAACCCGAACTCGACGCCTAGCGTCGACCAAGCCGCCGAGCTGATCGCGCTGGCGCGCCTCGCGGGCAGCGGTGACCCGGTCGCCACGCGCCGCTTCCTGGATCAGGTGTGGCCCACGTTGTCGCGGGTAGTCAACGGTGTGCTCGGCTCCCGCCACGCCGACGTGGACGACGTGATTCAGCAATCGATGATTGCGGTGCTGCAGGCGCTGGGTGCCTTCCGTGGCGAGTGTCATCCCGCCGGTTATGCTTCGCGCATTGCGCTGCACGTGGCCCTGCGCGCACGGCGCAACACCTCGGTGCGTCGCGCCCGTAGCGAAACCCTCGCGCAGATTTCCGCTTCCGATCCGGATGTGCAGTGGCCCGGCTGTGAAGTGTCGGCTGAGCGCCGCAAAAAAGCACTGCGTGATTTGCTGACCGAGTTACCCGCGGAGCAGGCGGATGCGCTGGCTCTGCGCACCGTGCTCGGTTGGTCGTTGGAAGAGGTGGCGCAGGCCACTGGCGCTCCGCTCAACACGGTGCGTAGCCGCGTGCGTCTAGCGAAAGATGCGCTCCGCCGCCGGATCGAAGCCGACCCAACGCTCGCTGACGAGCTTGAGGTCGCCCTATGAACGTCGTCGACCTGCATCCTGAAGAGCTGATCGACAAGCTGTCGGATCGCGAGCTGACGCTGGCAGAACGCGAACGGCTGGATAGCCACTTGGCGCAATGCTCCAGCTGCCGCTTCGAAATCAGCGTGCGAGCGGATCTGGCACACGATACCCCGTTGTTCGAGGAGCGTCCGCAACTCACGGTCGCCGGGTGCATGGCGCAACGCGTGCAAACCTCTGCGGAGTTGCCGGAGGCAGCCGAGCACGCCGCGCCGCGCACTCGCGTCGCCGGCTCCTTGCGTCCGCGCAGTCGTCGTTGGCGCCCGCTCGCGCTGCTGGCCGCATCCTTGATCCTGTGTGCTGGCTGGGCAACGGCTGCCGTCGCTACCGGTGCAGTCGCGGCGCCCGCCTGGTTGCCCTGGTCGCCGGCTGTGCGGAAAACCGAAGCCACGCGCGCGGTTGACGCAAAATTCGCGCACCATGTGAAGCTCGCCGTGAAGAGCAGCATGGCTGCGCCGGTTGTTGCCGCTCCCGCGGTGCCCAGCGCAGCGGACGCGCTCGTGGCTCCAGAACCCAGCGCGGCACCCGCCGCTGCCGCGAAGGAGCTAGCGAGCCCTGTCGCGGTTCGACCGGTCGCGGGCGCCGCGGTTCGCGCACGGCAAGAAGTTACTGCGTCGGTCTCGGTCGCCTCCGCTGTTTCGCCTGCGAGCGTGCCTGCCGTTGCCGCATTTCCGGAAGCGAGCGAGCCCGCCGCGCCGCGCTTGGATCCCGCCGCGAGCTTGTTTGCGGACGCCAACCGCGCTCGTCGCGACGGCAATCCGGACCGCGCGGTGGCGCTGTATCACTCCCTACAAGCGCGCTTCCCGAATTCTTCGGAAAGCGAGCTATCACGTGCCTTGCTGGCTCAGCTCCTGCTGGATCGCGGTAGCCCGGAGCAAGCGTTGGCTGGTTTCGATCGCTATCTGTCGGAGGGCGCGCCGGTGTTGAGCGCCGAGGCACTCGTGGGTCGTGCGCGCGCGTTGGAGCAGCTCGGTAAGCCGGAACAGGCAAAGGTCGCGTGGCAACAGGTGCAGAGCCGCTTCCCTGGCACGGTGCACGCGCGGCTGGCAGCGGCTCGACTCGCGGCGTTGGGCATGCGGTGAAGCTGCGGCATTCGGCCTGCTTTTTGGCCGCCGCGAGTTTGATTGCCGCCTCGCGGACGGCACTGGGTGCGGCGCCCCCGCCGATTGTTCGCGTCTACGTGGCAGGGCCGCCCGAAGCCGTGTCCGGTGCTCGCGACGCCGTTCAAGATCTGTGTTCGCACTCCAACGTGGCCGTCGTGGTGCGTGACGCCGCGGGCGCGGACGAAGCGCTGTTGAGTACGGAGCACGCTCCTGGCTTGGCCGAAGCCTATGTGGATCTGCGGCCCGGCTCGCCGACGCGCGTCGTGGTGGTCGACGGCGAGACTCGCCAAGACCTCGAGCGCCGCACCCTGCCGGACGGTGCATCGCTGGAGATCTCGATCGAGACTGTGGCGCGCGTGGTGTGCTCGGCCGTGGAGTCATCACTTGCGGCGCGCGCCGCCGCCGCGCCGCCCCCGCCCCCCGTGCTCGCGCCGCCCCCTGCGCAGCCTGAAGATCGGGGTGCGGCCTGGGACGTGCGCGCCAGCTTGTTTGGTGCCACCGAGAATTTCGGGGCTGGATTCCACGGCGGCGGCGGCGCGGCTCTCGGCTTCAGTCACGGTCGAGCCGCGGTCCGGGTTGGTATCTTCGCTTCGGTTGCGGGCTATGCGTCCGCTGGTGTGAATGTGCAGGGCACGGACGGGAAGGCTTCGTTCGGGTTGATCAGCGCTCGCATGATGCCGATGGTGGAGTGGCGCGCGGCGCATGATATAACCGCATTTTTGGGTTTGGGTGGCGGTGCGGATTGGACGCACGTGACGCCTGATCGCCCGCTCGACGGCGCGACCTTCAGCGGCAGTACGTCTGTTGATGCTATCGGAGCGGGTATACTCGGCGCGCGCCTGCGGCTGACCTCCAGCCTGAGCGCGTTGTTCGCGGTGGACGCGGACGTGGACCTGAATCGGCATAACTATGTGATCTCGGCGCGAGACGGCAGCAGCGCTCCTTTCTTTTCGCCCGCCCGCATTCGCCCGATGGCTCTCGCAGGTTTGTCGCTGTCTTTCGGCGGCTCTGGTGTCGCCGCGTCGCCAGCAGCAATCGAGGAGCGGCGATGAAGCGGCAGGCCACGCGCGTGCTGTGTACGCTCGCCGCACTCGCGGCCGTCGGCGCGTGTGACGCCGCCGACGTCCATGTATTCGCTGCGGGCCCCGCGGACGCGGCAGGCATGGCGGGAGCTACCGGCGATTCGGCTGGCGCCGGGTCGGCTGGTATGGGCGGTGCGATCAGCGGCGGAGCCGGCATCAGCGGCGCTGGTACCGGTGGCGGCGGAGCACCCGCCGGGCTGGGCGGTGACTTCTCGGCCGGTGGCGGCGACACCGTGTGCCACCGCAACGCGGACTGCCCGGGGGAAACGCTGTTCTGCCTCACGGAGAGCTGCGAGCCCGGCGCCCCCGGCGTGTGCACCTTGAGGCCACCGATCTGCGACTCGACGCTGCAATTCGTGTGCGGATGCGATCACCTCACGTACTGGAACCCGTGCCTCCTGTACCAGCACGGCTTCTCGAAGAGCGCTGACGGCACGTGCGAGGTGGGGGCGAAGCTCTGTCGCGGAAACAACGACTGTCCCCCGATGAGCGGCTCCACCTGTGCGCGCTTGCAAACGTCAGATGTCGGCTGCGGCACCAGCGCCGATCAGGGCGCTTGCTGGGTCACACCATCTGATTGCTCGATGACCGGTGACACGCTCCAATGGCAATCTTGTCCTCCGCCTGGCTCCGGTTCGGGCTTGGGGCCGTGCACTTCGACCTGTATGGCTGCAAAAGTTGGCCGCCCCTTCATTCAGGTGGACAGCGCCACCTGCCCCTGACCAGCGCATGCAAGAAGGGCGACGAATGCTCCGGCATTGCCGCCCTCTTGTGGCTTCTGCTTGGGGAACGCGGCGCGCTCAGAGCGTCGCGAGGATGTCGTTCAGCGTCTTGCTCGGGCGCAGCGCGACGCTCGCCTTCGCGTCGTCCGGTTGATAGTAGCCGCCCACGTCGACGGGCTTGCCCTGAGCGGAGGCGAGCTCTTTGACGATCGTGTCCTCCGCTGCTTTCAACTTGGCGGCGATCGGCGTGAACAACCCCTTCAGCTCGGGGTCTTTGCTCTGCGCCGCGAGCTCTTCTGCCCAGTACAGAGCGAGGTAGAAGTGGCTACCACGGTTGTCGATGCCGCCGACCTTGCGCGAGGGCGACTTGTCGTTCTCGAGGAACTTACCCGTTGCCGCGTCCAGAGTGTCCGCCAAGACTTTCGCCTTGTCGTGTTTGAACATGATGGCGATGTGCTCGAAAGAAGCCGCGAGGGCGAAGAACTCACCGAGTGAATCCCAGCGTAGGTAGCCTTCTTCGTTGAACTGCTCGACGTGCTTCGGGGCCGAGCCGCCCGCGCCGGTTTCGAACAAGCCGCCACCGTTCATCAAGGGGACGATGGACAGCATCTTCGCGCTGGTGCCGACTTCCAAGATGGGGAACAAATCCGTCAGGTAGTCACGCAGCACGTTGCCGGTGACGGAGATGGTGTCTAGGCCCTCTTTCAGACGCTCGAGCGCGAACTCGCAGGCTTGCGCGGGCGGGAGCACGCGAATGTCTAAGCCCTTTGTGTCGTGGTCCTTCAGGTACTTGTCTACCTTGAGTAGGATTTGGGCGTCGTGCGCGCGCTTGGCGTCCAGCCAGAACACGGCGGGCGTCGCACTGAGGCGCGCGCGATTGACCGCGAGCTTCACCCAATCCTGCACCGGCGCGTCCTTGGTTTGGCACGCGCGCCAGATGTCACCTTCCTCCACCGTGTGACCGAGCAACACCGTGCCGCTGCCGTCCACCACGCGCACGCTGCCTTTGCCAGGGACCTGGAAGGTTTTGTTGTGCGAGCCGTATTCCTCGGCTGCTTGCGCCATCAAACCCACGTTGGGCACCGAGCCCATTGTGCGTGGGTCGAACGCGCCGTGCTTCTTGCAGAAGTCGATGGTCGCTTGATAGATGCCCGCGTAGCTGCTGTCCGGGATCACGGCTAGCGTGTCGCCCATTTTGCCTTGTGCGTCGTACACCTTGCCGCCAGCGCGGATCAGCGCGGGCATGGACGCATCCACGATTACGTCACTCGGCACGTGCAGGTTGGTGATGCCGTTGTCCGAATTCACGTACGAAAGCCCGGGTCCCGCTACGTAGGCCGCCTGAATGTCAGCTTGAATTTCGGCTTGCTCGGCAGCCGGCAAGCTTTGGATCTTGCCCAGCAAATCACCGAAGCCGTTGTTCAGATCCACGCCCAGCTTGGCGAAGGTGGCCGCGTGCTTGGCGAGCAGGTCCTTGAAGAACACCTGCACCGCACAACCGAAGATGATCGGGTCGGAGACCTTCATCATGGTCGCCTTGAGGTGCAGCGAGAAGAGCACGCCGTCTTGCTTGGCGCGCGCGATTTGCGCCGCGTAAAACGCCATCAGCGCGGCTTTGCGCAGCACGGTGCCGTCCAAGATTTCGCCAGCTTTCAGCGGCGTCTTCTCCTTCAGGACCGTCACTTTGCCATCGGCAGCGACGAACTCGATCTTCACGTCCGTGGCGGCGGCGACGGTGACCGACTTCTCGTTCGAGAAGAAATCATCCTTGGCCATCGTGCTGACGGTGGTCTTCGAGTCCGCGGCCCACTTGCCCATGGAGTGCGGGTGTTTGCGCGCGTAATCCTTGACCGCTTTGGGAGCACGGCGGTCCGAGTTGCCCTCGCGCAGCACCGGGTTTACGGCTGAGCCCTTGACCTTGTCGTAGCGGGCCTTTGCGTCCTTCTCGGCGTCGTTCTTAGGAACCTCAGGGTAGTCCGGGACGGCGTAGCCGTGGGCCTGCAGTTCCGTGATCGCTTCTTTCAACTGCGGGACTGAGGCGCTGATGTTCGGCAGCTTGATGATGTTCGCTTCTGGCTTGAGCGTGAGCGCGCCCAACTCCGAGAGCGCGTTCGGCCGGCGTTGCGCGGCGGGCAGCAAGTCAGAGAACAGCGCGAGGATGCGACCAGACAGCGAGATATCGCGCGTCTCGACGTTGATGCCCGAGTGCTTCGTGAACGCCTTCACGATTGGCAGCAGGGAATAGGTGGCGAGCGCAGGCGCCTCGTCGGTCTTCGTGTAAATGATGGTGGGCTGTGCGGGCATGGTAAAAGTGGGCAGATTCTGCCACCTAAAGCCGCGCAGAGGAAGACGCCGTATCGGCTCGCAATCAGCTCAGGTCGCGCGCCGCGATTTGCGCCGCGTTGTAACCGCACATGCCGTGCACGCCGGCCCCCGGGTGCGTGTAGCTGGAACAGAGGTACAGCCCTTTCACCGGGGTTCGGTAGCGAAAGTACGGAAAAGCAGGGCGAAACAGGAGCTGGCGGTGCCACGCATTGCTGCCACCGCCGATGTCCCCGCCAATCAAATTCGCGTTGCCCGCTTCCAGATCCGCAGGCGACGTGGCGCGGCGATCCAGCACGAGATCGCCGAAGCCGGGGGCCAGCCCCTCGATGCGCGCGCTGATGCGATCCGCGAAGGCTTCGCGATGCTTTTCCCAGCCGCCCTCTGGGTGTGAGGGCACGCGCGAGTAGCAGTACAACGTGTGTTGGCCGGGGGGCGCACGCACGCCGTCGAACGCGCTCTGCTGGCCGATGACCAAGTACGGCTCATTGGGCAGCTGCCCGGCGCGCACTTCCTTCGTGAAGCGAGCCAAATCACTCAAGCTTTCCGCGACGTGCACCACGGCGCTGTCGCGAGCTTGCGCCACTTGCCAGGGCACTTTGCCCGACAGTGCGAAATCCACCTTGAAGGTCCCGAAGCCTTGCGGGAAGCGCCGCATGCGGCGCACCAACCAACGCGGCACGTGCGCGGGTTCCAGTAGCTGCAAGTACAGAGCGGGCGCGGCTGTGTCTGCCAGGATACCCAAGCGGGCGCGCAGTTCCTGCCCATTTTCCAAACGCACTGCGGCGGCACGGCCGCCACTCACGATGATACGCGCGACGCGTGCGCCCAGCCGCACGCGGCCGCCCCGCTCTTCGAGCCTCGTGACGAAGGCGTTGGTGAGCTGCTGCGCGCCGCCCTGAGGCACCGCATAACCGCCGGTGGAAGCCGTCATGCCGAGCATGTAACTCAGGCCTGCGCCGAACCAATCCTCCGGCCCGACATCCACGTGCAGCCCCAGGCTCGGGAGAACGCGCCTCGCGGCTTCACTGCGGAACAGTGAGCGCGAAAGGCTCGCGCCGCTGTGAGCAAATGCCCATACCAATTTGAGCAGGTCCTGCACGCCGATGCGCAATGCCGGTGTCAGCGTGGGGAACGGCCCGAGCAGCGTGGCCAGCAAATGCGGTTCGATGCGCGCGTGGAATGCGGCCAGCTTCTGCCAGGCCTCGCCGTCCGCCTGCGACCCAAAATGTGCAGCCGTGAGTTCGCTGTCGCGTGCGATGCATGCGTAGCTTCCGTCGAGCGCGGGGTGGCAGCTCTCGAACTTGGCGTTTTTCCAAGTGACACCCGCGGACTCCAACTCCAGCTCCACGAATGCTGGGCTGGTTTTGCCGAACGGAAAAAAGCCCGCGCCCACGTCGTGCACGAAGCCAGGGCGCGTCAATTCTTCTGAGCCGAGCGCGCCGCCCGGGCGTTTGGCATTGGCTTCCAAGACCAGAACCTTGAAGCCTTTGCGCGCCATTATGTTGGCTGCAACGAGTCCGTTCGGGCCCGAGCCAATCACGATTACGTCGGGGTCACGCACGTGAGGATCCTACACCGCCTCCCGCGTTCTTGTGCGCGGATCTGCATGCGGTCAGCGAACGGCGCTGCGCGAAGCGGGCTGTAGAAACACTGGGTCGTCCGCGCGAAACACGAACGCGAAGACCACGAACGCTACCCACATCAAAGCCAGCTGCTCGAGCATGACAGCGCCGCCGCGCGTCTCCAGCAGGTAGCTGGATATCGGCGGTCCGAGCAGCATGCCAGCGGCGTACAAAGCGTTGTAAAGGGAGGTGCTGCGCTCGTATTCCGAGGGGTGCACGATCATGCCCTGCAGCGCCAAGCTGACCGGCGAAATACTGGCTAGGCTCGCCCCGGCGATGAATACGGCCACACACATCAGGGGGAACGAGGTGAGCCAGGCGAAGCCGAGCACCATCGTCATGCCGATCAAGCCCAGCCCGCGCATGATCAGCAAGTGCCCGTGCCTATCACCGAGCCTGCCTGCGTAGTTCGAAAACAGCAGCATGCCCGCCGCGAAGAAGGCTGGAATCAGCTTGGTCGAGTCGCCGCTGATGCCGCGCTCATTGACCAAGAACACGGGCAGAAACAGCACCACGCTGGCTTGAAAGTAGCCGTACGCAAAAGTGCCGAAGCATGAGGTCTTGATGCGCCACAGCAGCGACAACGTCGAGCCACCCGCGGCGTGCTGCCGGCCCGTGTGCTCTGCCTCAGGCTCGTGGCGTAAGTCCGGATCCAGGCGCAAGAGCACGTAAGCGCTAATGCAAATCGAGATTGCGCCGGCCGCGATGTAGATGAATTTGATTGGGAAAGCGCTGAAAAGCCAGGCGAGCGCCGGGCCGAGCACGTACCCACACCCGACCGCGATGGCGTACAGGCTGGTGGCGAACGCCTTGTTCTTGTTGCCGCTGCGCGAGAGCAGGATTGACTCGGAGTTCACCCAGACGCCCACCGAGCACGCGCCGTCGAAGAAGCGCAGCGCCGCGATGGCTGTGAACGAGTGCAGAAACGGGAAGAGCGTGATGGCCACCGCGTAGCCGGCTAGGGAGAGCGCCAGCAGCCGCTTATTCGAGAACCGGCGCGCGAGTGGGCCCATGGGCAGGGAGAGCGCGACGATGCCGGCAGCGAACCACACCGCCAGCTTCCCGATGTCGGTTTCCTTGAAGCCGCTGGCGTTCAGGAAGATACCGAGCACCGAGATGGCCATGCCGTAGGCCGTCCCGAGCGCGAGCGTGATCCCGTAGATCCGCCACATGTTCGGATCGGGCACGCGCTCGACGAAGCTAGACAAAAAGCGAGCGCCCCGCACTTCCGTGCTGGGGCGCTCGACGTTGCTCACGAGTTCTTCTTCGCTCATTCAGCAGCGACAGGCAGCGACTCTTCGCTCGCCTTGACGAACGGCAGCACCACCGCCAGCTTGTTGCGGGCGCTTTCCAGCGCACCCTTCGCAACGACGGGGCCTTGTTCCTTCGTGATTTCGAGGAGTTCCTTGCTCGCCTCACGAATCAGGTTGGCCGCGTTGGTCGCCTTCGTGGGGGCCGTTTGCACGGTCGCGCGAGCGAACGTGCTGAGCGTCTTGAGCACTGATTGCGCGCCGCGCGCCATCAGCTCGAAGCGCGACTTGCCGTACACCTCGGCAACCTCGTGCACGAGATCCGCGGACGTGGAGGCCGCGTAGTGACCCGACTTGTGCAACGGCGAGGCGTACTTCGGATTGTCCGCGAGGAAGCTCTTCAGCTTCTCAACGGTCAGGCCGGTGTCTGCCAGCGCCTTGTCGAACTCCACCTGGGCCGCTTGGCGCGCCTTGAACAGGTACATTTGCACGCGGCTCTGGAAGTTGACGGCGCCGTCGCCGCTGGTTTCCACGGCACAGAAGATCGTGCCCGGGAACTTCTCGTTGATGAGCGACTGCACGCCATCCGACACGCCTGAGCTCGGCATGCAGCCGAAGGGCTTCACGCTGAGCGTCATGGTGGCCTTGCTCTTGACCACGTTGAGGATCAGTTTCCCGACCTCCATGTGGCCTTCGCCGCCGCGTAGATCGTTGTTGTAGTAGGGCGCTGCCACCTCGGCGACCGCGTCCATGTCCGGTAGGTGGTAGCCGTAGAAGCCGCCTGCGTACGCGAACGTTTGGAATGCGCCGCGCAGCGCCAAATTGCCTGCCCAGAGCCCAATTTTGCGCTGAAAAACGCCGTATTCGCCGGTGCCGCCCAGGCCGTACTTGCTCTTGTCCATGCCGCGCAAGTCGGCGCGGGATTTGGTGTCGAAGCGGACTTCCCAGAGGTTGTACAGGATCCAGGCGGTGACGAACTGGATGTCGGCCTCGGCGCCTTCTTTCTCCACGAAGCGCTGAAGCTGGTAGTTGCCGTCACCCTCGGTGGTCATGGCCCAGAACTCACCGATGATCGAAACCTTGGGCTTCGGCGAGGTGCGGTCGACCTCGACCGTGCGGAACACCTTCTTGGCGCGCATGAGCGCCGCCAAGATCGACTTCTTGTGCAAGAGGGCGTCGCGGCAGATGTCCTTGGCTTCGGCGATGGCTTTGTCCGTCGAGCCCGGGACCGTTTCGTACGGGCGCAGGCGGTAGCCGATGCCGTTGATCACGTCACCGGCGATCAGACCCTTCAACAGGCCGATGAAGAAGGCCGGGTTCAGCTCCAAACCGCTGGCTTCCCCGGTAGCTTGGCTGAGGCCGCCCTGTTGCTGGAACAGCATCACGCGAAAGCCGTCGAAACCCGCGTCGCGCAGCGCCTTGCGGTACTCCGTGACGTACATGCCGAAGCGGCACGGGCCACAGGCGCCGGCCGTGAGGAACACGTAGTTGTCGATGATGTCCTTGGTGCTGAGGCCCTTCTTGTCGCGCAAGTGGATCAGGTACTGCACCAGGTTGCCTACCGTGAAGTAGGTCGGGTTGCACTGCGACTTGTTGCCGAACTCTTTGCCGACGCTGAGCGCGTCGTAGTTCGGCGGGTCGAGTGGAATGGTGTTGTAGCCAAGCGACGAGAATGCGCCCGAGATCAAGTAGTCGTGGGCGATCGTCAGGCCGCCCATGAGCAGGGTGATCTTGCCCTTCTCGGACTTGGTGAACATCAGGTTCGCCATGTCTTCGACCCACTGCTGTTCGACCGCGATGCCCAGGCGAGCGCGTTCTTCGTCTTCGAACTTCTTGAGCTCTGCATCGATGTCGAGCGTCTGCTGTCCCGCGATGGGGAGGCTCTTCTTCTTCAGGCCTGAGTCGAAGCTTACTTGTTGCGTCATGGTCTTAATCTCCCTGGAATCTGGCTATTCAGCTCTAAAAAATGTTTGGTGCGCGCTGCGGGTCGTTATTCGGCCGCAGGCGCGGCCTCGGCTTGCGTCGTCTTCTGAGACAGGTCGATCGCGACGATCGAACCGTCGGCTTGCTTGCGTCCCAAGCGAAACACGCCTTTCGGCGCTTCCACTTCTGCGGAACGGCGCGCTTCGTAGCCGCGCACGCGCTCCATGGTCTCTGCGATCTGCTTCTCGATCGCAGGGTCGTGTTGCTTCTGAGCCGCGAGCTGAGCCTGCTTCAAACCCAGCAACTCGAGCCGCTTCTTGTCGATAGAAAGCGCGAGATTACGCTTCTTGCCAGCCAGATCTTCGAGCCGCTCTTGAGCCAGACGCAGCGAGTGCGCGTAGGTTTTCACGCGGATCTTAATCGAGCCGCCCGGCTTGTTGGCGTCGATGTCGTGTAGCGCCGCGGACGGGGTCTTCGAGGTTTGAATGATGTCCGCGATCAGGCCGTAGGTCGGCGCGTCGTGACCGCACTTGAAGCTCGATAGATCCAACACGGCGACATTGGGGTGATGCGCCGCGAACGCTGCAGCCCACACCTTCATCGCGCTGTTCACCGAGTAGTTCTCGGGCCACACGTGGTTGATCTCCAGCGGGCTCTTGATGACGCCACGTTCGAGCTCGTCTTTGTAGTAGCGGT
>JBDTJC010000272.1:0-2889 GCA_039936055.1 Polyangiaceae bacterium | reverse complement strand
AGCTCGATGGCCAGCGCGCGCGGTAAACGCAAACCGAAGTCACGCTCCAGCACGTGCGCGATGCCGCTCTTCCCTGATTGGCTATTGATGCGAATCACCGGCTCGTAACCGCGACCCACATCCGCTGGATCGATGGGCAGGTACGGTACTTCATAAATCCGCCCGTCACTCGCCTCCATGGCCTTCTGACCTTTGTGAATGGCATCCTGATGTGAACCGCTGAAGGCGGTGAACACCAGCTCGCCCGCGTACGGATGGCGCGGGTGGACCGGCAACTTCGTGCTCTCTTCCACCACACGCACCAGCTCGGGCAGGTCCTTGAACACGAGCCCTGGGTCGACGCCATGAGAGTACAAATTGAGCGCCAGGGTGACGATGTCCACGTTGCCGCTGCGCTCGCCATTGCCGAGCAACGTGCCCTCGACGCGCGTGGCGCCCGCCAACAAGCCGAGCTCTGCGCAAGCCACTCCCGTGCCGCGATCATTGTGCGTGTGCAGGCTCAGGATCACGCTGTCGCGCCGTTTTAGATGGCGGTCGAACCACTCGATACGATCGGCGTACACGTTCGGAGTGGTCATCTCCACAGTGGTCGGTAGGTTGAGGATCAATGGGCGTTCGGGGGTCGGATCCCAGGCTTCGACCACGGCTTCACAGACCTCCAGCGCGTACTCGAGCTCGGTGCCGGTGAAGCTCTCGGGTGAATATTGGAAGGTGACCTCGGTGCCGGCCAGCGCCGGGGCCTCGGCCTCGGCCTTGACCCAGCGTGTGCCTTGCACCGCCAGCTCCAAAATCTCACGCTTGGATTTGCCGAACACCACGCGGCGTTGCAACTCGGAAGTCGAGTTGTACAAATGCACGATCGCCCGCTTGGCGCCCAGGATCGACTCGAAGGTGCGTGCGATCAGCTCCTTTCGCGCTTGCGTGATCACCTGCGGGATGACTCGCTCACCCAACGCGCCGCTCGTGATCGCCCAGCGAATGAAGTCGAAATCGGTCTGCGACGCCGAGGGAAAACCGAGCTCGATCTGCTCGAAACCCACTGCCAAGAGCAGCTGCAAAAGCGCGCGCTTGCGCTCGTGGCCCATCGGATCGGGCAGGGCTTGGTTGCCGTCGCGCAGGTCGACGCTGCACCACGTGGGCGCGCGGTCCAGCGCGCGGTTAGGCCATTGCCGGTCGGGCAGGTGGACGCGTGCGGGAGTTCGGTAGCGGGAAGGATCGAAGGACATCGGTTTCTCTGGAGGTGGGCTCGGAGAGTGACGATGCACGCGCTTCATCCTCTCCGCAGCGGTTGCGGGAGGAGGAGGTGAACGTTCAGGCGACTTGCTGCGTGTTCACACCTCTCCCGCGCTGCTAAGAAGCAGGAGGGAAAGGGCGGAGCAAGCAGCGGCGCGCATGGCGAGTGACCAAGCTATGCGCCGGCATCGCGTTTGTCAACCTAGCGAGGCAACGGGCGTCCTCAGTGGAAGACGCGGGGGGATTCGAACCTGGGGGTAGCCGTAGTGTGCTCTGACGGGCCCTTGCGTTTCCCAGTCGTAAAATGTGTGCGGCCGCCCCGCGACGCCGAAGGCTACGTCGCGGAGCGGCCGATTTCTGTGACCATCAACCCCCGAAGGGCAGGGGCTTAGTTCGTAGCGAGGTTCGTCGCGAGCGTGACTTTGAGGACCGACTGCGCCGACGGGTAGCTGTAGGTGTCAGTCGTGACAGCGCTCAAGAGTTGCACTTTGCCTTCGCCGGCGGTGCCGGTGTTCGGGGCCAACTGGTTGGTCACGGTGTTCGGGCCGATGCCGGGCTCTTCGTTGCCTTCAGTGCCCGCGTCCCACAACGACACGAGGGAACTCACGTCACCGGTGACGGGCGTGCCGTCCGTTGCGAATAGCGCGATGCCGTTCGCGCCCGGCGACAAGAAGACGTCGTTCGTCGCCGCGAGCATACTGGCGAAGGACAGCGAATCACCGGGCTTCGCGTCGAACGTGAATTGATACTTCGCGCCGGGCAAGATCGCGCCCGGAGTCGTAGCGCCGACGGGCGTGTTGAACACGGCGCCCGTAATGTACCCGCTGAGCGTCGGCAGACTGATGCCGAGCGGCGCAGCGTTGCCGTCTTCGGCGATGGCTTCGAGGCCCTTACCGTAGTCCGCGCTGCCGGCGGTGAAGAGCGGCTTGGTGCCCGTCGTGTGGATCAGCCACGCGCCCGGCGAGGCCGGATACGTGATGCCCGAAGTGGTGGCAGCGTAAGCGCCGAGCGTTGTGGGGTTGCCATCCTCAGCAAGGGCTTCGAGTCCGAGCGCCGGAGCGGGCATTTGATCCGTGAACAGCGGGTTCGCGGCGTTGCTGAGCACCCACACGCCCGGCGACAAGGGCGCCGGATGGTTGAGGGTGTCGCTCGTGACGCCCAGCACGGCCCCAGCGAGATCGGTGATCGTGATCGTGAACAACGTGCCGGTGGTGTGAGCGACCATGACCTGGATCATGGTGGACACTGCCGGGTAGGTGTGGAGGCCATCCGAGTTGCCGACGAGCTGGCGCACCTTGTTGTTCGGGTCTGCCAGGCCCGTGTTGGGCGCGGTTTGATTGGTCACGGTGTTGGGACCGAGGAACGGCTCTTCATTGGCCTCGGTGCCAGCGTCCCACAAGAAGACTTGGCTCGTCACGTCGACGGGCACGGCAATGCTACCGATCGGCGTGCCGTCGTCGCTGTGGTACAGCGCGATGCCGTTGCCATTCGGAGCGAAGAACAAGTCGTTCGTCGCGGCGAGCATGGTGGCGAAAGAGAGCTTCTGCTTGCGACCTGCGTCGACCGTGAACGTGTACACCTTGCCCGGCGTTGCCGGACCAGGGGTCAGATCGCCAACGGGAGTATTGAACACGCCGGAGCTCGTGAACGCCTTCG
>JBDTJC010000271.1:0-25440 GCA_039936055.1 Polyangiaceae bacterium | reverse complement strand
TCGGCCTCACGTACTACTTTTTGCCGAAGCTGCTCAACAAGCCGATCTATTCCTACTCCCTCGGCGTGCTCGCGTTTTGGACGCAGATGCTGTTCTACACGATGCTGGGCGCACATCACTTCTTGTACAGCCCGGTGCAGTGGTGGCTCCAGACCGTCGCCATTCTGTTCAGCGTTGGGATGGTCGTGCCCGTCCTCGCTGGCTCGGCCAACTTCCTGTTAACGATGCGTGGCAGTAGCCACTCGCTGCAAACCAGCTACGCCCTGCCGTTCTTCCTGGTCGGAATTATCTGTTACCTCGTCGGCTCGCTGCAGGGAACTCTGGAGGCGTTCCGCTCGCTGAGCTCGACGTGGCACTTCACGAACTACACCGTCGGTCATTCGCATCTGACGATGTACGGGTTCGTCGCGTTCCTGATTTGGGGAGGTGTATACGCAATCGGGCCTCGTCTTTCCGGTCGCGAGCCCGCGCAGCTCGCCGTGGGCATGCACTTCTGGCTGGCCGTAATCGGTCTACTGATCTACGTCATCTCTCTCAGCGTTGGCGGCACGCTGCAGGGGCTCAGCTGGGCACGCCACGAACCGTTCATCGAATCGGTTAAATTGATGGCGCACTATTGGTTGTGGCGAGCCGTCGGCGGCTCACTCATGGTCGCGTCCCATCTACTGTTCGCATACAACGTTTGGCGAATGCTGCCGCGTGAAGCGGGGCCGCGCGAAGCGGGGTCTGAGGAGGGGTCCAGTGCAGCGTAGCTTCTACGAGCGGCCGGCGGTGCTCTTCGGCGCAGTATTTCTGGGCTTCCTGGCGTTGAGTTTTGTGGTGGGCATTGGGCCAGCGCTCGAGCTGGACAGAGACACCGCTGCACCGCAAGCCAGCCGACCGCTGTCGGCAGCAGCACAAAGGGGGCTCTCCGTGTATTTGAGCGAGGGGTGCCCCTACTGCCACACTCAACAGGTGCGCCCCCTCGCGATCGACGCGCCATGGGGGCGGCCGTCCACTGCAGCGGACTACGCGCGGCTGGGTCCGAGCAGCTGGTACGCGGGAACCCCCGCGGTGCTTGGCTCTGAACGAACGGGCCCCGACCTGAGCAACGTGGGGGAACGCCAAGCCAGCGACGCCTGGCAGTTGATGCATCTCTACAACCCGCGTGCGGTCGTCCCCGACTCGGTGATGCCTGCTTTTCACTGGTTATTCGAGGTGAAGCCGCAGGCGGCACGGAATGAGCGCGTCGTCGCGGTTCCTAGCGCCTATGGTCCTGCCCATGGAGTGGTGGTTCCGTCGCGAGCGGCGCTCGATCTCGTCGCTTATCTCCTCGAGCTCAAACAGGAACCATTGCCGGGCGGAGCTCGCTCGCCAGTATCGGCGACGACGCCCGCTCATGCGGCCGGAGCCACGCTGTTCGCGAACAATTGCGCCGCCTGTCACCAGACGTCAGGCGCCGGTATCCCTGCGACCTTCCCGCCGCTCGCGGGCAACCTGATCGTGAATGCCGTAGACCCAGCAGCCCACATTGCAACGGTCATCCACGGCACACGGGGCAAGGTCATCGGCGGTGTTGCCTACACAGTGGTGATGCCGCCGTTTGGCGCAGTTCTCAACGACGAACAAATCGCTGCAATCATCAACCACGAACGGAGTAGTTGGGGTAACAGTGCCCCGCTCGTCGACGCGGGACAGGTTCACGCCGTTCGAGAAAGCGGTCGTACGCCATGATTCTTGGGTTAGTTGCAAGGTCACAGGGCCTCACGAGCGTGTGGCTGCATGCTTGCCCCTACTGCACTCTCGGGGCAACGCGTGCGCGCGGGCTGCTGCAGTATCTCGGCTCCTTTGCGGCAGCAGTCGTTGTCGTCGGCGCAATTGTCCTGGCAGCGAAATATCTGCTGTCGCCGGGTGAAGCGAATTCGGATCACATCAAGTCACGCGTGCTGGAAGAGCGGTCGGATTCCAAGCGAGTGGGTGAGCCGTGAAAGGCCCGGAAGAACGCCCCACGCTCATCAGCGTCTACATGGACGGCGCCAGCGAGCCCCTGATGCACAGCACGCCGCCGATGCCGCTCAAGATCGACACGCGCTCGCTGGACGACGGCGAACATGTATTGCGGATTGAAGCGTCGGACGGTCAGGGGATCAAGGGCGTAAAGACCATCCCTTTTCGCGTCCGAAATGGCCCCGAGATCAGCGTGCGTGGGCTTGAACCGGGGGCGGTCGTCGCTGGCCAAGTGTCCTTGGTTTTGCACGCCTACTCCGGCGCAAACGAGGAAAGCTGGAAGCCTGAGCTTGCCGAAGTGCCGGCGCCTATCCCCACGTGGGCCTGGGTTGTAATGATCATCATCATCGCGTGGGCGATGTACTACTTGGTCGCGTATTGGAATCCATGAACAACGGGGCAGGCGCCGCAATCGATGCATGCGGCGGGATCGATGTACAACATCTGTGCGTCGCCGTGAAAGCAGTCAACGGGACAAACCACGACGCAATCGGTGTACCGACAGCGCTGACAATTCCCGGTGACGACGAAGGTCATGGCTGATAATTCGGTGCCTGCGCCAACGGCACAATGACCACCCCCGCCGGGGGCGGAACATCTAGAGCAGGCGAATGTTTATCGCTCGTGGGCCTCGAGAGCAAGTCCCAACCGTTTCCTTCACCGCGCTAACGGTGCGTTGAACGGCTATCGCAGGCGCAAAAATTGCGCGAGACATGCTGGTTGTCGATCACTCGCGCACCCCAGTCAGGGGCATGTCCCTTGCACTCTGCAAACTCGGGAACTGCGCAGGTGAAGCCATGAAGTTTGAGCAAGGATCATTCATCGCGATTGGGGAAACCGGCCACCCTTGTGACCGTGTCTGCCGTCATGGTCGTCCAAGCGCGTTCAGCGCCGGCGCTCGCACGGTGCTGGACCGACCCGAATCATGACCACACGTTCCTTGTCCTCAGCTCGCGGGGCGCAGGCCACCGCTCGTTTGCCCCTGTTGGAAAAGGGATTTCGTCCGTTCTTTCTGCTGGGCGCAGCCTTCGCCGTCCTGGCCGTTCCGCTTTGGATCGTCGCTTTGAAGGGCGGTCTCGAACCGGGCGGCGCCTTCGGTGCCATGCAGTGGCACGCGCACGAGATGCTCTTCGGGTTCTCGTGCGCGATCATCGCAGGATTCTTGCTGACGGCCGTAGGCAACTGGAGCGGTCGAGAGACCGTCACCGGTTGGCCTCTTGGCGCACTGGTTGGCCTGTGGGCGCTCGGGCGCGCGGCGGTGTTCTTCGCCGCGCGCCTGCCGCGCCTCATTCCCGCGTTGCTCGACGTTTCCTTTTTGCCTGCCCTGGCGATCGCTTGCGCCTTGCCGCTTTTCGCGGCCCGCAGCCTCCGCAACTATGGCTTCGTGGGGTTGCTCTTCGGGCTCGCGACTGCGAATGCAGCGGCGCACGGGTACGCCCTGCACGGCGATCTCGAGAGCGTTCGTCTGGCACACCACTTTGCACTGAATTTGATCGTTGTCCTGCTCGTGGGCATGACTGGGCGCGTCGTACCCATGTTCACGCGCAACGCAACGCACCTCGCTTGGATTCGCGCCATCCCATTGCTGGAACGCGGCTCGCTCGCGGCGCTCATACTGCTCGCGCTCTGCGATCTCGTCCCGCGTGCGAGCCCGTTGAGCGCTGCCGTTTCCGCGGTAGGGGCGGCGTTTTTGCTCGCGCGCATGCGCTTTTGGGGCACGCAGCACACCGCACGCCAGCCCTTGCTCTGGATCTTGCACGTGGGAACGCTGTTTATTCCGCTCGGGCTCCTGCTGCGGGTCTTGGCCTTTGCCGTGCCGAGCGTTCCGCTGGGTAGCTCACTCCACGCATTGACTGCGGGCGCAATTGGGTCGCTCACACTCGGAATGATGGCGCGCGTGAGCTTGGGTCATACTGGGCGTCTGCTCACGCCGTCGCGCGGTGTCACGTGGGCGTTCCTTAGTTTGGTTAGCGCAGCCGTGGTTCGCGTCGGCGCGCCTTTCTTTCCGGGGTCTTGGTATTTCGGGGCGCTCACGGTTGCCGCTGCGCTGTGGTCGAGCGCGTTTGCTCTCTTCCTGTTCGCCTACGCGAAGATCCTGTTTTCGGCGCGCGCCGATGCCCGCTGAGCTAACGCTCAGTTCGCATAGCTCAGTGAAATGTCGAGCCCCGTCGAGGCATTGTCACTGACGTCTACGCCGGTCGCAACCGGGCGGAACACTCTCAGTGGGTCGGCAGCAGGACGCCCGCGCTGCTGGTCCCGCCGGTTCCGACTTGGATACAATAGCCGCCCGCGCGGCTTGCGGAGAGCGCGAAGCCCGCGTCCGTCCGGCACGGGACTGGCTGCCCATTCACGCTCAGGCTGCGGTTCGAGTCGAAGTTCCAGCACACGATGCGTGCGTCGGTCGCTGTCGGCGCATAGCCGTTCACTTCCAGGCAGCGCCCCGCGCTGCCAACCGGGTCGATCCGGAAGCCGTCTACCCCGAGCGAGACTTGCTCCGGGTCATCGCACAGCTGGTCACAAGGTGACTTCAAGCACTGGCCGGCCGTGCAGAATTTAGTCGAACACTGCTTCCCACAGGCGTTGCAGTTCATGGGATCCGACGACAAATCCACGCAGTTGTCGCCGCACAGGGTTTGCCCGACCGGACAGCCGCACTTCGAGTCGATGCACGGCTCATTTCCCGGGCATTGCGTATCGCAGCTGCCGCAGTGCGCAGCGGTGCTCGTCAGATCTGCGCAGCCCGGCTTGCTGTCGCTGAGATTGCAGTCCGCTTGACCGGCTGCGCAGCTGCACTGGCCACTGTCACAGATCTGATTGTTGACGCACGAGGTATCGCAGCTGCCGCAGTGTGCAGGGGTGTTCGTGAGATCTGCGCAGCCGGGCTTGTTGGTGCTGCTGTTGCAATCCGCTTGACCGGCTGCGCAAGTGCAGCCGCCGGCGTCACAGATCTGGTTGTTGACGCAAGAAGTGCCGCAAGCGCCGCAATCAGTAAATGAACTCTGTAGATCGGCGCACTCGTCGTCACACAGGGTTGCTTGCGCGGGCGGGCACATGCACGCTCCTTCGGTGCAGATGCCACCCTTGGGACACGCGCGGTCGCACGCACCGCAGTGCGCTGGATCGCTGCTGGTGTCGGCGCAGGCGTCGCCACACAGCTCCGTGTCTTCCGGACACGCGCACTGCCCGGCGCTGCAGGTCGCTGCCAGCGGGCAAGCCCGGTCGCACGAGCCACAGTGCGCGGCGTCGGTGGCCAACTTCGCGCAATCAGCACCGCACACTTGCCGCCCGCTCGGGCACTCGCATTGCCCAGCAGAACAGGCCGCCGCGAGCGGACACTTGGTCGCGCAATCGCCGCAATGCGACGCGTTGCTCTGCGTGTCGATGCACTCAGCGCCGCACGCCACTCCGCTGCTGCACGTGGCGGGTGCGCCGCTACCACCGCTGCCCGCCGCCGAGCCGCCGGTGGTGCTGGCCGCGCCCGCCGTGCCCCCCGCGCTCGCGCGCGGACCGCTGAACAGCCCGCTCGAGTGGCCGCCGCCGCAGTGGATCAACCCGAGGATCGCAAGCAGGATCACGAGAGCATGCCGCGCACGGCGGCTCCGGTTCCACGGCAAGCCGCCGGAAACGCGGCGCTCGCTAGCTGACCGGGAGGCTGACTTGGAGGCTGAGGGCAAAGGGGATCGCATTTCGCTTGAAGTGTCTAGCGGTCGCCGGGCTGCCGCTCGCGCGGCAGCGCTTCGTCGCCAGTCGGTGGCGACGATTGATGCTCGCCGTTGGTCGCCCGTCAATCAAGTAAAGCGTGGCGTAGGCTATTTTTGCCTCGCCGACGTATTCTCACAAGGACCCTGTAATCGTAGCCTGGACGCAGAACGCTGGACCGCAGCGTCATCCGCGCGACGCTCCGACGAGCTCTGCTCGATGCTGTGACCGTGCTCGGCGAACGCCACGGAGCGAGCGCGGACGACAAAAGCAAAAATAACCGGTTTTTACCTGGCGGAAGATTGGCGCGGCCTCTCCCGTAACAGGAAGAACCCATGATCGGACGCTATGCGCCGGTACTCTTGCTTGCCCTCGCGAACTTCGCGTGTAGCAAAGACCCTGTTCTGGGCGCAGACGTCGATTGGTCTGCCGCCACAGCCACGTCGAGCGCGCCGTCCGCGTCCACGCCAAGCCCACCGGTTTTGTCGAGGCCCCCGCTGACTCAGCAAGTGGTCGCTGGGTTTCCGGCGTGCGGCGTCGACCCGCCGCCCCGGCCGCGCCAGTACGTGCCCTGTGAGGGCGTCGGAGACGGCGTGTGTTGGCGGCGCAACACGGAGCGACTGCGAACGTACTTCGACGAGCAAGATGTCGCAACCCAGCTCAGACCGTTGCTGGCCGCCTGTTTGCGCCCATCATTGCTGCCCTCCTCGGTCGTATGGGCGACGATCGGGATTCTGCCAAGCGGTCGGATCTGTGCGCTGAGCTTCGTGAGTAGCATGACTCTGCTTCCGCCGAGCTTGGCGTGCGCCGCTCGGCGACTGCACGCCTATCGAGCAACGGTCGCCGACAAGCGCTCGGCATTGACCTTCGCGGTTGTCGTGCCGCTGGGCGCGCCGGTGGTGCTGAGATCAACACCGTAAAAGTCGTTGCGCTGCGTCTTAAAACGATATTTGACCAGCCGCGCGGCGCCGGAGCTCTTCCGCACGCCGCGAGGCAGGTGACAACTCTTGCATCAAGCCCGGCAGCGCGCTGGCGGAGGCGGCGTGTACACGCTCGCCGCTTCAACGCATCTTGGCGCTGAGCCTCGGCTTCGGCTTTGCGCTGCGCGCTCGACGTCACGTCCTGATTCACCTTTCGGCGCGCATCCACCCGGCGGAGATTACTCGCGCAGAGATCTCGTCCGGTCCGTGATTGCCGATCCGGGATCACGCTCCGCTCGTCCGATGAGTGCTACCTCATCTCTCGTTTGCCCAGTGTCCGCCTGAGCCCTCAGCATTGGCTGCTCGTTGCCCGTTGCCACTGTGGAGCGTGTCGCTGTTCACTTGTGCAGCATGACGGTGTGCACCAGTGTAAGCGGGAAACAGTCGAGCAGAGCTGATTTCTCACAACGGCGTGTCAGGCATCCCGCGTACCCCAACCACCCAAGCACTATCGTGACGCAGTGCGCTCGCGCCCAAGCGTCCGTGACAGCCCTCGGTGACTCGGGTGCGGGGAACACGACCAAACGCCCAGGCACCGGCGAGCGATACTCATAGCGGTTCCTGCGGGAGCTCGTTTGCAAGCTGCCAGCGAATGCCGCGACCGACGAGATGGAATTGGATCGTCCGTGCTACTGCTGAGGGAGGATGGCTTCACTCACCAGGCCTGACTCGCTCGCCGACGGGCTCGCGCGCGAGGCGGCACCCCAGCTCCTCAAGCAGCCGCCACGAGCCGGCAAGACGCGGGCGCCATGAGGCGGGAACTAACGGTGTCACGCCTCCTGCCGTTGTTCGCGGTCATTGTCGGCCTCGCTGCGGGTTGCGGCTCGTCCCCGGCGAGCGGCGGCTCGCCAGGCACGGGCGGGAACGGCGCCAGCGGCAACACCACGGGATCCGGCGGAGCGGTTGGCCCCGGCGGCCAGACGAGCACGGGAGGCGGGGCGGGCACGAGCGGCGCGTTCATCGGTACCAGCGGCGCCCCGTCGACAGACGGTGCGGCCGGACGCGCTGGCGACGGGGGTACAGCTGGCGGCAGCAGATCATGGCCGACGGCGCCGCGCTCTATGTGCTGTCGAACCAGCAGCCCGCGTCGCAGATGGAGTACAACTTCATTCACGACTATCAGACGAGCCAGTGGGCAGATTACGGGGACCAGGGCATCTACTTGGATGAGCAGACGAGCGGTTACACGATAGCCCACAATGCCATGGTCAACGCACCGACCAATGTCGCGCAGAACAATACGGGTACGAACACCATCACCGACAATCCTGCCAGCAACTCGTCGTCGGTCAGCTCGATGGCAGGGATCGAGGCTTCCTATGCGGATATCAAGAACACGGCAATCCCTCTCCCCACCTTCTAGCGGGGGCGTTCCGTGAGGTCTCCGCGGTCGGCGGCCTACGCGCGCGTTGCGGTTGGTTCGGCCTTGTGGCTCGGCTTGTGCGGAGTCGCCCGCGCGCAGACGACCACCAAGACGTTCATCGACTATTTCCGACCGACCCCGGTCACGTGTCCGCTCACCACGAAAGCATGGGGTTGCACCGCGACGGGCTCCACGCCGCCCAACTGCAGCACAGGCATGGGCGTGGTGCCGCGGGACACCTGCAACGGGCTCGAGAGTCCCTCTAACCCACCCGGGTATTACTACTGGGACGGCAGCATCATCCTCGCTCCCGACGGCACGTATCACTTGTTCGCCGACAGGTGGGCCGGTTCCGGCGGGTTCAACCCCGGCTGGGAGAGCTCCGATCCCATTCACGCTGTCGGCGCCGGGAACCCGCTCGGCCCCTACACAGACAAGGGGTACGCGTACAGCGACGGGAGCTTCGGCGGCGACTCGCACCACGGCCACAACAGCGAGGTGGTCACCTTGCTGAACGGCACGTACGCCATGATTGTCAGCGAGGTCGTGCCTTTCACGGTGCTCACCGCCACCTCCCTGGACGGGCCTTGGACGCCGTGCTCCGGCTCCCCCGGGGCCGGGCTGAGCGTTCCGTCCGGATTTGGCGGCAACACGAACTACGCTTCCAACGTCAGCCTGGTGGTGCGCCCGGACGGCAACTTCGAAATCATTCAGCGCCATGGGCTCATCGCGCTCAGCACCAGCGGGATCTGCGGCCCTTACAAGGCGCAGCAGCCGACCAACACCTATCCATCGTCGGAGACCATCCCGGCTCAGTACCGCGCGAGCATCTACCCAAACAGACAGAAACATCTCGACGCCATGGCACCGTCGACGGTCGAGTCGACCTATACCGTCGCGGAGGACCCGGTGATCTGGTTCAGCGGGGGCCAGTACCACGTCCTTTACGACTACCCGGGCGACCGCGTGGGCTATTACCTCTCGTCATCGGATGGCATCAACAACTGGACTGACCAGGGCCTGGCATACGATCCGAGATACGCGCAGCAAATTTTCAGCTACACGGACGGCACCGTCGACCACTGGTTCAAAATGGAACGGCCGGGTGTTCTCGTCGAGAACGGGCACGTTACCCACCTGACGTTCGCCGTGAGCGACGTGGACAAGAACAACGAGATCTCGGCCGGCACTGACCACGGAAGCAAGGTCATCGTCGTGCCATTCGACGGGGTCACGTTCGACTCGGACACGGGCGCAGGCGGCGCCCTCGGAGGGATGGGCGGAACGGGCGGCGCTGGCGGAAAGAACGGAACGAGTGGCGCTGGTGGAACGAGCGGCGGCTCCCCTGGTGCAGCCGGTGCCGGGGGTAGCCCAACCGGCAAGGGCGGTTCAACGGCGTCAGGCGGCTCAATGGCGTCGGGCGGCTCAATGGCGTCGGGCGGCTCAATGGCGTCAGGCGGCGCGGGTGGCGAGCGTGTCGGCACTGGTGGCGTAGGCATAGGCGGAAGTGGCGCCGGCGGCGTCGCCACCGACAGCGGCGGGAACGGCAGCGGTGCCCAGGACAGCGGGGCACAAGCTGGTTCCGGGTCGCGCGTTAGCGGATCGTCGGGCTGCTCGTGCAGCACGCAACGAAGCGCACGCGCGAACGTCGATGGCCGGGCTGTCGCGCTCGGATTCATGGTCTTCTGGCTCCTGCGTCGGCGGCGGCGCGTGAAGACATCGGATACCGAGGTGCCGCGCGTCGCTGTGGGTCGCGGGCGAGCGTGCTGAGCGTGGCGGTACCGGCACGCCGCCGGTCGCATTCGTTTCGCGCCCGGTTTCGTGCTCGCCTATGAAGCGCTGTGTCTGCGACAAAAGCGAAAAGCCCCAGTTTTCACCGGGGCTTTTCTTCAGTTGCGCGGGCAGGATTTGAACCTACGAAAAGCGCGGCATTGCGCATTAGTTTCTGTACCGCGTACTCGAGGCGTGTCTCGGAAAGTGCCTGCACTCATGGGGTGCGTGGCTCTTGTCATGACAATGTCTGGCGGCTATGGCACACTGTGTGGAGCCTTACGATGACTACACGAAGCGCCAGAACCGAAAAGCTCGACCTACGTTTGAGCCCCGCTGCTAAGCAAACGCTGCGAGCCGCCGCGACGGCGTCACGGCGGTCGATTAGCGACTTCGTGCTCGAGAGCGCGTTGGCGCGTGCGGACGAGACGCTCGCTGACCGACGGCACTTTGGGCTCGACGCGGACCGCTGGAACGCCTTCCAAGCAGCGCTCGATGCGCCTGTGCGTGAACTGCCGCGGCTTCGTCGTTTACTCTCAAAACGAAGCGCCTTCGAACGGTGAAGCTACGAATCGAGAAGCTCGCGCGCGAACACCCGGTGGGCGGCTTCGATTGTGGGAATGAGCCGCTGAACCGGTTTCTGCACCGGTTCGCGCTCGGCAATCAGCACGCGAACGCCTCGCAAACGTACGTTGGCCTGGCTGACGAAGCCGTCATCGGCTTCTACACGCTCGTTGTTGGCGAGGTGAGCTTCGACGGAGCTCCGCCGCGCCTCACGAAAGGACTCGCGCGTCATCCCGTTCCGATCATGCTGGTCGCGCGCTTGGCGGTGAACGCGAATTGGCAGGGTAAGGGTATCGGCGCCGGATTGCTCAAGGACGCGATGCTGCGCACGCTGAACGCCGCCGATATCGCCGGCATCCGCGCGCTCGCGGTGCACGCGAAAAACGACTCCGCCCGCGCGTTCTACGAGCACTTTGATTTTGTGGCATCTCCGAGCGACCCGATGCACTTGTTCGTTCTGATCAAGGACCTCGCGCGTGCTGTTCGGCGGTGACTTCACCGGTCGCGGTTCGGCGGGCTAGTCTCGAGCTGGCGCGACCGCCGCGACGCCGAAGCGGTAGAACAGGTCTTCACAGAAGCGACCGGCCTGTGCCTCCGCGGCTAGATTGCGGCTCGTTGCGGCGAGCAGTCGGACGTCTGCTTGCTCGGGTCGCGAGGCTCCGACGGGCATCCATGAAGGCAGTGCAAGCCCAGCTCGGCCATCGGTCCGAGCAAAGCACGCACCAGTACGCGCACCTCGGCTCCGGCGCTCAACGCCGGCTCGTCGAGGCGCTCAAGCCGGTGCGAGCAGCGCACGAAGCGGCATCGCTGAACGGTCACGGCAACGTGGCGGCAACGGGCACTCAGAGCGCCTCAGAAGCCGCCAAACAACAAAAGCGAAAAGCCCCGGTTTTCACCGGGGCTTTTCTTCAGTTGCGCGGGCAGGATTTGAACCTACGACCTTCGGGTTATGAGCCCGACGAGCTACCAGGCTGCTCCACCGCGCGTCAGGGAGGCGTAAAGTACTCACGGCGCGCGTACTGTCAAGCGTTGCGGTTTGTTTTGTGATTTTGCTGAGTTGGGTAGAGAAAATGGCTGCAATTTGAAGTGCTGGGCGGGCCGCCGGCTGGGGGACCGAGGGGGCGCTCGCTCGCCGGTCTTCGCGGAGCTCCTTCCGCGCGTTGAGTGAGCGCGCGTCGGTGCCATGGGGTTCACCTCGGGCCGGTGCATCGCGCGCGCTGACGCGACGTGAGCAATGGCGGCATCGCCGCGCTGGGCGAACCCCCAAATACAAAACAACTCAAGTGGGTGAGTGGGGTTGTCACGCGCGCTCTCAAATGCGTTGCGCCTTGGCCCGCGAAGCTAGACAGCCTGAGACAACGTTAGACGCGCGCCGAAACGCACGGGTGAGCTAGCTATCTCACCGGTCGACTGCGCCTTTTTGATCCGATCGCCGTGTCTCCCCGTATTGGAGGGGCGCGCCCGTATCGCCACGGGTGAGCCTTGAATTTAAGGTTTTCTTTCGATGGAGGTTTACGTGACGAAATGGTCTTGTTTGACTTTGGCTCTTTTGGCCGGCGTGGGCTGCGCGGTCGCAGCTTGCGGCAGTGATGACGACACCACCGGCGGCGGTGGCACTAGCGGCATGGCTGCCATGGCTGGTAAGGCTGCTGCCGGCGCTGCTGGCAAAGGCACCGCGGCCGGCGGTGAAGGCGGCACCACGGGTGGTGGCGCGGGTGAGGGCGGCTCCGGCGGCGAGAGCACGCTGTACACGCGCCTCGGCAGCCATGACGGTATCGCGGCTGCGATCGGTTTGATCGTGACCAAGGAGCTGGGTGACCCGGACATCGCGTCCTACTTCGCGCCGAACTTGCAGGTCGCGTCGCACAAGCCGCAAGCCGCTGACATCGAGGAATGCTTCACCGCGTTGCTGGGCCACGCTGCTGGCGGCTCCGAAATGTATCCGATGACCACGAAGAGTGGCTTCGTGTGCCGCGGCATGGCGGAAGCTCATTCGGACCTACACATCGGCAGCGGCACGTTTGACCACTTCGTGATGATCGCTGGCGGCGTGCTCAAGGACGCGCACGTGTCTGATGACGACATCACGACGGTCGCCGGTGTGCTGACCGGCACGAAGTCCACGATCGTCGACAACGCGGCCCCGGCGAACGGCCCGTGCATCGTGAAGGCGTGTGAAGTCGGTGAAGCAGGCGCCGGTGGCGCTGGCGGCAGCAAGTAACCCGGAGCCGCCATGAAACGCGCGCGATTGCTCCGTGTCTCCGGCTACGTTGCCTCCGTATTGGGCGGTCTGACGCTATTCGTCGGCTTCCTGCACACGAAGGCGGGGCGTCCCCTGCTTGCTCGCCTTGGTGTGGGCTGTCCGGTCAAGGCTTCTCCAGCTGACGTGGAGGTGGCTCGCCTGAGCAGCGCGCGTGCCCTGCGCGGGGTCGAGGCGGCAGCGTCTCGGCCCGCGCTCGGGTTTGCGTTGGACAGCATGACGCTGAGTGACGTCAAAGCCTGGGCCGCAAAGCATGATCTGAACTGCGATGAGCTGCGTACTGGTTTGATGCGTTGCACTGACGTTCCGGTCACCGCCTTTGGTGACAGGGAGACGGGGGCGCCGGTGGATCAGTTGGACTTCGGTTTCGCGCCCGCCACCGAGCACCTGGTGAACATCAGCGCTTGGCGTCACGGCATGAGTGGCGTTGCAGCCGCCGCGCAAATGGGCAGCATCGTGTCCGCCATGCAGCAGCAACTCGGGGCGCCGACGCGCCAAGCAGGTGACCGCACGGCGGACTACCTGGCCTCGGGTCCGATGCACACCGCCATCGTTGAGTACCGCTTCACCGACTACATCGCAGACGTCAGCGCGACCAACATTCCGGGTCGTGGCTTGCTGCTTCGCGAACACTACATGTCGGCGCGCGACTAGCGTCCGGCGTGACCCACACCACAGACTTCCCGTCGCATCGTCGTCGTCGCGCCCCGTCGAGGCGGTTTGCCGCTCCTTGCCCCTTCAGTTCGAGACTCCTCCGAAATAACCCCCTGAAGGCGGCAAGAGCGAAGCGAGCCGCGGGGTTCTCCCGGCGACGATGGTGCGACGGTCTACTTTTCGCCTGATTCGTTAAAAATCGTGCTCGGCCCCAGCCTATCGGGTAAGTAGCTTACTCGGCAGCGGCATGCTCACGATGAAGACGAAATACGCGCTCAAGGCGTTGGCCTTGCTCGCATCTGTCGACCAGACAGAGCCGATGTTGATTGCGGACATCGCCGAGCGCGAAGGCATCCCCAAGAAGTTCTTGGAGCTGATCCTGCGTGAGCTGAAACAGCACGGCATTCTGGATAGCAAGAAGGGGCGCGGCGGTGGCTACCTGCTCCGGCGTCGTCCGGAAGACATCAACCTGGCCAGCATCATCCGCATTTTGGATGGCCCAATCGCGCCCGTGCCCTGCCTGAGCCAAACCGCCTACCGTCGCTGTGAAGGCTGCGAAGACGAGCGCACGTGTGGCATTCGCTTGGTGCTGAAGGACATGCATCAATCCACACTGAAGATCTTGGAAGGCACCACGCTGGCGGATGTCGCCGCGCGGGTGCGCGAAGCCGCCGCTGGCAATAAGCCGGTCGCGCGCTACTCCATCTGAGTCTTGGATCTCCTGGATCCTCCTTCGCCGCCGGATATCTGGCGGTTGCCCGGCTTTCGCGAGTTCATCGTGAGCATCGTCTTGGTCGCGCTGGCCAATCAGATTCAAACCACGGTGGTTTCGTATCAAATTTACGAGCTGACGCACGACCCACTGTCGCTCGGTGCGGTCGGCTTGGCCGAGGCTTTGCCGTTCATTTCGCTGGCGCTCGTGGGCGGGCACATTGCGGACGCGCGTGATCGACGGCGCATCGCGCTGCTGACGCTCGTCGTCATGATCCTCGGGTCCGCTGCGCTGTTCTGCCTAACGGTGAGGCAGGGCGGGCTGAGCGTGGTGCAGCACAAGCTTGCGATCTACGCGGTGGTCATGGTGCTCGGCGTGTGCCGAAGCTTCTTGCAGCCGGCACGGGCCGCGCTCAATGCGGAACTTCTGCCGCAGTCCTTGTATGCCAAGGCGGTCGTGATTCGCACGAGCTCGTTTCAATTGGCGATGATCTCGGGACCGGCCGCGGGTGGCTTGTTGTACGCGGCGGTGGGGCCGCAGAACGCGTACCTGCTCTCAGGTGTGGTTCTGAGCTGCGCGTGGCTCGCCATGTATCGCATTCCCAGGCTGCGCAAGCAGTCTATGACGCCGAAATCTGGGCAGTCCATGAGGCGCAGCATTCGCGAGGGCTTCGGCTACTTGGCGAGTGATCGCTTGCTGCTCGCCGCGCTCTTGTTGGACCTGTTCAGCGTATTGTTTGCAGGGGCCACTGCGCTCTTGCCCGTGTATGCCAACGAGATCTTGGCGGTGGGGTCACGGGGGTTTGGGTTGTTGCGCGCGGCGCCGGCCATCGGCGCCCTAGCAGCTTCAATAGCGCTCGCTTCCAGACGGCCGCTGCAAAAAGCCGGGCGGGCAATGCTGATTGCTTCGGTGTTGTTCGGCGTACTCACGATTGGCTTCGGTGTATCGAAAAGCTTTTGGCTTTCGATCGCACTGCTCGGGGCCAGCGGCGCCGCGGACATGTTCAGCGTGGTGATTCGCAGTACGCTCTTGCAGCTGCGCGTGCCGGGGCACCTGCTCGGGCGCGTGGCTTCGATCAATCAGATCTTCATTGGTTCTTCGAACGAAATTGGAGCATTCGAGTCGGGCGTGGCCGCGCGTTTGCTCGGTGTGGTGCCTTCGGTGGTGTTCGGCGGCGCGATGACGCTGTTCGTTACGGGCATCACCTGGTGGCGCGCGCCGGAGCTACGCCGGCTCGGGCGCCTGGATCAGGTCTCGAAATAACCGTCGCATCGATCGTCGCCCAGCTGCACCCGGGGCGCGAGGTAGGCGTCGATGGTAGTTTCCGTGGCGCTGTGCAAGGATGCCGGCCGATGTCACCCTCAGGGATTGCACCCGCGGATTTGACGGCGTTGCCGGTTTTCCCGCTGCCCAATGTCGTGCTCTTCCCCGGTGCGCTGCTCCCGCTGCACGTGTTCGAGCCGCGCTACCGCGAGCTGACGCGTGACGCGCTGGCAGGCAAGCAACTGATGGGCATCGCGCGCCTCAAGCCGGGCTTTGAAGAGGACTATGAAGGTCGCCCGCCGGTGTTCGAGATCTGCGGCCTTGGCTCGGTCATTGAATCCGTGGCGCATCGCGACGGCCGCTACGACATCACGCTGCGTGGCCTGGCCGTCGTGCGCATCGTCAAAGAGCTGCCTTCGGATCTCCCATACCGCCGCATGCACGTGGAGGAAGTGGCGGATTCGCCCTCGGATCCGGCGGTGACCAGCGCTTGGCAACGCCAGCTGATCTCGCTCTGGAACCAGCTCGGCCCGCACCTCCCGGAAAATGTCCGTGATCTGCGCACGCTCACCCGCGGCGCTGAGGGCGCAGGCGCCTATGCGGACCGTTTGGCAGGCGCTTTGGTCGGTGATGCCGAGGCGAGCCAACGCGTACTCGAAGAGCCGGACCCGGCCGAACGCCTACGCATGCTCACCGAGCGCCTGCAAGCCGTGTTGGATAGCGTGGCGCCCAGCGCCGGGCGCCGCGCGGACCTGAACTAGCCGCTCACCACGCGCGGCCGTACTGCGCGGGTGGCGTGAGCTTGTGACCCAAAGCGGCGGCCGCGCTGCGCGGGAAGTATGGGTCGCGCAGGAATTCACGGGCTAGGAAGACGAAGTCTGCCTGTTCGGCGGCGATGATGCCGTCGGCTTGGGTGGGTTCGGTAATCATTCCCACCGCGGCGACGCGCAGCTTGGACGTGGCGCGTTTTACGGCCTCGGCGAAAGGCAGCTGATATGCCGGGCCCACGGGGATTGGGGCCTTCGGCACATTCCCACCCGAACTGCAGTCGAGCACATCCACCTCCGCGAGCTCGAGCAATTGAGCGAGGCGTACGGTGTCTTCGCTCGTCCAGCCGCCTTCCACCCAATCCGTACACGAGAGCCGCACGCCCAGCACGCGATCCTGCGGCCACACCTCGCGCACGCTGCGCACGACTTCGAGCAGGAAGCGCACGCGATTGTCGAACGGGCCGCCGTATTGATCCGAGCGGTGATTCGAGAGCGGGGATAGAAAACTGTGCAGCAAATAGCCGTGCGCCGCGTGAATTTCCAAATAACCAAAGCCAGCATCTTTGGCGCGCACCGCGGCCGCGCGAAATTTGTCGCGAATGCCGGCGATCTCCTCGGGCGTTAGCGCGCTCGGTATCTCGTAACCCACGGCGAACGGAATCGCGCTCGCGCCGACGATTTCCCATGCGCCGGTCTCCTTCGTCAGCGGTTTGCCGCCAGCCCAGGGCAAACCGGTGGAGGCCTTGCGGCCCGCATGTGCAATCTGAATCCCAGCCACCGCGCCTTGCTGGGAGACGAACTTTGCCACGCGCGCGAGCGGCGCCACGTGCTCGTCTTTGTAGATGCCCAAATCCCCTGGGGAGATGCGGCCGCGCGCCTCGACACCCGTGGCTTCCGCGATCACTAGGCCCGCACCACCCACTGCGCGCGAGCCGAGGTGCACCAAGTGCCAATCGTTCGCAAAGCCGTCTTGGCAGCTGTACTGGCACATCGGTGATACTCCGATGCGGTTGCGAAACGTGACGCTACGAATCGTGATTGGGTCGAACAAGTGCGGCATATCTGCAGCGTGCGCAGAGTTTCGAAGCCGCGCCAATGGCCTCGGTTTTGTGGCATTGTTTCGGTTCGAAAGGTGATGCCGATCATGACTGACGCTGAGCACTCGTTCCGCCTACCGTTGCGCCGGGACGTCCGAGTAACCACTTTGAGCACCGGCTTCGCCACGGCAGTGATGCCGGTTGCCGCTTCTGCGCTCACGACGGACACGGACGGCCTCGAAGCGGGTGAGGTGATGATCCCGACCAGCGCGGGTAGCATTCCTGGTTACCGCGCGCTGCCGCTCAAGCCCAAAGGCAAGGTGCCGGTGATCTTGGTCGTGCACGAGATCTTCGGCGTGCACGAATACATCAAGGACGTGTGTCGGCGCTTAGCCAAAGAAGGCTACTACGCGATCGCTCCGGAGCTCTTCGCGCGCCAGGGGGACGTATCGAAGATGACGGACTTCAAGGACATCATCGCCAAAGTGGTGTCCAAAGTGCCGGATGCGCAAGTCTTGTCTGACTTGGATGCCGCCGTGGCGTTCGCAAAGAAGGATCCCCACGCGGCCCCAACCAAGCTTTCAATTACTGGTTTTTGTTGGGGGGGTCGCATTACTTGGCTGTACGCGGCACATCAGCCGGCGCTCAACGCCGCCGTCGCCTGGTACGGCAAAATCGTCGGGAATAGGGACGAGCTGCATCCCAAGAACCCGGCAGACGTCGTCGCTGAGCTGAAAGCGCCCGTGCTCGGTCTGTACGGCGCCAAGGACCAGGGCATTGCCGTAGATACCGTGGAGCAACAAGCACACGCGCTCGCGTCCTCGTCGGTCATGGCCGCTCAAGCCTCCAGCATTCACCTGTACCCGGAGGCGGGCCACGCCTTCTTCTCTGACTACCGTCCGAGCTACCACGACGGATCCGCGCGGGACGCTTGGAAGCGCTTGCTGGATTGGCTCAAAACACACCATGCCAAATGATCGATCATGAAAATTAAGCGCCTCGGCCGCACCGGCCTCAAAGTCAGCGAGATTTGCCTAGGGACAATGACCTTCGGCAATCAATGTGATGACGCCGCGTCCTTCGCGATCATGGACAAAGCGTACGAGGCCGGCGTGTTCTTCTTCGACACGGCGGACGTGTACCCGCTCGGCGCCACCCCGGAAATGCGCGGCAGTACCGAACTCATCGTCGGCAAATGGATCGCGGAGCGCAAGCTGCGCGACAAGATCGTGCTGGCAAGTAAGTGCCGAGGGCAGATGGGGGAGGGGCCGAATGATGTCGGGCTGTCCCGCAAACACATCGTGTCCGCCATTGAGGCCAGCCTGCGCCGCCTGAAAACGGACTACCTGGACCTGTACCAAACGCACCAACCCGACCCAGAAACGCCCATCGAAGAAACCATGGCCGCGCTGGATGACTTGGTGCACCAAGGCAAAGTTCGCTACCTCGGGTGCAGCAATTACCCCGCGCATTTGCTAGCGAAAGCACTGTGGACGAGCGACAAACACGGCCTCGCTCGGTACGAAAGCAATCAGCCCCGTTACAACATCCTGTACCGCGAAATCGAGAACGAGATCGCGCCGCTGTGCCGCGCCGAGGGCCTTGGGTTGATCGTGTACAACCCGCTCGCGGGCGGCTTCCTGACCGGGCGCTATCAGCCGGGGCAGACCGTGAGCGAGGGCACGCGGTTCTCCTTGAACCAAGCCGGCAAGTTCTATCAACAACGCTATTGGCAAGAAGCGCAGTTCGAAGCGGTGGAATCGCTGAAGCGTTTTTTCAGCGCACGCAATCGCTCCCTCACTGAGGTCGCGCTGGCCTGGGTGCTCGCGCAACCCGGCATCACCTGCGCGATCCTCGGCGCCAGCCGCGCCGAGCAGCTCAAGCAAAGCTTGCCTGGCGCGACCCTGCAGCTGTCTAGCGAAGAGCTCGAGTTTTGCGACAGCATCTGGTTCAATCTGCCGCGCCCCAAAGACCCGAACATCGCGTTGCGCTGAGCGGCATCCGCTAGGTTCGAGTCATCGTCTCAGTTAGCGGACGGAAGCGCGTTTCGCCGTCCGCGATCGCTGATCTGCAAGTTGTCTGGCGACTGGCAAGACTGCGACGACGTGGTGAGCATCCCGTCTGTGCAGGACCCGAAGGAGCTCGAGCAGCGCTTCCCGAAGGACTACACCGCCGTCCGCCCTTGCGCGTCTCCCCGCAACCCTACCGCTGAAGAAAATTGTGTACTGCAGAAGACGCCAACGCCGCCCCATTTCCCGAGTGAAGTTAAACGCTTACCGAGCCGCGGCGTCTTCTCCAGTTAGCTAGCCCGAGAAAAACCAACAAAAACGGGCTTGACCGACCGCGGCTTAAAAGTATATCAAGTCGATAGAGTAAGTCTTCTGACCGCGGCGGCGGGCCTAAAAGAGCGAAAGAGACAAGTCCATGGAGTTGCCATGCACATCGGCATCGTTGGCGGGTTGGACCGCAATGAGGGGGTTTACGAAGGCCTCGCGCAGCGTGCCGGGCACCACTTCGAGCACCACGACGGTCACCTTGCTGGCCGCGGCGCGGCATCCCTGGACACGCTCGTCGAGCGCTCGGATCTCGTCATCGTCGTTACGGACGTGAACAGCCACGCGGCTGTCTGGCGCGCGCGCCGGTTAGCCAAACAACGCGGTAGCCGCTGCATCCTGATGAGTCGCTGTGGGCCCTCCAAGTTCACCGCGCTGCTCGCCCGGCTGAATGCAGTGCAAGGCGCAGCTGCGTCGGACTCACATGCTGCCAACCGAGAAGTCTCGATACCGTCAACGAAACACTAGGACAGAGGTAACTGAGTATGGCTTTGAAAACTAGACTAGGACCCAAGACCGTCGCGCTCGCGGTCGGTCTCGCAGGTCTCGCGGGCGCTGGCCACGCGGGGGCTGTGACCTGCGCTGACGTGATCACCCAGAACAGCCTGACGCACGTGATTTTCGGTGCGGGCGGCAGCGCGGTCACGCCCACGCTGGCCAAGGTGGCGTACTTGTTGAGCAAGGCGAACCCGCCCATCACGGTGTTCTATTCGGACCCGGGCGCGCAGCCGGGCTACGACGCCTTCGTCGCCGGAACTGCCGGCAAAACGGCCGCGCCGTTCAAGTATTGGCTGGCGGCCGCGGACCTGACTGCGGCCACGCCGCCCACTTGCACCGCAACGGACGCGATCGCAGGGCAAGCAATCGACTTTGGCACTACGGGCGGCAGCCTCGCGCTATTCGGCGAGACACTGCCCGCAGGCATCGGCCAGTTCGCGGGGCCGGCGCAGGGCGTGAACGTGATTGTTCCGAAGGACTCGACCGAAACGTCGATCAGTACGGAAGCGTTGTACTTCGTGTTCGGTTTTGGTGACGCGACTCAAATCGGCGGTGCCAGTCAGCCGATCCCTTGGACTGACAAGAACTACATCATCCAGCGCAAGAGCACGTCGTTCGTGCAGCAGTTCGTGCGCGGCACGATTCAAACCTTGGGCGGTCCGGCGGCCACGTTCCCGGCAGACTTCGCCGCGGCCTCGACTCAAACCGCCGTGCACGCTCTAGACGGCAAAGACTCCAATCAAGGCACGGTTGATTCGCTCGTTTGGGCGGCCGGGCAAGGTAAAGCGCAAAATGCGATTGGCTTCACCTCGGGCCCAACCGCCGACAAAAACCGCGCAACAGTGCACACCCTGGCCTATCAGCACACTGGCCAGAGCGCCGGTTATTGGCCTGATTCCACGCCGGACGCCTTCGACAAGACCAACATTCGCACGGGCCAATATTACCTGTGGGACGTCAACCAGTTCTTCACCAAGGTGAGCGGTTCGAACACGCACGCCACGCTCAGCCAAATCAGCAACGCGGATGTAAAGAACTTCATCGGTTATTTCTCCGGTGACATTGCGCCTCCTGCAGATGCGGACGTAAACGGCGCGATCGTGACGACGGGCAGCATTCCGCTGTGCGCGATGCAAGTGCAGCGTGCGACGGACTTTGGCTCCCTCAGTTGCTACGCGCCGCCGGTGCCGTGCGGTTGCTCGTTCGAGTCGCTTGCGAGCGGCAAGAAGAATTGTGACGAATGCACCGCGGACACGGACTGCAAGAAGCCCGGCGCCACGAAGTGCCACTACGGATTTTGCGAGGCTTACTGATGACTCACTTGAAATATCTGTCGCAGTCGCGCCTCGTGGGACTCGTTCTGGTCGCAGGCGGGGTGCTGGGCCCGCTCGCCGCGTGCTCCTCGGATGGCGGAAACGCAGCTCCTACCAATCCGGTCATCAATACCGGCGGCGGCGGCGCGAAAAATGGCGGTTCAGCGGGGGATTCGAACAGCGATGCCGGTACTCCGGACCAAGGTGGCAGCACCAACTCGAACGGCGGCAGCACACCCACGGGTGATGCCGGCGAAGCGGGTCAAGGCGGCGCGGCCGGCGGCAATGCTGCGGGTGAAGGCCCAGGCGGCGGCTCCGGTGGCATGGCTGGTTCCGGTGGCACCCCCGCCGCTTGCCCCAGCACGGACGTCGGCTTCTTCAACCAGACCTCCACTTCACAGCGGTCGGCTTTCGACAACGTGAAGCGTTTGGGCACGCACGCCACGTTGCCGAGCCTGCCGTGAATGCGCGAGCGGGGCACGTGAGCGATCGCTTGACCCCGCTCGCTCCTCGTTTCGTTTCAGCGTTCTCGCTTTGAATCCTAAACCCACTTCGCAAATGTTTTCCAAAAAGCCCGACTGCTCACGCCCGGCCCGTCGGGCGCGCACGTCCGCTTTTTTCGCCTTGGAATTCGACCGTGCTCAAGCCCATCCGCTTCATCCCGCTCTCGGCCGCCGCCGCCTTCACGTGGTCGCTCACCGTGTTCGCTCAAACCGCGCCACCCCCCGCCGCTTCCGACAGCGACGACCTCGAAGTGCCTGCGAACCCTGTCGCTGTACCAGGGGCAACGGTGGCCAAACCGCTGCCCGCTGCGAGCCCCGAACCGAAGGCCACGCCAAGCGCTGACGACAGCGAACTGAAGCGCGAGCTCGCCGAGCTCAAACAACGGGTCGAGAGCATGGAGCGGGCGCGGGTTACGCATTCAGTTCCGCCGCCCGCACCGCAAGCACACACCGAGGAGTCGATCAGTGCTCGCTCCGTCGATCTCGAGAAGAACGCGCTCTCGCGGCCCGTGCCCACCGGCACGCGCATCAGCGGCTACCTGCAAACGCAATTCGAGGTCAATCAGAGCTCGGAAAGCCAACTGGACCAAAGCGGCGCGCCGCTGAATCAGAATCGCTTCAGCTTACGCCGCGGGCGCTTGCGTTTGGACCGCGGCTGGGAATACGCGAATGCCACGCTGGAGCTGGACGCGAATACGACGCGCGGCGTGAGCGTGGGTATTCGCCGCGCCGAAGGTTCTTTGCTGTACCGAGGTCACAACGGGCAGGATTTTCCGCCCCTCGTGATGCTCACGATGGGCGTGACGGACGTCCCGTTCGGGTTCGAGATCCTGGAGTCCGCACGCGTGCGCCCGTTCATGGAGCGCTCGCTCGGTTCGTCTGCCCTGTTCCCCACGGAGATGGACGTGGGCGTGAAGCTGTCCGGCGCAGTATCATTTCTGCGCTACGCGTTCGCGATCATCAACGGGGAACCGGTCGACAATTTGCCTGGGCGCTTCCCGCGCGACCCGAACAGCGCGAAAGACTACTCGGGTCGCGTCGGTATCGAGACGCAGCCGCTCTCTGCGCTTGCGATTTCGGCTGGCAGCTCGTTCTATCAAGGCACTGGTTTCCACGCCGGCGCCGCTGCCACGAAACCGAGCTTCACCTGGCTGGACATCAACGAAGACCGCGCCATTCAGCCCAATGAATTGCAGGCGGTCCCCGGTACGGCAGCCACGCCCTCACTCAACTTCAAGCGTTGGGCGTACGCCCTCGATCTCGAGGTCTCTCTCCACACTCACATCGGCAGCACGCGGCTCGTCGCGGAAGGCTTTTGGGCTTCGAATTTGGATCGTGGCTACCTCATCGCCGATCCGGGCGCGGGCGGGAATGACGTGCGTGAGGCCGGCGGCTACCTCGCGCTGACGCAGGAGATCAGCGAGTGGAGTCAGGTCGGCTTTCGCGCCGGCTATTACGATCCGAACGCGGATTTCTTCGAGAGTCGGCGTGGTCACCAAGTGTCGACCTCGCTCGGAGTGCGCACGCTTTCACCGCTGGTCGCGCTGCGCTTGCGAGACCGCGCACGGCTTTCCTTCCAGTACGACTTCGTGCAAGACCATCTCGCGAAGGACTCGCGTGGCGTGCCCACCGACGCCAAGAACAATCAAGCGACCGTGCGCTTGCAGGTGGATCTATGAGAGCGCTGCTCTTGAGCCTAGCACTCGGCATCTTGGCCCTTGGTTGCTCGGGACAGCCGCAGACCACGGGGCTCACCGAGCCGGTGCGCGTTGGCTACGGCTCGACGCGCAACACTCAGTTTCATAGCGGGGCCCTGCCTGGCTCGAAACCACTGACCAACGAGGCATCGCTGGCCCACGTGGCGTCGTCACCGCCGTCGCTCTCTCTGAACGTCGCTGGCAGCATCATCCGCGAGTCGGATACCGGCTTTGTGGTCAGCGGCTCGACCTCGAGTGAGGCCGTAGCCGTGGGCATTCGGTTTTTGGATCTCGGCAGCGGGTACTGGATCGTACCGGTGACAGGCCAAGATCCCACGCGCCCCGGCACCTTCACTTGGTCCGCCACGTTGGATTTCGGGGCCGATATTCCCGCGGGACTTCATCCGCTCGCGGCGGTTGCCATCGATGGCGCCGGGCACGGCGGCACGCAGACCGAGGCGGATCTGTGCGTGGCTTCGGAGATTCCCGACAACCTGAGCGCTTGCTCGCCGGCATCGCTCCCGCCCACGTCAGTCGTGAGCTTGGCCTGGGATGCTCCCGTAGATTTGGATCTGCGCGTCATCACCCCTGAGGGTAAAGTGGTCGACCCCAAGCATCCGAGCACCGCGGTCGCCGTGGATGGACACGTGGATCCCTCCGCCAAAGGGACGGGCATCTTCGACACGGACGCGCTACGCGGCTGCGTCGACACCGCACACCGCCGCGAAAACCTAGTTTGGCAAGACGCGCCGAGTCCCGGTACCTACTTGGTGTACGCGGACTTGTTTGATGCCTGCGGCCAGGCAGCGGTGCGGTTCACACTGTCCTTGAACCAACGGGTGCCGTCCGAAGATGGTGGTGCGTTGCACCTGGCCGACACTTACGAGCGCACGGGCGAACTGCTCGCCGTGGACGCCAATGCGGGCACTCAGCTCGGGCTCTTCGTTACCGAATTTACCGTGCAGTGAAGCACCAAGAGGCAAGCCATGTTGATCGAACGTTTATTGAAGGTGGCCCTGCTCGGCTCGAGCTGGGTGCTGTATTTGTTGCTGTTTTTGTCGGTGGTGTCGTTCTCGACCATGTTCGAGCGCTACCTGTTCTTCAGGCGGCACCGCGCCGATACAGGGGCCCTGCGCACGCAGCTACGCAAGCACCTGCAGGAGCACGACCTGAACGCTGCCGATAAGCTGCTCAGCGGCAGCAAAGCGACCGAAGCGCGCGTGGCGCTGGAGGCCCTGCGCTGGGCCGCTGGTGGTCCAGGCGCGATGACGGACGCGGTGGATTCCGAGCTCTCGCGCGTGAAAACCGAGCTCGAACGCGGGACTAATCTGCTCGGTACGCTCGGCAACAACGCGCCGTTCGTCGGTCTGTTGGGCACGGTGCTGGGCGTGATCATCTCCTTCCACGCGCTCGGTGACGCGGGGCAAAACACGCAAGCCATGGGCGGCGTGATGGCGGGCATCTCCGAAGCGCTGGTGGCGACGGGCGTCGGCTTGTTCGTCGCGTTGCCCGCGGTCGTTGCCTACAACGCGATTCAAAAGCGCATTGGTGAAGTCGAGTCCGGAGCGCTTTCTCTAACCAAGTTGCTCACGGCCTACGTGCGCGCGGAGGACCGCGCGGCTCAGGGCGTACACGCCGCCGCACAGTCCGAAGCACTCGCCGACCGCGATTCTGTGGATGATTTGGCGCACTTGAACGGTCACGCCAGTGGGAGCTCGGTGAAGCTCGCCGAGGCGACGGAGTAAGCCCATGGCTGGGGTCACTCAAGGCCGCGCGGGGCGCGGCGGCATCGTGGGCATCAACGTCACGCCGATGGTGGACGTGGTGCTGGTGTTGCTCATCATCATGATGGTCTCGGCGACGTACATCGTGTCCCAGAGCCTGAAGGTGGAGCTGCCCAAAACGGCGTCCTCGGACGAGACCGTAGCCAAGACTTACGTGGTGACGGTCACCAAAGAAGGAAACTACTTCTACAACGACAAATCCATCACGCGCGATGGCCTGCAGAAGGAGTTCCGCGCTGCCTTGGCCGCGACCA
>JBDTJC010000270.1:0-18933 GCA_039936055.1 Polyangiaceae bacterium | reverse complement strand
CTGCGCGTCCGTCGTGCTCACCGCCACATGATCCGCCCTCGCGGCCGATGGCGGCGCCCTATCGGTGCGCCTCAGGATGGGGAGAAGTAACTGTCGTCGCTGGGGAGAAGTAACTGTCGCTCAGCAGCGGCACGCACGCGAAAGTGATCGAGAGATTTCAGGTACTAGATCGCGAGCGACTGCGCATGGCGCAGTACGAGGTCTGCCAAGCGCATTCGCGAGGCCTGCCGATTCACCAAGGCGACGCTGGTGAGATGGGCATCCTCAGAAAGGAGATGAGCAAAAAACGCCGCCATTTGCCCTTGCGTCAATTGCTCACCCAAGCGGGCCGCAGCGTTCAAGCCATTAAGCCAGTGTTCATGATGAGCCCCATTTCGGTGGCCCAGTTCCTTCATCCTGGCGCCATCGAATTCGATCTGCTTCTCATCGATGAAGCCAGTCAGGTGCAACCTGTGGATGCGCTCGGCGCGATAGCGCGTTGCAAACAGATCGTCGTGGTCGGCGACGAGAAACAACTGCCGCCCACTAGCTTCTTTCAGCGGCTCGCGACAGAAGATAGCTCGGACGACGAAGACAGCTTGGGAGACGTTCAGAGCATCCTGGCTCTATGCCTGGCACAGAGCGTGCCCGCCCGAATGCTCCGCTGGCACTACCGGAGCAGGCACCATTCGCTGATCGCGGTCTCAAACCGAGAGTTCTACGACGGGCGCTTGTTCATCCCGCCGAGCCCGCACCAGGCCGGCGCCGGCGGTGGGCTTCAGTTTCACCACGTAGCTGACGGACAGTTTGATCGCGGGAACACCGCAACCAACCGACGAGAAGCTCACGTAGTCGCGGAGCATATTCTCGTCCACGCCCGCGAAACGCCAGGCGCTTCCCTCGGCGTCGGGACCTTCTCGATGGCCCAGCGCGACGCCGTGCTCGACGAGCTGGAAGGTCTAAGAAAGCGCCATCCTGAGCTTGAAACCTTCTGCGCGCGCAGCGGGCAAGACGCTTTTTTTGTAAAGAATCTCGAAAGTATCCAGGGTGACGAGCGCGATGTGATCTTCATCTCTGTTGGCTACGGTCGCGACAGCTCCGGGTACATGAGCATGAGCTTCGGTCCGTTGAACAATGACGGCGGCGAGCGCCGGCTTAACGTGCTCATCACGCGTGCCCGCGAGTGCTGCCGGGTATTCGCGTCCATTTCTGCGGACGACATTGACGTCAATCGATCGAACGCGCGCGGGGTCGTAGCTCTGAAGCAGTTCCTACAGTATGCGGCGACTGGCATCCACGATGTTGGTCTGGTCAGCGGCAAAGGTTTTGATTCACCATTCGAAGAACAAGTGGCCCTCGCAGTGCAGAAGCACGGCTATGTGGTGGATAGCCAGGTGGGAGTGGCCGGTTTCTTCATCGATCTCGCCGTGCGTGACCCGGAGACACCTGGGCGCTACCTGCTCGGGCTCGAATGCGACGGCGCACAATATCACTCGAGCCGCTGCGCCCGGGACCGCGACCGGTTGCGGCAGCAGGTGCTCGAAGACCGAGGCTGGAGCATCGCGCGTGTCTGGAGCACTGACTGGTTCCGCGATTCGGTGAGCCAAACACGCAAGATCGTGGAAACGCTGGCCAAGCTCAGGGCTACGCCACGGTCGGCGAAACGTGCGGCGACGACGGTAGCGGCGACGACGGAACTCCCCAGGCACGCTCCGACGAGCGTTGCCCCTCCGTTGCCTAGCGTCAGTCGGTACGTGGAAGCGAGCTTCCAAACGCCGGCGACGCCAATCTATGAACTGCCCGTCGCCCACCTGGCCAGCGTCATTGCGCAAATCCTGGACATCGAGGGCCCCGTACACAGAGACGAGGTTGCCAAGCGCGTAACTGGTCTGTGGGGTCTGACCCGCACTGGTTCGCGAATTAGCGGAGCTGTTGACGAAGCGTTGCGTTGGCTCGAACTGCGGAGCCAAGCCAGCAGCGATGCCGAGTTCTTCAGCGTTCCAGGGCGACCAGTGGTCCCGCGCGATCGAGAAAACACGACCTCTTCAACGCTGCGCAAGGCTGAGCACTTACCCCCGTTGGAGGTGCGCGCCGCAGTCACAGCTGCGGCTCACGCGAATCAGGGCATCGACGAGGAACGGCTTTTGGCCGAAGCGCTGCGGCTCCTGGGTTTCAAAACCGTGGGCGCTCAAGTCCGCAGCATCGCCTCGCAGCAACTCCAGGTGTTGATGCGAACGAAGGCGTTGGAGGTTCGCGACGGGCGTTTGTACCCAACGCCCAATCGCCTGCCGTAGGTGCAAGCGCGACGCCGCAACGTTTCGCTCGATCAGCGCCCACTGGCACAGGGAGCAGGTCTACTGGAGGCGGCTCAAATGCTGTCGAACCATCCCTCGTCGACATCGATCTTTTCGATCATGGCAGTCTGGACACCAAGCCCAAGCTCCTTGAGCAAGTCGGCCAGACGTTCGCCGTCGATCAAGTCGATTGGGGGCGCACCATCGCGGGTGGCCTCCTCCTGTGCCGCCCTCGAGAATGAACCAGTAGTTAGGAACAGCCCTTTGTCCGAACGCCCAACCATGGCGCCGCGGAAATCACGGATCTCTTTGGGACTGACCGTTCCCTGGTATCGTTTGCATTGGAAAAGGACCTGAAAGCTAACCACGCGCTGCAGGCGCAGAATGCCGATGCCGTCGATGCCTCCGTCGCCGGACTGCCCGGTCACCTTCACTTCAACGAACCCGCTCTCGCGCAGGATGCGCTGAGAAAGTCGCTCGAAGGCGGCAGGCGGCATGGCGAGAAGCCGGCGGGTGAGGCGCTGACGCCAGGTTTCGGGGGCGATCGGCTCATCACCTTCCGGGATTGCACCGGCTGTCACCGGATCACCGTCGGACGCTCCTGGGGCGTCGATGGCTACCAACGCCCTGCCTGCCGCGTACTCCGCGCGGACTTGGTCCAGAACCCGCCCGGGATCGATATCTTGCTCGCGACCTCTCGGCGTCAACGCCCAGACACCGCGTTCGCTGTTCGTTAGAAATCCCGCCTTCTTCAGATACGTCCGCGCCCACGCCATCCGATAGGCCGCCTCAGTTTGGCCACCGCGTTCCGGATCATGGAGCAGCGAGAGTTGTTCCTCGGTGAGCTTCATTTCGTCGACGACCGCTTCGTACAGCTCCTGAATCGTTGCGGAGCCACCAAGGCGGAGCAGCGCGACCAGGATAGGCCTCATGTAGTCATCAAAAGTCGGGATCTCGGCCATCGTTGATCTTGGACGCTACCGGGATTCGGTCGATTGCACCATAGGCAGCAGTGGCGACGAGCAGAGCGCAGGGCCGCGCAACGGACGCGCCAGACAGCACGCTCGCGAACGCATCCAGGTCGATTGTCGTTAGCGTTCCTGTTACGGTAGCAGGCGATCTGTTTGCCTTTTCTGGGATTGGGAATGAACAGCCTCCTACGGGACGATGCCGACGGCGAGCAACGATGACTGACCGTATGCTGAAGATCGGCCGCCGAATGGCGCGAGCCGCTGGCCGCTTCTTCGTGCTCCTAGCTCTGCTCCTTGTCTCACGAGGCGCGTTGGCGAGACCGCCGTCGTGCAGTGGGCCCGCGCAGTGCTGCCCAGCCGAGCCGGCCGACACGCTGAGCGTCCCGGCGACCGTGCAACTCGGCGTGTTACTCGTCGGACTGTATGGCGTCGACGAAAAGGCCGGCACCTGGAACGCCGATTTCTACTTGAGCGAATCGTGGCAGGCGGTTGCGGGCTTCACGCCAGTTACGGAAATAGTGAACGAGGTCGCTCGTCAGACGGAGCAGTTCGACACGACTGAATTTGTGAGCGGCCGGTGCAGCCGGACGCGCCGAATTCGCTCGACGCTGCAAAGCAACTACAACCTTCGAACGTTCCCTTTCGATCATCAGCTTCTCACGCTCGAGTTTTCCGATGCGTGGTTCAACAAGCAGCAGGCAGCGTACTCAACACACCCAACTGTTTCGGATTTCGACGAGGAAGCCAAAGCGCAACTGTCGAGCTGGAAGGTGGAGGATGGACTCCAGTACAGCCGTCGCTCTCGCCGCATCAAAGAAGACGGCGGGCGTGTTGAATACGACTACGCCACCTTCGGCCTGCCAGTCCGGCGACACGTCACCTTCCATTTGACCAAGTTTTTTCTGCCGTTGCTGGTCATCATGGTCGTCGCGTTTTCGGTCTTCTGGATTGACCCTGCCGATCTGAACTCGCGAGTGGCGGTTGGCGTGACTTGCCTCCTGGCCGCAATCGCCTTTCAGCTGGCCGAGGCCGGCAGTCTTCCTGAAGTCGAGTACCTAACTCTGGCAGACCGCGTGTACGCGATTTGCTACGTCAGTCTCGCGCTGGCGATCGTCATGGCGGTGTACGGAAAGACCCTATCGCGCGGCGGGCAAGACCACGTCGCGACGAAGGTCGATAGACGATGTCGGCTGGCGTTCCCGCTCGGAACGGCCCTCGCGGTGCTGCTGGGCGCCGTGAGAGCGTTTTCGCAATAGCACGCTCACGCTGGCGTGGATGCCGGGACGGGACTACCTGTCCCATCACCTCCTGCGAGGGGCCACACTGGGCCTGTTTATGGGCGCGAGCGGGAGGAAGAGAACATTCGTCGTCCAGCCGCAAGGCGTCGATCTCAAACTGCCGTCCGACATTTTTGGGATGACGACGGTCCGGTACGACGAAACAAAGGCGAACTATGTTCAGGCCGCCGCCGACGAATTGTTGAAGGTCTTTGTACGTTCGGGGCCTCGATGACGAAGGAGGGCTCAGGGACCTGCCTGAGCGACACCGTCAAACTGCGGCACCGAGCGCAACTTGACGCATCGCAGCCCTTTACACTCCACCCCAGAAAACTCAATGAACGATGGCGCGCGCCCGACCCCATGGCGCGTCTTCAAGTCCCTGCACCCCCGTCCACCAAAACTGCCTGGGCCCGAGCTGGCGCGACCCGGGCGTCGAGACGCCCTCACGCTCCCCTCTCAGGCCTGCTGTGACGACTTGTGGACAGGTGTTGGCGGGCACGAAGATCCAACGAGGACGGATCATGCGTGTGAGCGCTGCGCTGAACTCGAGCAAGAGGCGCAGGCATTGCGCGTTTCGCTGGACGAGCAGCGAGCATGCGATGACGACGACCACGACACCCGGCGGGAGAGGTCGGAACCTGCGAAGCAATCGGCTGACAACCTGCGCCTTTAGAAGCTGCAGCCGGCTTTTCGCGGTGTGCGGACGGTGCGATCGAGGCCGCCGTTTTTGCAGTCCGCAATGCGCCGGCAGTGCGCGGCGTAGCTCGCTACAACGCGCCGGCCGGCAGTATCAGGCAACAGATCGGGGTCGGAGCGCCTGCACGCGGCCCGTCAGGCCCGCTATCGCGATCGCCTACGCGCGGTGACGCATCAGTCTCGGGACCCCGATCAAAAAGAGGCCTCAAATGGCGAGAAGCGCCAGCTTCCCCAGCTCGACACAGCAGCCGCCCGTCCTGAGCTTTTTGTCTGCCACCCGTTTGCGCGTTCTGCCACCGCACCGAAGTGTTCCTTCGGAACGGCTTTCTCGATCGGACGCCGCGTCGGAAAGTCGAACGGAGCAGGCCACTCCGCGCACGCGCGGTGCGTGAGCGGCACGGTCGGGCGATTCGTGCCGCCTGTGCATGGGCCTTCGAAGCGCCTGGAGGGAGCCCCCTTAGGTGCAAGGAAACGGTCACCGAAAAGGCCACAAGCACGCCCGGGCGACGCGGCGCCAACAGACCAATCGGGTAGCGCTGTTCACCGGCATCAGGCGCGGTTTTCACCGGGCATCAGGCGCGGCTTTCACCGGTGAATTTCACCGAATATCCGCGGTTCCTCGCGCCCGTTAACACCTTGACGTCCTCGCAGCTGGTCATCGTCGGGATCAGCTCAGAACGAAAGTAGTGATGCTTCAGAAGCGGACGACGACGGTGAGGGTGAAGTCGTGTTGCTCCCGCGCGATCCGGTCGTAGGCCGCCGACAGGCTGACGAAGGCCGGCACCTTCAGGCGACCGACGACGCTGAGGTTCGTCTTCGCTTCATTAGATAGGCTAAGCGCCAGCTCCCTCGTACGGAGCTGGTTTTTCGCGTCACGCCGCATGTCGAGCAGGCTACGCAGGCTCGAGTCAGACCAGAGGCCAGTTCGACGCAACAGCTTCTCCGCCGTGGCGACATCCGCCGGCCCTCCAGAGAACTCATCCCGAAGGTTCATCTCCGCGCGGAATCGCGCTAGCTCCCCGATCCTACCTTGAACCTGCGCGCTCTGTCCGAGGCGCTGCGTCTTGACGTCGGCCGTCGACGTGCCGCTCCGGGTTCGAAGAACGATCTGTTTGACACTCACCTCCTTTGCGCCAAGGTGCATGCAGAATGTCGAGAAATGCATGTGCTTCGCGAGCGCAAACCGCTGCGGCGCGAGTTCAGCGTCCTCGTACGAATCGGCGTCGAAGGGGCTCTGGACTAACACGACCCCAGGTCGTGCTAGTCCGGCATCGATGATGTTCTGGAGTGAGGCAGGCACCTCGCCAATCTGGCGCACAGGAAACTGCAAGACGTACACCTCTTCATCCAGCAGGACACGTGCAGCTCCCGGCTCGTAGGAGCACTTCTCGACGTCGTGCTGTTTGAGCACGACGATCGCCCTCCGCTCCGCCGGGGCCGCCGGAAAGGAGCCCGCGGTCATCGCGTCATCCCGTCGAGGTGGGGGAGCATCGGATGTGCCTGTCGTCTGCGGAATAGCATTGCTCGTAGCTCCGACGGAAGGCGCAGCCAACTTGTTCACGAGCCCCGTGATGCGAGCGCCCAAACCAGGGCGACCACCAGAAGGACAACCAGGCCCACCGTGCCGAGGCGAACGAGCTTCCGCCTCGACGTTTTTTTTTTAGCTGGTCGAACGCACGGCGCGTCGCCACGACGCGCTCGGGCGCGACATCACGACCGATGCGGCGCGCGAAGTCCTCGACCCCGGCCGCCACGGAGACCCACAGCGAGTCCTCGATCGGCGAGGCGTACTCACCGAAGCATATGATCGGGGCGGCACGTCCGGCGTGATCGCGCTGCACGCTCGTTACCTCGACGACGAAGCGGTTGCCGTCGCCCGTGAGGTTGACGCCGGCCTCGCTGAAGACCTTGTCGCCAGTCTTCACCACCGCCGACACGCGCGAAACGACGTCCTGGCGGCCGCCAGAGTCCTCGATGGGAAGGTCCTGGCCGCCCCGAGCGAGGTGGTCCGGGGAAGCGTTGTCGAGGGCCTGAGCCCAGAAGAGCAAGTCCCGAGTCACGAAACCACCTGCATGAAGAGCTGGGAAACGAGTGCCTCGGTGTCGCCGACCGTCTTCATGCTGCCTAGGACGACCTTCGCGGCCTGTGCACCGCCGGCGCGAAGGACCGCCTCGCTCACGATTGGAAGTTGGCGAAATCTGTCGACGTATTCCCCCTTACGCGCCGGTGACAACCCAACGAACACCGCATCGAGATCGCAATGCGTGCCGACGACGAAGAACTTCGGTCGAGGCTTCCTGGCCTTGAGCCAATCCTCGATGTGTCGGAGGTCATCGCGAACGCGATTCTCAACATCAGCATCGCCAGCCGCCAAGCGGTCCGCCCGCATCAGGTAGAGCACGACGTCGGCCTCGTCGTGTAGCGCCTTCCATTCTGCATACGCGACCCGGTCGCCGGATACGTCGAGGGAGCCCTTCACCTTCAGATCGAGGTCGCCCAGTTGGAAGCGGCGGGCGCTCTTCTTCTCGGGCGCGAGGGTCTGCTTGTACTCGGCAGGGATCGAGCCGGACGACAGAAACGTGATGAGGTGGGTCTTTCCCACCCCCCGAGCACCGAGCACCGCCAGCCGCTTGCCCTTGAGCGCGAGGACGATCTTGTCCCACCCCGCTGCCAAGAGCGACGCGACGGCGACCACGACGGGGAATGGCATGGTCCGCGACCCTACACCATGTCCGCTCGCGACGCGCGATCCCTCAAGCAACCCTCGTGAACCTGCGGATGGCGGCAGCCACTCTCGAGGACGTTCGTCTAAAATAAGGACTCGAGCACGCCACGAAAACCCGTCGTCGTGCCCCGGTTCGGGGCGTGTGGTAACGTACGCAGTTGATGAAAGTGGACGATCTCGAAGCTCGCCTCACCACGCTCTCCACTCCGTGGTGCAGCAGCGCGCTGATCCATGAGTTCCTCGGCATCGATTTACCCGGCGATCCGCGGCTCGCCGGTGCGCTTCGGACCTGGTCCGAGCGCTTCCGGGGCGACGCCAACGTTGAACGTTCATCCGGCGCGGGTCGACTGGTGCACCGTCATGCACTCGAGACATTCCTTCTTCAGAACGGCTGGGTGTCGTGGAAGTGGGCTGCGGTCCATCTCGGTCTGGCCGAGGACGAGCTGAAGAAGGTCGTCGATCTCTTGGCTGGCAAGGGGTTGATTCCGCAACTCGCATCCGGGGTCTCGGACCAGGTGATCCGCCTGCGCGAAGCCGCAACGTTGTACCGACTGTTCCCTGCGATGCGAATGAAAGCGTATTCAAGCCACTCGAGCATGTGCCGCTCGCTCCACACAGCTATCAAAGACGACCTGGCATTCGAGGTGCAGCCGCTCCTCTGCGTCACATCGGTCGCTCTCGAAGAAAAGGAGGTCGACCTCGCTGACGCCTTCGACGCGATCACGCTGGATCCGGTCGGGCTGCGGTACCAGGTGTGGCTCGAGACGAAGAAGCCCGTAAGCCTTCGGCCTGACGTCTGTTCGTTGAAGTTCTATGCGAAGCATGAGACCGAACTGAGTGCACACATCATGAAGGGCAGCGAGCCCCGCTCGATCGATCAGAAGCTGCGCGACGCGGCGTGATGTTTACGACAAGGCTTGAACAGCTCGTCCACACGATCCGAGGTGCGCGCCGCTCGGGTCGCGTCGCGTTTCCTCCGAGTCTGCCCGAAGGGGCAGCCCGGCGAAAGGTCGGCGAGCCGGCGCACCTCTGGATCCGTCGGTGTATCGACGAGGTCGGCGGCGTCGAAAAGCTTGCCGTGGAGGAAAACCTCGCGCTGCTTCTCGTCGTTCGGGTGAACGATGGGAGGCTAGAGTACGCGAACTTGCAGGCGCTCTGGGCCGAGGTCTCGATCGCGAACTTCGCTGCCGGTGACGGCACCGCATCGCACCGCTACCTGCGGGCGGACCACGACACGAGCGCACTCGGTCCGCTCCTGAAGGAGCCGCTGCCTCATGTCCACGTTGAGGCAGATGGAGAGCCGCGGTTCCCCGTCCACCTGACCGGTGGGCAAGACTTGGTCGGCTGGTTCCTTGACTTCGTCTACCGGAACTTCTTCTACGAGGACTGGATCGTGTGGGCCGAGGTCGCGTGGGAGGACTGGTGCATCCAGACGAACCGCCCCAACCGCTGGCAGCGCCTCGTTCAAGTATTCAACCAGAGCAACGTCGGCGCACTCGAACGAGACCCAGATCTTTGCGAAGACCTCCGTCAGCTGAAGCGGTGCTTGCTGAAGCACCGACGAGAACTCTTCGCTATTGAGGGTGACGCCGCGCGCCTTCGGCTCTTCGGGCACGACGAGCCCGAATGAACTCCGCCAGTTCGAAATGGCGTCCGCGCACCGTTACGTGCGAAGGAGACGGGAGGGGGTCGAAGGCGGTTACCTCCGTCACGAGTTCTACGACGTGGCGGCGGCCCAGCAGAGCACTCGCGGGTGCCCTCGGACCTTAGCTTTGAGCTCCGGGTGGCTCGGGGTGCCAGGACAAGTATGCAGCTCGACTGTCTTCCGGTCGGCCAGACGCGCTCGTATGAGCACGGCCCGTCACGCCGCAATCCGAACTCGGAATCAGCGCAGAAATCTCGTGGTACATCGGACCAATCGCCCCGCGATTTGAACATCCGAACCCAACCGTCAAGAGCATCCTCGCGGCGGCCGTGGTCGAGCTCGCTCGTGCGATCCGCGACGCCATTCATCGCCTCGCGTCACCTCGCGTCACCTCAACCGACGCGAGCAGCCTCTCCCCTCACCCCGCAACTGATTGACACGTCACGTGAATCAGCCGCGAAATGTGCGTGATGAGGGCAAATCTGCCCGCCCCGACGATAAGAGACCAGAGACAGACTGAAAACCCGGCACCCGAAGCCGGGTTTTCGCTTTTTGTGGTCGGTGACTAGTTGCCCGGACGCGAGGCGTTTCCCACTAGTTACCCAAAGGCTTCGCGTTACCCGGAAGCCGTGACACGGCGTCACGAAGGTCTGCACCTCAAGTCCAGCTCGCGCATGCAGTGCTCATTCTGCATCAAGCACGGTGGCGTGTGGACAGGTAGCCCGACCGGCGTTCTCGTTGCCGCGGTGCAGGATTCGTCCATGGTGTCGCGATACAGCTTCGGCACGCGCACGGCTGAATTTCATGTCTGCTCTCGGTGCGGCGTCGTACCGCTTGTGACCCGTCTCATCGACGAGCACCTGTACGCCGTCGTCAGCGTCAATGCATTCAACGGGGTGGACACCTCCCTTTTGAAGCGAGAATGGGCGAGCTTTGAGGGTGAGCAGGACAGCGCTCGCCTGGCGAGACGCAAACGCGGTTGGATCGCCAATGTGCGTTACGTCGAAGGCGCAATCTAGCGCACCTTGGGAAACGGCGGCCCGGCCTCGAAGCGCCAATCGACGTTATCCGAGACGAAGACGACCAGCTCACCGGTTGCCTTCTTCTTGTTCAGATACGCGAGCGGTGCGCTGCAGTTCGTGCCGCCGCCACCAAGCGCCGCCAGCTTCTCGGCGTTGGTCAGCACGCTGTCCCGCGGGTTCAACCGCAAGCGCGAGGCCACCTTTTCCTCGAACGTAATTACTTCCGCCTGGGGATTCTTGCGCAAGATAGCGGCCACGACGAGCGCGGCACCATCGATGCAGCGCACGGTCGTGGTCGAGCCGCGACGATCACCCGTGATCGGCGACGACATCGAGCCCGAAATGTCTTCTATCCTAATAGATAGCCCGCGGTTGTCCCTGTAACCAACTCCTAGCCGCACCCTTCGTTGGCGCATTTTCAAAGGGCGTTGCTCACTCCAGACCTGAGATCTGCGGAAACGGGGCGACGAAGCGGGCAGCTTCGAAGGCAAACCGATCGCGGGCGGAGCTCCTATCACCGCATCAAGACGGGCAATCCGGCACACCCCGAAATCCAGATTGCCCGAACCGCGATCCGCATAATCGGCGGGGCCTACACGAGCCGGCCGGAATGAGCGCGGGCGTACCGGCGGGCGTTTCCACGCTATTGCCACGCCGCGCGTATCGACCCGACACGAGTTTCTCCGGAATTTCATCAGCTTTGGCGCGGACTGGCGAGCGGAGTATGCTGCGCCCAGAGACGCCGGGGCTCATGACTGAAACCGTATACATTTCCGGGCTAGGGAGCTTCTTTCCCGGAGCTCGCATTTCGAACGACGACATGGAAGACGTGCTCGGAAGGGTGCATGGACAGCCGTCGCGTGTGCGGGCTCGGGTGCTCGCTCAAAACGGCATCGTCGGCCGTCACTACGCGCTCGACTGCGAGCAGCATAGCACGCACCGAGCGAGCGAGATGGCCGCGCTGGCGTTGAAGAATGCATTTGCCGCGAGCACTCACTCGCTCTCCGAGCTCGACTTCTTGGCAGCCGCGACGACACAAGGTGACGTCAACGTGCCCGGCTTCGCCAGCATGGTGCACGCCGAGCTCGAGAGCCCTGCCTGTGAGATCGCCTCGCTTCAGGGCGTGTGCGCGAGCGGCATGATGGCGCTGAAGAGCGCGTTCCTGCAGGTAAAAAGCGGGGAGAAGAAGCTCGCCGCTGCTTGTGCCAGCGAGTTCCCGAGTCGGTTCTTCAAAGCCAGCCGCTACGAGTCGCACGTACCGCCCGGCACGTCCCTGCCCTTCGACGTCGAATTTCTGCGCTGGATGTTGTCGGACGGTGCCGGTGCCGCGCTGCTCGCACCGGAGCCCGCGCCGCGCGGCCTCTCGCTGCGGCTCGATTGGCTCGAGCTCACGAGCTTTGCGCACCTGTTCCCGGTGTGCATGTACGCCGGCGCAAAAAAGCGCGAGCACGGTGAGCTCGGACCCAGCTGGCTCGACTACCCGAGCTTCGAGGCCGCAGCCGCCGAAGGCGCCATGTACCTGCGGCAAGACGTGCGCTTGCTCGACCGCATCGTGAAGCTCGGCGTCGACGGCGTGCTCTCGCTTGCGCAGCGCGGCCGCTTCGATCGCACGGCGATCGATCATGTCATCTGCCATTATTCGTCGCACGTCTTCAAACAGCAAATCGAGGCGCTGCTCGACAAGGCCGGCCTCAGCGTGCCCGAGTCGAAGTGGTTCACGAACCTGTATACTCGGGGCAACGTCGGCTCGGCGTCCATCTTCGTGCTGCTCGACGAGCTAGTGCAGAGCGGGCGGGTCGAGCCGGGGCAACGCATCTTCGCCATGATCCCGGAGAGCGGTCGCTTCGTGGTGAGCTACGCCTCGTTCACTGCGGTGTCCACGGGCGCACCGCTCCGCGTGAGCGTACCCGCGGCGCACACCGCCGAGGCCCCAATGCCCGCTGCAAGCAGCCAAAACCCCGTGGCGCAAGGGCTAGTGCGCGATCTCGCCCGCGTCTGGATCGACTTCGAAGCGCGGCTCGGCAAAGTGCCCATTGTCGAGAAGTTGGAATCGCATCGCTTCACCCTCGAGGATTACAAACTCCTGCTCGTCAATTTACGCCAACAGGTGGTCGAAGGAGCCCGCTGGATAGCCCGCGCGGCTTCGCGCTTCGACGCCGAGCGCTTCCAGCTGCGCAGCTCCGCGCTGACGCACGCGCGCGAAGAACACCGCGACTTCGAGCTGCTCGAGCGCGATTTCGTGAGCGTGGGGGGCTCGCTCGCCGACATCCGCAGCGCGCCCAAAAACATCGGCAGCGAGGCCTTCTCGGCGTTCATGTTCCAGCGTGCGGATCAGGAAAATCCGGTGGACCTCTTGGGCGCCATGTTCATCATCGAGGGCCTCGGCAATCGCCTGGCAGGAGGTTGGGGGCGCGCCATCCAAGACCAGCTCGGGCTCGAACCCAAACAGGTATCGTTCCTGCTCTACCACGCCGAAAACGACGACCGGCATCTGGGAAAGCTCGACGAAGTGCTGGCTGCCGACTGGCTCGATGCGAGCATCGCCGCTCGCATCGTGAAGACGGCCAAGGTGACGGCGCGACTCTATCGCTTGCAACTAGAAGAGCTAGGGCAAGGTTAAGGCATGAGCTTGGCAGTGCTCGTCGCGTGCTTCGGTTACTATGTGGGAGCTGGTTTCGCCATCAACCTCGGCTATCACCGGAGCTTGTCTCACCGCTCGCTGGTATTGAACAAGCACTTCGAGCGCTTCGTGGTCACGCTCGGGCTCCCCGCCGGCACGCCCGTGCAGTGGGCGGGCAATCATCGCTTTCACCACGCCAATGCCGATCGCCCTGCGGATCCACATTCGCCGCTCGATGGCTTTTGGCACGCACACAACGGTTGGTACATCGGGCGCAAGGACGCGCCGACGTGCATCCTATACGCGCTCGCTGGGCCGCTCAGAGTGCTGTTCGATGGCTGGCACCGCCCGCGCTCGAACCAACAATATTTGCACTTGGCGCCGGACGTGAGCGCCGACCGTTACTACCGCTTGGTGAGCCGGCCCGGGCCGTACTTGGTGTGCGCGCTGCTGCACGTGGCGTTTTTCTTCGGGAGCATGTGGTGGTGGGCGGGCTGGGGCGGCGTCTTCGCGCTCTGGTTCACGCTGGCGCTCGTATTCAACTTGGGCGACGCGATCGACAGCGTCGCGCACATCATCGGCAAAATGCCTTACGGTGGGCCCGATCTCGCCCGCAATCATTGGGTCATGGGCATGCTCACCTTGGGCGAGGGTTGGCACGCGAACCACCATCGCTTCCCGTGGAGCGCGCGGCACGGGCTATTGCCGCGTGAGCCCGACGTGATCTGGCTCTTCATTCGCGCGCTGTGCTTACTCGGCTTGGCCAAGAACCCGCGCGTGCCGAGCGAGCGCGCCGTGCTTGCCGCCAAGGCAGTCGAAGGAGCGGAACATGCCGTCGGCTGACATCGCCCACGACGACTTCGTGCAAGAGCTCGGCGAAATGCCGCCGCTCGACAAGCGCGACCCCGACCCGTACTGGGCCATGTACCTCGACCGAGGTCTGCCGCTCGACGCACAAGCCAAGGCCGCGCTGGCGCTCGACACGCGCTCGTTTTCGCGCCGTGTCCTCCAGCCCGTGGTGCGGCCGCTGGCACTCACGCTGCTCGTGTTCGTCAGCGCGTTCCGGTTGCTGATACCCCAGGCCTTCACCTCGTCGCGCCTGCTGCACTACCTCATTTACATCGGCCTCAAGTATTTCGTCACACCGCAGGCAAGCTTCCTCATCTTGCGTCATTTTCACTTGGGGTCGAACGTGGTCGGGTTTCTGGCTCGAAACTCGGGCGAGGATCTGCCGACGGAGCCGCTCAGACCGCTCCGAGTGGAGGACGCACGCGACCACTTGTTCCTGAAGCACGATCTCAACCTCTACAATTTCATGATCGCGCTCAACATGAAGCTCGCCGAGCGAAAGCGCGCGCTACATCCGGCGAACCCCGTCGACTTCTCGGCCATCAACGAGCATCCGATTCCGTTTCAGCCATTTCGCCGCGGTTTCAGCAACATGCTCGACCTGACGACGGCCATCGAGCTGTACACCCCGTTCTACTACTTGCTGCTCGGCGAGCGGGACTTTTCGCGCGCGGTGCTCTCACTTCAACTCGACGAAACGCTCGCCGTGTACGCCGCGCGCGTGCTCGGCGACGGCACCCACCTCGCACTCGTGAACAACCGCCATCCATTGATTCCGCTCACCAGCTTGCGCGCGGGCTATCGCCTCGTGCTCCATGGGGTCGCGACCGAGCTTTTGCACGCGGTGCTGGTCGAGCACAAGGCGAACCAGGCCGTCGGCGCAAATCCGAACGACTACGGGCTCCGCAGCCTGTTCCAGGAGCGCGGCTAGTGCGCTTGCACGTCCCGAACGGCCTCGACGATTTGAGCTACGGCGGAGTCTACGCCTTCACCACGCTCGGCTTCGCGCTGATTTATTTCGGCATCGGCCAAGCTTCGGAGTTTCTGGCGACCCGCTACTTCCCGGCGCACGGGCGCGGCCATGCGCTCTCGACACGCGAGCTCGTGCCGGGTCAAAAGGCCGCGGAAGTCCGCAGCTCACTCGTTTCGATTGCGCTCTTTGGCGGCTACGGCGCGCTCACGCTCTACGGCGCGCGCGCGGGGCTGTGGCGCGTCGCCGTGCCGCGGCCAGTGCCAGTGCTGCTCGAACTCGCCTTCTTGGTGCTCTGGAACGATCTGCATTTTTACGCGATTCACCGAGCGTTGCACTACCCGCCGATCTTTCGCTGGGTGCACCGCCATCATCACCGTTCGATTCGACCGACCTCGTGGTCGACCTTCGCCATGCACCCGGTGGAAGCGACCTTGCTCGGCAGCGTGATGGTGATCGTCATGCCGCTGCACGCCTTCGCCTGGCTCACCCTGCTCTTGTTTCCGGCAGTGAGCCTGACTCTGAACAACATCGGCCACATGAACTACGACATCGCGCCGACCGGCTCGGATTGGAGCCCGCTCGCCGGCAGCCGCCGCCATGAGCTGCATCACCGGCGCGTGCACGGCAACTACGGCTTCATGTTGCCGCTGCTCGATCGGCTGTTCCGAACCGAGCTCACTCGCTGACGGTCACTGAGACGCCGAGAGCGTTGACCGTTTTGACGGTCGACGACCCTGGAAGCAACCCATTCCGTTCGAGCTAAGCACGCTCAGCGGCGTATCGGCGAACGACCGCGAGGCCCAGTGGCAGCATCGGAAAGGTTTCGGTCATCTGCTTAATGCGCGCGCCGTTTTGCTCCTTGCGAACCGACTTCTCGGCGCCGAAAAGCAACTCGGCAAGCACAAGCAGAGGGATGCCGATGTCGCTCGGCTCGAGATCGGCGAGGCGGCCGAGAACGCTTTCGTCGCCTTTCAGCAGGCGGGTCACGATGTTTGTGTCAAGGACGTACTTCACGGCAGGTCAGGAACCTGGCGGTTCGAGCGCTGCCGGACGTCAGCGAACAGGGCGTCGAAGTCCGCGCCCATCTCCCCTTCCCAACGACCCAGCTCGCGAAATGCGTCCGCAGCTGACCGCTTCGGCGCTGCTGCAGGTTCCACCACGCGCACCTCAACCGTCAGTTCCTCATCGACCCTGACGCGCACGGGGTGCGTCGGATCGCGCTTGAGGGCCTGGATCGCTTCGTCGAGGGGTAGCGGCTGGCTCACCCGTCGAAGCATAGCAGGCGTCCGAACCCGCTTCCCACCAGTTACCCAACACCAGGTAACTCCATGTCACTTTCCATCTCCATCCGTCGAGCAGGCCGATCCGAAGACCGCGGTTTCATCCTGGATCACGCATGAACAAGCGCCCTTGTAAATGGCAGCCGTCGAATCTGCCCGCCCCGACGATAAGAGACCAGAGACAGACTGAAAACCCGGCACGCGAAGCCGGGTTTTCGCTTTTTGTGGTCGGTGACTAGTTGCCCGGACGCGAGGCGTTACTCACCCGGGGCGCTTTGCTTTCCCATGTCATCACCCAGTTTTTCGCAGGGTCACAGAGCGGGCGTCGAGCATCCGGCAATTTCTCGTCACACGAGGCAGCACCGCTTGTACTTCTTGCCGCTGCCACACGGGCAGGCTTCGTTCCGGCCGACCTTAGTGCTGACGGCGGGCGTCGCAGCGCTCAGCCTTGCGAGCGCCTCCTCGTGGGCCAGAAGGTCGCTAACGTGGTTCGCTAAACCCTCGGGGAGCTCGCCGCCGATTTGCTCATAGGCATCAACGAGCTCCCTCAAGTCGAACGACCACATGGTGTTCTGCTGCGGAAGCTCGATCGCATAGATGTTGCCTTCCAGGAGTGGCAATGCACGCGGGTCACCGTAGTTGGCTAGAAATCCCGCGCCAAGGCCGGGTTTATTTTCGAAAGAGCGGACAATCGCGCGCCAGATCCGCTCGTCGGCCACGCCGAGCTGCGACAGCACTTCGCTGAGTGCGTTCTCGTGATCGCGATCGCGCGGCGACGAAAGCTCTGCCAGCGCGGGCTCGAGCACGGACGCTCCTAGCTCCGATACGCGAACCACAATTCGATTGGTCAAGACTTCTTCGAGCTCACCGCGCCGAAGCGCCGCCAACATTGGCCCAATCGCAGCTTCAGCTCGCAGGTCGACGAGCAGGTCGACAGCGTGAATCGGCGGCCAGCCATCACCCGGTGCGTCTTCACGCGCCAGCTCCTCGTCCTCGAGCAACGCAATGAGCGGCAAAGCCGCATCCGCCCCGAGCGCCAGAATGCGCTCGCGCAACTCATCAGCCAGTGTTTCGCCGTTGCTGCGGAGCACTTCGAAGAGTTCCAGACTGGAAGGTAGCGGAGCCAATCGTTCGTGCATCGGGCTTTCTCTCGAGGGGTTGTTTAGGCGCACTAACACGTCTCTTCAGGCGCGCCGAGACTCACTTCGCGCGCTTCCGATAACCCCATCAGCCACCGATAACAGCAAGCACGGCGCGCGGGTCAAGCCTCGTCTTGTATCGCACGATTCTGGCATCCACCGGCAGGTCCTCTTCCGAGCAAAGCCGCTTCTGATCGATGCAGAGCACCAGTCGCTCGATGTTGGCGGCGCGCAGCCGCTCGAGCTTCTCGGCCAGGTACTTCGGTGTCCAAAACCCGACGATCTCGAGTAGCCAGCGTCGGCTCTTGTCATAGCGGTGAACGAGCTCGAAGTCTGGAAAGATCAGGGAGTCGCCGGAAGCGACGGGGTGCGGCTCGCGAATCACGTCCCAGTCAGGTGCGGCGCGCCGAAAGTCGCGATCGAACCTTTCTTCGAGAAGGCTGTCGTGACGCGCGAGCTCGCGGCCTGCACCAATCGGATCCCCTGAGCGCACGACGAGCGTTGAGAGCTGGCCGCCGCGACCAAGCGCACAGGCTGCGGTCAGCTCGAATTCATTGCACCAAGCCATGCGAGGTAACAGCGAGGCGAGCGCCCGGCCGTACACCTCGGTGTGACGGAACAGCGAAAATGGTCCCGACACGTCGAGCGTCACCCCATCCGTGGTCTTTTGCGGAGATACGCTGCAGATCAGACCCACGAGACGGGCATGACGGACCAGAGCGCGAGAGTTCCCCCACACCGCAATTCGAACGTGCGCTGCACGGCGGACGAGTGAGCTGACGATCGCTAGGTTCGCAGCGACGGTGAGTTGCGTCGGCGAAACGCTCTTCGGGAGTTCGGCGACCCGCCGTTCACCTCGCAGATCCGCGAAGAGCGCCTGCTCGAGCTCAACAGCCGTGACCTGCAGGGAGACGGCGACGCGATTGAGTACGTCGGCCCGCGACGCTTGGCTCTGCGCCGCTTCCCGAAACACGGCGGCCCTCGCCTCTTTGGGTGGGACAGACGCCGCCGGCCGATCACGACAGAGGGCGTCGAGCACGTGAATCGCGATCCGGAGCTTCGCCTTCGGGGCGCGTGTCGGCAGGGGCTCGCGCAGGCGCTCGTGTAGCTCCGTACGTTTCCGCCCCACGAAACGCCCGCACTCCTCGATCAGCGCGCGGAGCCAAGGCTCGTCCTGCGCGCTCAAATAGTGCGGCACGATCCGGTCCCCCACAACGTGCGTGCTAACGTTGAGCAACGCCTGCGGGAGCAAGGGCACGCCTCCTTTCCGTCGCTCGTCGGGCTTCGGCAGTTGCCCGCGTGACCAGTTCGTAGATCAGCGCGCGCTTGCCCTGAACCGGTCTGAGCAGGCGCCCGACCCGCTGAATGTGTTCGCGCTCGCCCTGCGTGCCGCCCACCACAATGGCTACATCCGCGTCTGGAACGTCGATGCCTTCGTTCAGCACGCGGGCGCTAACCAG
>JBDTJC010000269.1:0-64302 GCA_039936055.1 Polyangiaceae bacterium | reverse complement strand
GGCCTATGTTGCCGACTACCGAACCTTTGCCACCACGCTCCGTTGCTCTCGCAAGAAATGATTTTTCGCTGACCATGCCCAAGAAACCGACCAAGAAGCCCGCACGCCGCAAATCCAAATTCACCGCTAAGACCGCGGACAAGCACGACCTGTATCAGCGCTCCGTGCAAGATCCGGAAACCGAGGTCTTTTTCATCAATCGCTTCTTCAAGGCGATTCGCAAGCGCGCGCCGCTCACGCTACGTGAGGACTTCTGCGGCACGGCGCTGCTGTGTGGTCACTGGGTGCAGAGCCTGAAGGGGCGCAGCGCGCTCGGGATCGATATCGATCCGAAGGTGCTCGCCTGGGGCGTGAAGCACAACATTGAGCCGCTGGGTGAAGACGCTGCGCGTGTGAAGCTGCTGAAGCAAGACGTGCGCGCGGCCTCGCCGGGCAAGCATGACGTGGTATGCGCGTTCAACTTCAGCTACTGGATCTTCAAAACGCGCGAAGCGATGGTCGCTTACTTCAAGCACGTGAAGAAGGGCCTCGGCAAAGAGGGCGCCTTCATGCTGGACGCCTACGGCGGCTGGGAATCCCACGAGCCCATGCTCGAACCGCGCGCGATCAAAGGCGGTTTTACGTACGTTTGGGATCAAGACAAGTTCAATCCCATCACCCATGAGATCCTGAACTACATCCATTTCGAGTTCACTGACGGCACGAAAATGGACAAAGCCTTCACCTACGACTGGCGCTATTGGTCGATTCCCGAACTGACCGAGCTGCTCAAAGAAGCCGGTTATTCGGACGTGGGCGTGTACTGGGACAGCAGCAAAGACGACAACGTGGACGACTACAAGCGCACCACGCGCGCGCAAAACCAGCCGGGCTGGCTGGCGTACATCGTCGCGCTCCCGTGAACTCGGCGTAACGCTCAGGGCGTCACTGGCAGATCACCGCCGCTCCCGGCGTCGCCGCCAGTGACGCCGCCGCCGCTTGTACCGCCGGCCCCGGCCGTGACATCAGTGCCGCCGCTGCCACCTGCGACGTCAGTGCCTCCTGTGCCGCTCGTTCCGCTCGTGCCACTGACGCCACTCGTACCTCCAACCACGTCAGTGCCGCTCGTGCCACCGCTGCCTGACGTTCCCGCGGAGCCCGCGCTACCGCCGTTGCCCGCGCTACCGCCGTTGCCCGCGCTACCGCCGTTTGCAGTCACCCCGCCAGCGGCGCCGTTTGCGAGCCCGTCGCTGCCGGCGCTTCCCGCGTGACCGGCACTGCCGGTGGCTCCACCGCTTCCGCCAGTTCCAGCCTGACCCGCGCCGCCACCGCTACCGCCTGCAGCCAACGGCTGCGCCGCGATCCATGCTTCGACCAGCGACACATCAGCTTGATCCACGACGTTCGTGCCGATCGGCGGCATCTGTTTGCCCGTGCCGCGCTGCGAGATCAGTTCGACCAAGAGACTGTGTGCGGCGTCACCCGGTAGGATACGCGGCTGCCCTTGCCACGCTGGCGTGACCGCCGTCATACCGATGGTCGTAGTCAGTGAGTCGAAACCGTTCACGGCGCGGCCGTCCAAGAGCGTTGGATCGAGGCGCAGGAACATGCCGGTGGACCACGCCTTCGCGCTCGAATTTCGGTTGTGACACGTGGTGCCGCAGTTGACGTGCAGCCAGGCCAACGCGGGAGCCGCGTGCCCAGTGCCGTCATCACCAATCAGCAGCGAGGTCGTGGGCAGCGGCTTGGAGAGCCGTTGCTCGGCCATCAGCCGCTGCAGTGTCAGACCCGTCGCGCCGGGCAACCCCAACAAAACCTGATCGAAACCAAGGATGCGGTCAGTGCGGCCTTTATGGCAATCCTGGCATTCGTCGGCCGTGGGGATGTGATACGTGCCGCTGCCGAGCGGAATGTCACCGCCACTCGAGCGCACTGCCGCGCTCTCGTCCGCGTTCCACGCGTACGTAGCAGCCACCCAATAGTTGGTGTCCGCTTTCTGCCAAAGGCGCGTTTCGACGCGATGCCCTTCCTTGCTGAATTCTTTCCAAACCTTGGTGCCCACCGGGAACAGCCATTCGTTTGGATCTGAATTGTCGATTTGCTGCCCCGCCGGCAGGCTGATCCAGCGTTGTTTCGTGGCGCCATCGGACCACAAGATGACTGCTGGTGCGTAGCCTTCGAGACCCGGGGCGACCTGCTTGGCTAAAATGTCCGCGTACAGGCCGGTGCAGACCAAATTCGTGGCCGGCACTTGCGTGTCGCTGTTGCACACCACCGGCAGACTGAACGGCGCGCCAGCGCCGGCCTCGCCGCCGGCGCCGGCATCAGCGCCGGCCTCGCCGCCGGCGCCGGCATCACTCGGTGTACTTGCGTCACTCAACGAATCCGTCTTGGTGGATCCGCAACCGGCAGCTACGGCGAGCAGCAGCGCTGCTCGCACTCTCATGCGCGTCGACACGGTAAATTACGCGCCGCCGCCACTCGTGCCGCCACCGCTCGTGGCATCGCCACCCGTACCACCACCGCTCGTTCCGCCGCCGCCTGTGCCGCCGCTCGTTCCGCCGCTGCTCATTCCGGCAGCGCTCATCCCTGCGCTACCTGCGCCGTTGGCCATGCCAGCGCCGCCACCTGCACCGCCGCGCCCCATGCCGCCACCTGCACCGCCACGCCCAAAGCCGCCGCGCCCGCCGGCGCCGCCGTTACCCATGAAGGCGCCTCCGAAGTTGGCCGTGCCGGTCTGCGCGGCAGGCGTGAGCGAGCGCAAAAACACGACCATGTTTTGCGGCGTGTCGCCCACGTCCCACTTATGAAACGACTGCCACGCCGGGTAGGCAACGATCGTCGCATCGAAGTAGCCGCCCGTTGGCACAGTGCCGTTTTGGAAGATCCCGATCAGGTCCGCATCACTGAAGCCGCCGGTTTGTTCGGGCGTGTGCTGGACGGTCTTGTACGGCCCGGACGCGGTATCGCCGTGGCAGTTCGTGCACGCGGCCTTGGAGGCGTCCGTGCCCCCGCCTCCGCCACTGCCGCCCGCGCCCGGCGGCATGCCCCCGCCAGCCCTCGGTATGCGATTGATGACGACGCCATCGTTGTAGCGCATGCTGCCGTCCGTCCAATCCTGCGGAGTCGCCGCGGTGATGGTCAGGAGTGACGAGCCGCACAGGCTGCCAGCCGTAGCGATAATGGTTACCTTGCCCGCCTTCTGCGTGGTGATCATTGCGCCACCGGTCGTTGGGTCGGTCTCGATCTTCACCATCGAGGGGTCGGAGGCACTCCAATTGATCGAGATCTGAGAGGCGTCCAGGCCGTTGACCACGGCCGGGATCTGGAACGTGTGCATGCCGTCGAACGCGGAATACATCGGTGAAAATAGGATATTTATGGCGTTCTTGGCGCACGCGGTGGGCGCTGCCGAGTTCCCCGAATCACCGGCGCTGTCGCCCGTGCTACTCGTCTCACCCGCGGTGCCGGGGCTACCCGAGGTTCCCGAGGTTCCCGAGGTCGTCTTGCTTCCGCAAGCACCACTCAATAGCGCCGAGCCGAGCGCCAATGCCCACGTGAATGAATTCGCGTTCCGAAAATTCGCCATGCCTTGTTAGTGCCAGCAGCGAACTCTGTAAGGCAGACAGACACATCAGAACACATCTTAAATGCGGTCGTTTGCGGAATTTTCTATGACTCGCGCAATCAACGACGGGACACCGGCGTTGCCCGCAAGTTGTAGCCCCCCAGAGCGTGCGCGCTCCGCAAAGATCGTCGCACGAGGGCCAGTCTTGCCTCGTTTTGAAAAGTCGCGCCGTCGCGAATCGCTACGGGGCGATGGCCCTCACACGACGTGCCTAAACATCCGTCGATCACAGCGCCGTCGTGCGTAGCGCGACGAGTTCGTCGGACAGCGCGGCGATCGGGTCTCTCCTCTCACTCTCAATGCACGATCCAGCGCCCCGTCCCCGCCGTCCCCACCCGCTTTTTACAACCTTACGCTTTCCCTCTACCCTCTCCAATTCGCTGAGCCTTTCTCGCCACTCACACGTCTGAACCGAAGCGACCCCGCGTCCGATCGCCTTTCGAGCGCCGTCCCTTCAAGAAATCCCATGAAAATCAGCCGAATTGCCAATGGACTGTGGGTCATGGGCTGGCTGCTGTCAGCGTGCGCCACCCAGCGTAGTGCAGAGCCAGCAGCCCCGGCGGAAGACAGAGCCGCGACCTCGACCGCCCCGGCGGCCGAACCGACCTCTCCGGTCGAAGCCGCTCCCGCCCCGCAGGGCCTGGCCGCACCCAAGAGCGCGGACGCCGCGCGCGACGACGAATTTCCAAACCTCGAAGCTGCGGAGCGCGCCCTGAATCAGGCCAAGTCGGATTTCGATCGGCTGGCGCTCGCCGCGCCGATGCCGGCCGTGGGCCGCGCAAGCAGCGCCGATAGCGCAGGAGCAGGCAAGGCCGAAAAGAAAGACGCCAAGCGTCCCGCCCCTAGCGCCGCCGGCGCAGCCGCTGCAAGCACCGCCCCCAGCATGTGCGACAACGCTTGTCGCGCGTTCGCCTCGCTGTCGCGCGCGGCCAGCGCCGTGTGCCGTTTGGACGGCGACAACGGCGCGCATTGCACGCACGCCAAGCGCGTTTTGTCGGATTCGCAGCAGCGCGTCGCCAGCTGCGCTTGCCAAGCCGGGGAATAACGTGACGCCGCCGGTCGGGCGCCTGGCACCCAGTCCGACGGGGCTGCTGCACCTGGGACACGCGCGCACGTTCCTGCTTGCGTACTGGCACGCGCGCGCCAGGGGCGGGCAACTCCTGATGCGCATGGAAGATTTGGACGGCCCGCGCGCCGAATCGCGCTTTGCAAACGCCGCACTCGAAGATCTGGAGTGGCTGGGGCTGGAATGGGATGGCGCGCCGTTGCTGCAATCAAGCCAGCTGCCGCGCCTGAACCAGGCGGTTTCCACGCTCATTTCCGCGGGGAAGGCGTACCCGTGCGTGTGCTCGCGGGGCGACATTCGCAGCGCGCAAAGCGCGCCCCACGCCGACAGCGCGGAGCCGCGTTACCCGGGTACCTGCCGCGGGCGGTTCAGTTCGCTCGCCGAAGCGGAGCGCATTTCAGGACACGCCGCCGGCGCGCGGCTCCTGGTACCCGAAGGCGGCATCACCATCGTGGACGGCATCAGCGGAGCCAGCACCTGGGATGTCGCCCGGGACGTGGGGGATTTTCTGATCGCCAAACGCGACAAAGCGCCAGCGTATCAACTCGCGGTCGTCGTCGACGACGCCGCCCAAGGCGTGACCGAGGTCGTGCGCGGGGATGATTTGCTGTCCAGCGCCGCGCGCCAATGGCACGTGCAAGAAGCGCTCGGGTTGCCGCACCCCGCGTGGTTCCACGTGCCGCTGGTGGTGGATGAAAGCGGCCGCCGCTTGGCCAAGCGAGAGGCGGACCTGAGCCTGGCCGAGTTACGCGCGGGCGGCACCGACCCGCGAGCGATCGTGGCGTGGGTTGCGCAGAGTGCGGGCATGCCAGGCAACGAGCGCTGTACTCCCGGTGAGCTGACGCCGCATTTCGACTTGGCGCGTGTGTCACGCGAGCCGCTGCGCCTCACCGCGAACGCCATCGAAGCGCTCGCGCAGGCTCGCCCTTAAGAACCCGCGCGCCAGTGACCGAGGTACGCCGCGCTACCAGGCCAGAAATGAACCGCCAAGGCGCCAAGAACGCCAAAACATTGATTGAGTTGGAATGACCCGTTTGATTTCTTGTCGAAGAACCGTGACGTCTCGATCGCGGCCTCAATCGCGTCCAGGCCCGCACTCGGCTCACTCCCCACACTCTTGGCGTTCTTGGCGCCTTGGCGGTTGATCGCCCTCTTGATCGGCCGCTGGCTGGCTCTAAAGAGCGACTCAATCCAGCAGGTGGCTATGCGGATTGAGGGCCACGAGCAGGGCCTCTTCCGTGTCAGCGGGCACGGGCTTCCCTTCTGCTAGGGGGCGCACGAGCCAACCGCCGGGGTACGCCGGATCCGGACGGAGCGCGACGCGCAGGGCTTGGCGGAGCGCGGGCTTGGCGACAGCCATGGGAGTGGTCGGCGTGACCGCCGTGATCGGCGCGTCCGGCGTATTCTCAACCGAGGGAATAGACGAGGACGGCGAGGGCATCGTCGCTGAGTGCGGCGACTGCTGCGACTCCGGGAGTTCCGTAATCTGCACACCGGATTGCAGCGCTTCACGCGGCAACGCGGGCACCGCAGCGTCCACCACGGTATTGTCACTGAAGTCATCGTATGCGGCGAGCGCTATGGCTTCGTCGTGGCGACGCGACGTGGGCGGCGGGCTGGCCGGGGGTGGCGGCGCGCTGGTCATTGGCGGCGGGAGCACACTCTGCAGCTCCGTGCTCAGGTCCGCCGCGCTGCGCGCAAGGCTCACCGAGCGCACGTCGTCACCCGCTTCTTCCGCGCGCTCAGCGGCACGACGCAACCAGCGCAGCGCATCTAACCGTTCACCGCTCCGGAACAACGCTCGCGCGGTTTCAATCGCGACGGCAACGGGCTCCGGATCGCGAGGCTCCACCTCAGGAAGATCAACGGACGTGTCGGGCATGAGGGGCGCAGTCTGGCTGAGACTTTCGCGGAGCAACAGCGCTTTCGCGCGGCCCAGACCAATTGACCAGGCGAACCCGGGAAACGCCTCAGTTCACGTTGTGCATTCGGCGCGCAATCAGGGGAGAAACCAACAAGACAAGCACCCCAACCCCAAGCGCAACCCAGGCGATACTGCCGAACACCGAGCCGTACACCATGACGGTATCGACGGGTTTCGGTACGATGCCGGCTACGCCACCAGCACCGTCTTTCACTCCCGTGAGTTGTGCGATGAGAGAGGCTACGTACTGTGCGTACGCACTGGAGAGGAACCAGACACCCATCATGATGCCCGTGACGCGCTTCGGGGACAGCTTGGTAATCATGGACAACCCGATGGGTGACAGGCACAGCTCACCCGTCGAGTGCAGGAAGTAGCCGAGTACCAGCCAAAATACGGGCACGGTGCCGGTGTGGCGCGAGGTCAGCGCACCGAAATAAAGCGCCACGAAGCCTAAACCGAGCTGAACGATGCCGAAGCCGAACTTGAGCGGCGTGCTGGGCTCCAGCCGGCGCCGGCCCAAGTACAGCCAAAGCGCGCTGAACACCGGCGCAAAGATCAGGATGAAGATCGGGTTCACGGATTGAAACTGTGACGCGGGGATCAGGTGCCCGAACACGCTGCGGTCCACGTTGCGATCCGTGAACAGGCTCATGCTGGTCCCGGCTTGTTCGAAGAACGCCCAGAACACAATGGAAATCACGGTCAGCAGCAGCGCTACCCCGAGACGGTCGCGCTCGACCTTGTCCTGCAGGCGAAACATGAACACCAGCATGGCGACCAGCACGCCAATGCCAAACACGCTCAACAACGAGCCCACGAGTGAGCCGTGCTGCACCAACTGCCAGGCCAGTGCGACGGACGCGAGCGTGCCCAGGTAAACCCAGGCGCTGTCGGAAACGCCGCCGAGCTTCTTGCTGCCGGGCGCGCGTACGGGCGGGTCCGCGACCCCCCGGAGCAACGGCTGCGCGCGCATGAACACCACGAGCCCGAGCAGCATGCCGATGCCAGCCAGACCGAAGCCCCAGTGCCACCCGTAACGTTCGCCCAGGTAGCCACAAGCGAGCGGCGCCAGCAGCGCGCCCAAGTTGATGCCCATATAAAAAATCGTAAACGCCGAATCACGCCGCGGGTCATCCGCGCCGTATAATCGGCCCACGATGCTCGAGATGTTCGGCTTGAAAAAGCCGTTACCGCAGATGAGCAGCGCGAGCGCCAGGTAGAACACCTGCAGGTTCTGCACGGCCATCGCAAAGTGGCCGAGCGCCATGAGAATTCCGCCCAAAACCACGGCCTTTCTGAAGCCGAGCAAGCGGTCCGCCAGGAACCCGCCGATCACGGGCGTGGTGTACACCAGCGCCGTGTAACTGCCGTAGATGAGGTACGCCGTGTTGTCGCTGAATAGAAAAGACTTCGTCAGATACAGCACGAGCAGCGCGCGCATGCCGTAAAAGCTGAAGCGCTCCCAAGCTTCGGCAAAGAACAGGTACGCGAGGACCGGCGGATGGCGGCCCTCGTTCGTGGGATTGGCGGTATTCAATGCAGAGCCGGGTCGGGCGCAGGTTGGGGACGCCGAATGCCGGCTTGAGCCAAGCGTTGCGCAACCGTCGTGATGCGTTGCAAGTCCTCGAAGCCGAGCACACCGGAAAATCCGGTGTGCGAGCGCACCACCACGGGCCGACCCGCCAGCTCGAGCAAACGGCGGCGCACCTCGTCCAGCGGAGTGCCAGCATCGACCGCGAAGAACTCGCGCCGCATCAAAGAAGACAGCGGCGCTTCGAGCCCGACGCGCGGCGCGAGCGCGAGCACCTGATCGCGGGCCACGGTGCCCACTAGCTCTTTGCCGTAAAACACCGCGAAATGCGTCTGTGGGCTACGCACCAAAGTATCCAGCACGTGACCCACTTGCTCGTGCGGAGCGAACACCACCGCATTCGGATCGCACACCTCGCCCGCACGCAACTCGCTCAACACCTCGATCGCGCGGGCCGCGGCCCGCTCTTGAGCAGCGCCCACGAACACGAACAGCGCCACTAGCGCAAGCGACCCCGAAATCTCCGAATTTTCGCGAACGGCGAGCGCCAGCAAGCCCACCGCAATCACTTGCCCAACGGTCGCCGCAACGCGCGTCGCGCGTGCACGACCGACGACCAGACTGAGCAGCGCGCGGAACACGCGCCCACCGTCCATCGGCAACGCGGGCAGCAGATTGAACAGCGCGAGGATCACGTTGCCCCAGAGCAGCGCGCGCACCAAGCCAAGCGGCGTAGACTCCGCCAGCTCGCCCCAAGAGCTCGGCTGAAATGGCGCGTGCATTTGCTGCAACGTTAGCCACAGCCCGAACGCGAGCAGCAGGTTCACGGCCGGCCCAGCCAGCGCAATCAGCAGCTCATGTTGCGGCTTGCGCGGTTCGCTAGTCAGCCGCGCCACGCCACCAATCGGCAAGAGTAGGATCTCGTTCACCGTCAGGCCAAAGCGCTGAGCCACGAGGGCGTGCCCCAGCTCGTGCAGCGTGAGGCACACGAACAGCGCGCAGATCAGCAGCACACCGAAGGCCGCCCCGCGCAGCCCGCCTTGGTCCGAAAAGCCGAGTGCAAACCAAAGGACCGCGAATGCAAACGTCGCATGCAAACGCACGTCGATGCCGGAGACGCGCGCGATGCGGAAGGACCACCTCATGCGCGGACGATAGTGCTCACCGAAACGCTTGGCGAGCGCGCCCATCCGGAGCGCCCCGGGCGATTCGCGACGTCCGTTGCTAGTCGTTTGCGGACCGTGCCCGTTGGGAAGGAATGTTAGCGCCGGGTTTCGTGTTCGAATGACGTGTTTCACATTTGAAACAAGCCAATGACGGCTGCCCTCCTAACCCGTCGAAAGGTTCGTTATTTCGCGTGGCATGGTCCCTGCCTTGCTGGTCCATGCAGGCGGCGACTTTGGCGCCCCCCCCCTCCGCCCGGGTCGCCGCCTCCCTAATCTCTTCAATAGCTCGGCGCGTTCCCCTCGCGCCGGGCTGTTGTCCTTTTTGTGGGTCGTGCTCGCTCCGCGTCGCGGGGCCTGCGGGGGCATGGCGTCTTCGTTCGACCGCGTCGCAGCCTGGCAACGGGGGGATTTTTTGTTGGGTCCCCTCAGCCGCGCGGGGTGCGGGTCGGCGAGGTCGGAGCGCGGCTGAGACGCGCCAGCGTCGCGCCGACATGACGCGCGAAGTCCGCGAGTTCTGCGGCATCACTATCGCGAAACGGGTGGTCGCTGCGACCGAGCTCAAGCATGCCGCACAAGGCACCCGCATCTTGGATCGGTAGCATCGCGACGCTGTGCAAACGCCGACCTCGGCCCAGCCGAGCAGCCAGCGCGCGCTCCACGACACCCGCATCCGCCCGGCCGAGCGCGAAGCCACCGCCGCGCGCCAGCGCGAACGCCGGGTCGAACCACGGCACGACTTCCCCAAGCAGTTCGGCGGGTGCGTCGAAAACGCAGGAAATTGTCGGCAACCGGAGCGGCTCGCGCAGGCGATGCGCTAGCCCTACGGTGGCGCAAGTCGCGTGCGCGGCCGCATGCAGCGCGATCAGCAACGCTTCACCTGCGTCGGTCGCGTGCGCTACGGCCTCGTGCCCATCGCGCAGGCTAGTCGGCGCGCGCAGTTCCTCGTGCGACCGGGCGAGTACGCGTTTCAGGGCGGACACCTCACGAATTTTCCCGACTTCACGCCAGCTTGGCCAGCCGGTCTGGCGGACCCAAGAGCCATCGGGCACGCGGCCGTGCAGCACGCCGCGTAGCAGCAGCTCGGTGCGCACGGGGCCGACGGTGACGCTCCCGTTGGAGACGAGCCACTCAGGTGAGCTGGAGGACACGGGGATATTGCTAGTGAATTGCATGGCGGGGGGCGCGGTGGGTACGGCCGATACGAGTTCGGCTGCGCGAATTGTTCCAAGCGCAGTCGGCGCGGGCCAACAATCAGGGCTTGGGCCGCGTCACTCCTACTTCAAGAAGCGCGACTCAACCAGGCTAGCGTTTCGAAATGATGGGTGTGCGGAAACATATCGAAGCCCGTCACCTCCCCAAGCGTGTAACCCGCGGCGCACAGCACGCGTAGATCGCGTGCCAGTGTAACTGGGTCGCATGCGCAGTAGGCGATGTGCATCGGTGCGCGGCGCAGTAGTTCGGGCAGAACTTCACGTGCACCGCTACGCGGTGGGTCGAGAACGAAGAGGTCGAAGCGCTCGGTGCGCGGCAAGCGCTCGAGCTCCGCGCGGACGTCGCCAATGACGAAGCGCGCGACCGTCAGCGACTGCTCCTTGGCGGCGCGCTTGGCCGCTGCGACCGAGAACTTCGCCGTCTCGATGCCGAGGCCGGTGAGGCCGCGCGCAAACAGCGGCAGGCTGAAGTTGCCCGCGCCGCAATAGAGGTCGCAAAAGGTGCGTGCGGCCACGCGCTCGACGCCGTCCAACAGCGCTTGCACCAATTGCTGATTCACAGACCAATTGACCTGCGAAAACGCGCCTGTGGGCACGCGCAGCTCGGCGCCGCCCGGAAGTGGGAAGCGCTGATCCTGATCCGCGTTCGGCGCGCGTTCGCCGATCGAAACTTGAAACGAACTCGGCAAGGCAGCGAGCAGTGGCAGTTTCAGATCGAAGTCACGCTTGACTGGCACGAGGTGCAACGAGATGCGCGGCCCGGCTGGCGCGACACGCAGCTCCAACTCCGAGAAGCGCGCCAAGTCCTGCGCATGCTGCGGCGCAATCCGGCGCAGCAGGGCGAGCGCGGCATCCAATTCGGGGTGCGCCACTTGGCAGCTCGGGATCTCCACCAAGTCCCGCGAGTCAGCTGCGAAGAAACCGAGCCGGGCACCTGCCCCGATGTGCACGCGAATGCGCGAGCGATAGCCGAGTTGTTCCGCGGAGCTCACGAATGGCAACTCCGGCAGGTTCTCGAAGTGCCCGGTGCGCGTCAGCGCGTCACGCAGCATGCCGGCTTTGACCCGCACTTGCGCCGGGTAGCTCAACGTCATCAAATCACAGCCGCCGCAGCGGCTTTGCACCGGACAGCTCGGCGCCACGCGCTCCGGACTCGCTTCAACGAGGCTCCAGCGCGTCGCTTTCAAGTACCCGGTGTGATCCTCAGCCTGCTCGACGCGAATCCGCTCACCCGGTAGCGCGCCCGCCGCGAAGGCACCCTGACCATTCTCGAGCCGCAAGAAACCCGCGCCCCCGGGCACTAGCTTCTCGATTTGCCAGTCTTTTTGGGCAGGTTCGAGCAACGGTAGCGTTTTTTTTGGTTGCGGAGGATGCACGCGGGAGGATCCCTGACACTTCGAGCGTAGAAAAAAAACGAGATTCGTCACCGACCCCTGTCACACGCGAGAACTATCCAACGACGACGGGTTCGGTGAAGTCATACCCCATGGCAGCCCGCGCGTTTTCAGTCCCCACGCCGAACTCGGCCCGCTTGGCCGATCCGGAGCTGCGCGAGGCGCTTCTCAAGTACGCGCGCCGCCGACTGCCGCCGACTGAAGTCGATGATTTGGTGCAAAACACGCTGACTGACGCCCTGGTCTCGCCCAACCCGCCCAGTGACGAGGGCGATTTTCAACGCTGGGTGCACGGCATCGCGAAGCACAAGGTCGCGGACGTTTATCGACGTCGCGGACGGCGCCCGCTGCTCGACCCAGAGTTGGACTGCAAGATCGGCTGCGCCGACCCGGGCCCGGCCTCCGGCGAGCTCTCGCAATGGATCGAGCGCGAATTGCCGAAGACTGAGGGCGCGCAGGCGACGCTGCATTGGCTACTGCGTGAAAGCGACGGTGAGACCTTGGACGAAATCGCGCGGGCCGAGGCGCTGCCGGCGCCGCGCGTGCGCCAGCGCGTGTCGCGCTTGCGGCGGCACTTGCATTCGCGCTGGCTCGCGCTCGCAGCAGCGGGGATCGCGCTGCTGCTGTGCGTCGGGGTCGCGCTGCACGTGTGGCGCTCGCGAACCGCCACCGCGATCGCCAAAGATACCGTCCCGCTCGCACACCCGATGGACTCCGCAGACGCGCCCGCGCGGAGTGCGCCCGTGCCAGATCTGCCCGCAGCGAGCGCCCCGCAGCCCTCGCAATTCGCGCCCAGTCCCAAGTCAAACGCGGTGAACGCGGCACCCGCGACCAAGTCCAACCCCGGTAAACCGTTGGCGCCCAAGATGAAGCGAGCACCGAAGTCCTCCAAGAAAGAATTGGCGCCGAACGATTTGCTCCCAAGCAAGTCAAACGTGACGAAGAACTTCAATGCGAACGACTACCCAGTGCAGCGGCAGTAGTGTCCTCATGCAGCGGCAACTCGGACTCGAGCAGCAATGACTCGTCCGGTTGTGGCAGCAACGACAAGAGCGGCCACAACGGCGACACCCGCACCGGCAATTCCGCAAGCAGCACCAGCCAGCGCCTGACCTGGCCCCAGCTCGCGCGCCCGCGTCCCGTGCGCCTGAGCCTGCTCACGCTGTTCGCCGCCGGGCTGTCGTTGCCGCTACGCCGCCGAAGGCGTCAACAGTTGAGCTGAGCGCGTAACTCCGGGTAGCTGCGCACAATCAGGTTGGCGGTTTCGAAGCGCGCAGCTTCGAGCGCGGCGTCAGGGATAGCGATCACGCTCATGCCGGCAGCACGCGCCGCGAGCACGCCCGCTGGCGAATCCTCCACCACCAAACAACGGGCGGGTGCGGCCCCCAGCGCACGAGCAGCAGCCAAGAAGATGTCCGGCGCGGGCTTGAGCGCCTTCACCTCCGGGTGGTCGCCGGATACCACTGCAGAGAACGCCGAGAACCACGGCAGATGGCTGGTCTTCAAGTCATACAGGCGCCGCGTACTGCTGGTGCCCACCGCAAGCCCATGCCCGCGCTGCGTGAGGACGGACACGAAGGCCTCCGCGCCCGGGATCTCAGCGGCCGAGCGAAACAGCTCTTCCGCGATCGGCAATTGCCGGCGCAGGTACTCTTCCGACGAAATCGGCAGCCCGAGCGTTTCGACCAGCAGCGCCGCCGCCTCTAACTCATGCCGGCCCATCATGCGGGATTTTAGGCTCCAGTCGAAGGTCTTGCCGAACTCACCCAGCACGGCTTGGGTGGCCTCTGTGTACAGCTTCTCGGTATCGAGCAGCACGCCGTCGAGGTCGAAGATCACATGGCTGTAGTCAGAAAGCTTCACGGCGCGAACCGTAGGTCAATCCGCGCGCCAGTTCGAGTGCTCGACGGCGCCAGCGAGGAGCCAGCGCATGCGAGGGCTCAGCGCGCGCTCACGCGGTCGCTGTCCGGCCCGGCAACTTCCATGAAGTCACGCCCGGCGGGGTCACCGAATTCATCCGCGATTTCGACGCGCACGACCCACGGGCCCTTGCCGAGCGGCTTGGGGATGAAGGTGTGCATCAGGTTATCGGAGCGCAGCCAGATCACGTCCGCCTTGTCCACATCAACCAACACCGTGGGCTTAACCTGAATGGCTTCGGACACGGCGCGACCACGAGCGTCGAACAAGTGCACCGTGACCTCAATCATGTCGTCCGGCCAATGCGCGTGCTTGGGGGAGATTTCGACATCCGCGCGCAAGGTGCGCGGCTCCAAACCGAGGCGCACTTCATTCACGGTGCCCGGCTCACGCAAGCGCACGACCGTGCCCTCGCCGCGCGACAACCCAACCGTGTCCGGCGCGGACACGAAGTGCGCGGATTGGCCGTAACTCGCTTCGAGACCGGTGGCCCCCAGGAGCTTCACGCGACCGCGCGTTCCCAGCAGAATTGCGCCGCTTTCATAGCGCGCGCCGGCTGGGAGCTCGGCGCCCACGACGCGCAACGCGCTCGCCGCGCTGTCCGGGCCAAAGATGCCGGTGCTGTCCACCGCGCGCGCAGTCACTTGATACTGCCCCGGGAGCAAGCCCGAGATGTCACCCGCCGTGCCGTGCGCATCGACGCGCCGCACGAGCTCATTGCCCTTGTCTGTCGAGCGCCACACGCTGAGCTGATAGTGGTCCGCACCTTTCACCGGAGTGGCGTTGGCATGTGCGGTCGGTGCGTTACCGCCGAGCGAGAGCAAAAGCGGTTGCGAGATACCGACGCTCGGAGTGCCCGGCACGGGATGCTCTAGATACGTCGGGTCGTGACCCACGAAGCCACGCACGAACCCGCTGGGCAACGTCTTCCAGTCATTGCCGGACGCGGCGAGCATGTCGCCCTCTACCGCAGCCAGTGTGGTGCGATTTGCATCGACTATGGCAATGCTGTGGCCGCCCTTCGCGACCGCACTCACCTTGCGCGGCATCTGCAAAAGGATCGCAGTTCTCGGGAGTTTGCTGGGCGGAATCTCGATATCGACGCGACCCGACACGAGCTTCACGACCTGCGTCACCGTTTGCGGCTGCCCAGGCGGCGCAAGCTGCAGCTTCATCGTGCGCAAGCGTTCGATCTTGGTGCCAGGAGCCAGACGCAAGATGGCGCCGCCAGGCAGCGTGGTCACTGTTCCGTCCGCGGAGCTCGCCGCGGTAGTCCGCACGGACCCGAGCGTCTCGGTTGCGCTCGCGAAATGCGAGTTCACTAAAGTCGACAGAGCAGCGAGCAGAGCAACGGCGGACACCCTTCTTGTCATGCCTGCTTTGAACGGTCGCCGGCGCCAGACGTTCAGTCCTGCTCGTCAGATTTCTGACGCTATTTTTCGCGCAGAATGTGGCATTTTCCGGCCGCTTTACCTACCAAAGCCACGTCGGGCTCACGTCAGCAGAGCTGCACATCATTTCAGATTGCTTCCGCATGCCACAGGTTGGGACAGGCGAGACAAAACGAACGCGGGCAACACTGTAGGCAAAGCGGACAGCGCCAGGAACGCCGACGCCGTTCGAGGTGCGATGCCGGGTCGCGACCGCCCGACAGACGCAAGCTAGCGCGGGCGGCGAGGCGGCCGAGACGGCAATGCCAGCTCGGCGAGAATTCCGTCAAGCAGCGCTTCATCACGACGCAGCATCGCGATGTGCAGGAGGCGCGAGCGAGCATCTTGCGGTTCCAGCTTGGCGAGCATGGCGGCGGCCTCGGCGAGCTTGGTCTCGAGCCGCTCATCCAACGAGAAGGGCGGGGCTGACCTTCGAGTCACGGGTGGCACGCTCGGCGCACGCTCGCTCACGCGCACGCACGATTCCTCATCATTCAGCGGGGCGCTGAGGTGCGGGTCACTAGCAGTGGTGCGAGAGCGGTTGTTCATGGCCTCTTCCTTCAGAACCGATACGTTGCACGTTCCATTCCGATCTGTGTCTCCCCGCGACAAACTCGATCACTCCAGAGTTTGTCCAAATTTTAAGAACGGCACGCGCCAGCCGGATCGCAGCAGCCAACACTTTCTGCGATGTACGCAAGCACCTGACGTGTGAAACCGCTTGCTACATCGGCCGCAGACGCGTTCTGCTGGCACTGTGACACGACTTCACCATGTGGCATTGGGTACAACAGATGTAGGTCGCCTAGCGCGGTTCTACTGCGCTGTGTTGGGGCTCGTGGAGCTCACACGGCACACGCGTGATGACGGCTCGCTGCGCTCGGTTTGGTTGGATTTGGGCGGCGCGATCTTGATGATCGAAGAGACAGCGGAGCCGGCGCGCGCGGGGAACGGGATTGGCGCCGGTTTTTTTCTGATCGCGATCGCGGTGAGTGCGGAGGAGCGCGGTGAGTTCGAGCAGCGCTTGGAGCGCGCGGGATGCGCGATCGAGTCGCGCACCGAGTGGACCTCTTACGCGCGGGATTTGGATGGGAATCGCGTGGCGGTGAGTGCGTACCCGGTGTCGGGGTTGGTGAGGGCGTTGTCGGCTAGGATCCCCACGTGAATAGACTGCTCGAATTTCTGCTGGATCTGGGCAACCAAGCGGACACGCTACAGCTTGGGGCCGCGTTCTTTCCGAGCACCCCAGACGGAGTGAACCTCGATCACGCTCCGCTCTTGATCGTGGAAATAGTAGATGTGGGAGCGCGTCTTCGGCATCAGCACGCGCTGGCCTAGCTTGCCGCGAGTTCGGCGGTAGCGCTGGCCAACTTCTGGCATCGAACTGATTTGGCCGAGGAGCGCTGCGAATTCTTCGACGAAGAACTGCTTCGCGTCGCGATTCGCGGGCCACCACGTGTCTTCAGCTTCAAACCGTCGTTGCGCTTCTTCAAGCAGGACGATCTTCACGACGGGCTCGATACTGCTTGAGATAGTCCCAAGCGTCCATTCCTCGTCCCGCCTCTGAATCATCCAATGCTCGGTCGAGCGAGGCGTGGAGCGCCGCTCGTTCCTCGGCGCTCAGCTCGTCGTCGATCACCACTACTTCCACCTCGGCGCCATCGGGTAGGTTCGTGGGCTCGTCGAGCACCAGTCGGCCATTGATGACTTGCAGCTCCCGGGCGTGCATGGCGACATCCTATCGCGCCGCGGGCGGCTGCGCACGGTGCGTGCCGGGTAGTTCCACCCAAAGGCCTGTGCGCAGCATGTGCTGCACGCGCACGTGCCTTCCAGACCGCGTCGTGGCTCGCTCCAGCCTGATCGGTGCCCTCGCGGCCCGCGAGCACGTGGATCGCCAAATGGCGGAAGCCGCCGATTAGCGCCTGCGCCACTCCACGTTGTCCGCTGGCACCAAGCTTGCCGAGTGATGCTCTGAACTGGAAAAGACGCGAAATCCGTGGCGCTCAGCGCATTCGTGGGCGCCGCGGCACTCGCGTTGGCGCTGCTCCGTCGGCGTCGGTGTTAGAGCAACGCCGGTCCAACCAGCGCCGGCAGCGCGGCCTCAATTCGCGCGAGCACGCTACACACCGCGGCGGGTGCTTCGCCGTCGCGAAACGGCTGATCCAAAAATTCTGCTGCGCTCAGCGCTTGCCGCCATGGCACGGGTGACAAGCGCGCATCGCGCATGCCGTGAATGAAGCGCAGCGTGCGGAGGCCGTCGAACCAGGTATGGATGCGGCGACGGAGGACGCGGCCAGCGGGAGCTTGCGTGACCGCGGTGGCCAGCGCCGCAAACACACCGAGGCGTTCCAGCACCGTCCGCGCCGCAGCCGCGTGTTCGGGGATGCGCGCTTCGAGTGCGGCGTTCAGAGCGCTGACATCGGCTGAAGCCGCAAATGCGTCAAGCCCTGCGATCACCGCGCCAAGAGCCGTAAATACGCCGGGGGCATACATTTGAAATTCTGCGCCGGCCGCGCGTTCTTCGGCAATTTCGCCCGTTCTGCGACCGGTACCAAACGGGACTCGGTCGGAGCGGCGCGCGCGAATGCGCACCGGTGATGCCGTAACGCGCCGGAGGGGGGCGACCTTGGCGAGCTTGTCCAACAGATAGAAGTCCTCGGCCGCGGCGCGCTTCGGGAAGCCGCGCACGGCGAGGTACGCCTCGGCATTGACGCAGATCGTGCTGCCGATGCTTTGGTAGGCATAGCTCGAACGCGCCGCCGTCAAACCGAGCACGTAGTAGCGCAGCGAGATCTCGTACAGCACCGTCGCCAGGTCGATGTCCGCGTCGTCGCCGGCTTCGTGCTGAAAGGGCCAGAGCCAAGCGGCGCTCCGCTCGCTCTCCGCGCTCGTCAGAGTTATAAAATAGTCGTTCGGCAAAGTGACGTCCGCGTCGCTCGACGCGATGCGTGGACACGCGATGCGCCCGCGCGCCCAGAGCGCAGCCGCCAAATCCCCGCCCACTTTGCGCGCCAAGCCCACGCCTTCACGCTCCGGGAAGCGCGCGCCCACGCTCGCGCGATCGAGCCATAAAATGTCGTAGTCCTCAGCCCGCGCGAGTACCGCGCGCGTCTCCACGCCGTCAGCGCGTATCCCTTCGCACCGCACAAACCGCGCTGCCAACGCGCCGAGCAACCGCCGGTTTTCGTCATGGGCTTCTACGTTGGCGGCGTCCGTCGCATTCACCACCAACAAAAAAAGCACGCGCCCCGGAGCGGCTGACAAGGCCGCCTGAAAGCCGCTCAGCAACGAAGGCTCTTCCCCACACGCCGGCACCACGAGACACGCCGCATAAGAGTCGGTGATGCTCGCGGCGAGCCGCGCCTCCGGCTCCGCGTAGCGAGCAAGGTATTGCTCTCCGGGCACGCCCTGCTCCGGCACGCTCACCACGCTCACGTCAGTGCACGGCAGCGCGATGCGGCAGGCGCTTGACCAGGTCCGCCTCGTAATCCAAGAGCACGGCAGCGCGCGGCTCAATCACATCATCCGCAAAACACGCACGCGCTAGCCGGAAAAACAAGCCGTGATGCCGCGCCTCAGCGCGCGCCAACTCCAAATACGGTTGTGCCAACGGGGAGTCCTGCAGGCGCAGCGCTTCGGCGACCATGAACAGCCGCTCACAACCGCGCGCTTCCACAATGCCGGCCACGAGCAGTTTGTCTAGCAGCGTGCCTTCGCCACCGTTGCGCACGTGCGAGCGCAGCGCGTTCACGTACGCATCCTTGTAGTCGTCCGCCAAGATCAGGCCGCGCTCGGTCACGATGCGGAACATGATTTGAAAATGTTCTAGCTCTTCGCGCGCGAACTCGATCAACGGTTCGATGATGGCGGTCTTGTCGGGGTAGCGCACGACGAAGGACATGCCTGTGGCTGCGGCTTTGCGCTCGCAGGCAGCGTGGTCCAGGAGGAATGCGTCGAAGTCGGCAAAGACAGCGTCGAGCCACTCGGGCGGGGTTGAGAAACGAAGATCCAGCATCGGCGCTGGTGGCTATTGCAGAGCCCGGCGGGTGCCGCAAACCCAGCCGCGAACCCGGCGCTTTTCGCCTATTCGCGCGCTCGACCGCCCGGCGTTCGGCATGCCAATCTCTCCGCCGCGCCCGCCGCGCACGAGCACCCCTCAAAACGCTTCAGTGTATGTTTGTGCACAAACATACACTGAAAAAAATGAGGAGCCGCGCGGGCGGACGAAATGAGCAGGTCGCGCGTCGGGGGCGGGTCGCCGTCAGTCGAGCGACTAGCCAAGCATCAAGGCGTCTTCGCCCGGCAGCGCCCGGCGTTGGGCCAACAAGTGGCGGCTAGCGAGGCGTGGCTGCTGCCAGGCCGCAACGCGGGCTACTCACCGCTGACGTGAACCACGAGCCGGCGCGTGTGCCCGACCGCGCGGTGTTCCCACAAGTACAATGCCTGCCACGTACCGAGCGCAATGCGACTGGCAGTGACCGGGATGGTTTCACTGGTTTTGGTGAGCACGCAGCGAACGTGCGCGGGCATGTCATCCGGGCCTTCGTCGTCGTGCTCCCACTTGCGTGATTCAGGCACGAGTTCCGCCATGTAGGCGCTCAAGTCGCGCAGCACGGCCGGGTCCGCATTTTCTTGGATGATCAAGCTGGCGGAGGTGTGCTGAACGAACACCGTACACAGGCCGGTTTTGATGCCGCTGCGCGCGACGACCGCGCTCACTTCCGCCGTTACACTCAACAATCCCGCGGCGCGGGTGCGGACTTCGAGCGTTTCCTGGTGGAGTGCCACGGGCTCTGTTATGCGATGGTTTCGCGTCCTACGCCAGAGTTTTGCGCGGCATGCAATGAACGACGGTTCGCTCAATCGATCCGAAGACGCGCCCCCTCACAGCGGGCGCTGGGACCGCGTGTCGATTCGCGCGGCGAAGCTGTTTTCAGCCAAGCCGTGGAGCCACCGTGCGTGGCTCGTCGCGCGTGGGCTGGTCACGCGAGACACTCTGCAAGCCGCCAGCGCCATGGCGTTCGACCTGTTCCTCGCCGCGATCCCGATGCTCGCGCTCGCAGGCTGGCTATTTGCGCGCATCTCTCAGGGCAGCGACGCGGTGTTGACCAGCGCTTCGCTACTCGTGGATGTCACGCCGAGTGAAGTGCGCACCGTGATCTGGAACCAGCTCGGTCAATTTTCGGTCACCGCGGTCGCGCCGTTCGCGCTCTTGGGCGCGCTGTGGCTCGCCTCTTCCGCATTCAACACGCTAATGGCCGTGCTCGAGGTCACCGTGGGCGCGATGCGCCGACCGTGGTGGAAAAGACGGTTGATCGCGCTCTCGTGCGTAGTCCTGAGCATCGTGTTGTTCATGGTCAGCGCTATACTCGCCGTAACGCTCGCGGGTGGGCCGAGCGCGGTGATTCGTTTCGTCGCGCGCGGTGAAATTCCGTTCTTGGATCGCGCCAGTCACTTCTTGCTGCTCGCGCTCGTGCTGCTGATCGCGAGCGCGCTGTTGTCGGGTTTCTTCCGGCTCGCAGTGATTCGCCCCGGGCTGAAGCGGCGCGTTTGGCCGGGCGCCCTACTGACCGTCGGTGCATCCACCAGCGCGTCCGTTGCGTTCGCCTATTACGCGCACCATTTGGCGCGTTTTGCGCTGTTCTACGGCACGCTGTCGGCCGTAGCGATCACGCTCGGTTGGCTCTGGATCATGTGCCTCACGCTGCTGCTCGGTGCCGAGCTGAACCTACAGCTCGAAGACCTGAGTGCTCAACCGCCGATGCACACGCCCCAGCCATCCGGCAATTCCGAAGCGGACTGACACTTGCCGCTACCGCACGTGGCCGCGCCGCGGGTGTAGCAGAGCTCCAAGCACCGGTCGGTTGCAGCCGAGCACACGAAACCCGAAGCACACGGGCACGTGTCACCGGCCTTACCGTTGCCGGGCACCGCGCACGTCGTGGTGCCATCCGAACGCACTACCAAACACGCCGTGCCGTCCGTACACGCGCACTGCTTGCCCGTACACGGGTACGCCTCGGCCAAGTCGCAATTGACCGCCGCGACGCACACCGGGATCATCGGCGCGCTGCTCGTGTCGCCCGAGCCCCGCGCTTGACCATTGACGATGGCGTCACGCATCGGCCGCTCGGCGCAGTAGGTGTCGGCCTCGCACGCATCCGCATCTTGGCAACAATAGCGCTGGCACAAGCCGGACGTCTGATCGCCAACACAGCCAAACCCGGGCTGACAATCACTGGAGGTGAGGCACGGCGCATTGTTGCCGCCCACGCCTGCCAGCGCACACTGCGAGAGCACTGACGCTTTCGGGTCAGCCGCGCGCTGCGGCTGACAGCCGTAAACCGTCGGTAACACCACATTGACATCACCGCCGCTGCCCGCGTCCGCGCCGCGTCCGGTCGCGCCGCTCGCGCCGCCCGCGCCCGCATCACCCTTGTTCGCGTTAGCGCCGCCGCCGGTACTGGGCGCGGCACCGGAGCCCGTGGCGCCCGCCGCAGCCGCGGGAGCGCTGGGGGGTGCATAGCTGGCGCAAGCCATGAAGTCATCCGGCACACAGGGCGAATTCGCGCCACACAGCGCATTCAAATGGAATGGCCCCGCGTCCGCCATCGACATGCCGTCCGAAGCGAGCGTCTGATCACTCAGCCCCGCCTCCAACAGGCCATTCGCCCCGCCGCTTGCCGCCGGCCCACTCATCTGATCATTCGGCGCAGAACAACCCCAAGCCAAGCCCAGGATCACCATCGCCGAAATCAAAACACGAAACAGGCGTCGACCAGTCAAGCTCCCCGAGCTTAGCAGAGCACCGGCAGCAAGCCGCGCCAAGCGTCCGCTACCCCAGCAAAGGGCCAAAAAACGCAGTTCACTCCTCACCGGCGCGCAACCGGCGCTTGCTCCCTTGGTTGGGTTGCCTCGCGGCAGCTCGCTATTCTGTTCCCCTTCAGGGCTCCACGTCGCTCGCCTTCGCGACCGGAATGTACGGAGTGCCGGCCCAGGTCGACCTGTTCGGTGGTCTGCGTTCGTCACTTCGGACGGGCCTGCGCGGCGCAGCTTCACCGATCGCAAGCGATGCCCGACTCGATCTGACGTGGCAAGGCAAAGACGGCAGCGCGTACAGGATCGGCGCTGAGAGCGTGGGCTCCGCCAGCAAGCGGCTCTCGTTTTCGAGCGGGTTTTGAACGCCAGCGCGCCGGCCTTCGACGGCAGAGCACGCCTCATCGCGGCGGCGGTGCTCGGTTTGGTGGTCATCGTCGCGATTGTTCAAACGCCGAGGGCGGCGCACCTGACTGACGTGCATCTGGGTGCTCGGATGGGCGTTGCTGGATTTTAAGCGCCCCAAGCTCAGCCAGTCGTCTTGGGCGCCGTTACTCGGAGGGCGGGATACGGCCCTCGACCAATTTCACGGGATCCCGCCCCCCCTGCGCGAGCTCGGACACTTCTCTACGTCGACCCCTGGTTGGGTAGGCGTGCACGCCTTTCGGTGCAGACGTCAACGAGCGTTCAGCGGTGTTGGCACAGGTTGGCACGGGGGCTCCGCCAAGCTCGCGCGGAGCGCGAGGGGTCATGCCGGAGCGGAGCCTCAGTGCTCTTGGAACAACTCCAACTGCAACGAGCGTTATTCGCGAAGCGCCGATGAAGCTCTGCGTCGGCCCTCGGCCAGTCAGCTCACTTCAGCAGTACGCTCCGGATCACGTAATTGTTCGCTTTGTCGTACACGCGCAGGCTGACGAGGGCGGGGAGCGCGGGGACGACCTTGGAGAGGTCGGCGTCGAATTCTTCGCGCTGTTCGTCGAAGATGCCGTCGGTTGGGTAGAAGGGCGTCCATTCGTCAGAGCCCGCGAGCGAGAACTCGATGCGGGCGATCGGACCGACGCCGTCCACGGCTACGCCCTGCACGCGCTTGCCGTTGACCTTAAGGCCTTCGACAAGTGGCGGCGTGTTGTCCACCAGCAGCACGCTGCTCTCCATCTCGTCATGCGTCACGCGGTCCGGTGGATTCGAGAGCTCATCCGTTGCGACCAAGCGCACGTGGTAACGCCCCTCGGGTAAGTCCGAGGTCTCCCAGGTGTAGGTGTCCTTGGTCAGTTTTTCTTGCGGCTTGAGCACGTCAAACCACAGGTTACTGCCGAGTTGACGGTACTGCAGACGGTAGCGGAGCTCGTCCTTGTCGGGGTTGTCCACCTTCCAGGACAGCGCAATCGTGGACTCTGACTTGTGCGTGACCGGGCCGCCCGAGGCGTGGATCGAATCCGCATTGTCTGAGCTCTCCGAGTCCTTCGAGTCTTTCGAGTCCTTCGCGTCCACGCTCGTGATGACGGCCCGCAAATTGTCCGTCAAAAACGAGATACCGATTTCGCTCAATACGGCGTTCGGGTCGGTCGCGAAGCGCGCTCGCACTTGCAGGTAGCGCGCCGCCGGGCTGTCGATCATCGATGGCACCGTGAACCCCGAACTCCACGCGCTCCAGGTGTCGTCGGGTTCTTTGCTGTTGCCGGTACGCGTCGACAGTTGGAGCGCGCCGGTGGATTCCCAGGTCAACTTGCCGAAGCGTGCGCGGAGCCCTGCGTCTAGCACCTTGCTGGTCCACACGGCGTCCGGACCGCCCACGCCCTTGACGGGGTGCACGACCGCAGGATCGCTCGCGATCACGAGTTGCTCTTTGCCGCTCAGCACGAGCGCGCTGACTTGGCGTTCGTCCACATCCGCTACGAGGGCCGAGTTGTGGCTCGCGTCCACGGTGTACACGCGGCCTTCTACACCGGTGCCAACGTACGGACGGCCGTCGTCCGACAACGCGAGGCTGGTGTAGTGCTCCTCGGTGTCGTCCAGCAATTGGTCGGGCATGCCGTCCGGCGAGAACTTGTACAGCGTGCCTTTGCCCTTGGTCTTGGGCGCTGCACTGGCCGGCTGCGCGGGCGTGCCTTCACCCTTGCTGCGGCTGGGCGTTACGTTGCCCGATTTGATCTCGTTGGCGATCGCGAACACCTCGCCCTTTTTGTTCACGGCGATGGCGCGCACTTCCGTGCGGTCGAAGTCGTACAGCACGCTGGCTTTGCCGGGCGCGGTGATCTTGTACAGCTTGGCCTTGTCGCTCGCGCCCGCGTACACAGTGCCGTCCGGGCCGACCGCAACGCTCATCAAGTGTTGTTCCGGCGCGTCGAAATAGACCTGCGCGTCGCCGCTCTCGCTGATGCGATACAGCTTCCCTTCCGGACCAGTGGCAGCGAAGACGGCCTTCTTCTTCTCGTCGTAAGCCACGCTCCACACGTGCTCGGCGCCCTTCAGGGTGACCAAGTCAGAGAGTTTACCGTGGTCCCACTTCATCACTTTGCCGTCAGGCAGCGTACCGAGCACGACGGCCCCGCCCCACGCTTCGACAAGGGAGGTGACAACGAGCGCTTTGGTTTCCGCCAGCACGCTAACCGTTCCGTTGGACAGCTTGAGTAGCTTGCCCTCGTTCCCCGTGCCCAGCAGCACCGAGCCGTCCTTCATGGGCAGGGCGGCCCAGATCGACGTGGCTTGCGAAACTGGCACCGAGCCGAGGTTGAAACCCGCGCGCACGTGACCGGCAGCGTCGACAGAGACGCCCTTGAGGTCACCGCCTTTGAAGTCCGAGGCCTTCTCAAGCGAGAAACGGCGCGTCCCGACGGCGGCTGCATGCGCTGCGCCGAGTAAGCCGACAGCGAGGAACGAGTAGCGGAAGAATCGATTCATGGCTTCAAATCGCACTGAGAAAAACGGAGAAAACGGCCAACAAAGGAACCAAGAAAATCAGCGTAAAACAGGGTGAACCGTGATCGACACGCGGTCTCGGCCGACCATAAACTGCGGTAAATCCACGACCACGCGCGTTGTCGTCGGAAAACTCTCGGGCGCAACCGACGACGTTTCGGGTCGGATCACGTCCAGCGCGCCGGGCGGCAAATCATGCGCGATTCGCCCCTTGAAGGTGACGCCTGCGTCCCCGGTAGCGAAGCTAACGACCGCGGACTTCGCGGGGTACACCGGGTTCTCGAAATTCCTGATCATGTCAGCCAGGGTGTCGGGCGCGGCCTGGTCGCGCTCCTCGGTGTAGCCCGGCTGGATCTCCAGGTTCACGGTTTGGCCCGCGAGGTAGGCTGGAATGGGCACTGAAACGACGCGCGTGATTTCGGGGCCCGAGTAGGGCACAAGCGTCAACCGAATGCGCGCGGGCGCGCCCGCGTCAATTTCCGACTCCAGCACGTCTGCGCCGCGCAGGCGCAGGATGTCGCGCGCGTAGTGCAGCTCGACGTCCATCGACGCGCTCTCGATGATCGCAGGCTGCCACGGGTTGTTCAGGATCGTCCCGATGGCACGCACCAAGTTGGAGCGCGCGAACTCGCCGGCTTCCGGCGTGCCACCCATGGCCACGCCGTAGTCCAGCAGCTTGAGATCGGGATAGCCCTTGATTTTTAGGGTGCTGGTGGCCATCCAACTCACGTCTTGGTGCTCGTTGGCGACGGTTTGCAGCGCGCTGCCCAGCGCGACCGAGGCGAACGAAGGCGTCATGAACTTGTCGTGAGCGACTTCGAAGCTCCAGTTCGAGCTCGGGAAACCGGGCGCGCCGTGGATGCTCATCTTGATGGGAATCACCGGCGCTTTCGTGCCCTGCGAGACGACGATCGCCGATTGGCGGTCGTTCACCAATGCGCCGACGTCGCGCACCGCCATGCCGATCTTGAACGAGCGCTGATCACTGGCCAAGAACCAGACCACGCGGCCAATGGCTGTGGGCAACGCCGTGACGCCGAGCTCGCTCATCGGGTGACCGAAGGCGACCAGCTTGTCACCCTCCACGCGCGTGACAGTGCCGAGGCCCATTGCGCTCATGTCCCCGCGTACCAGCTCGACGCCGATGGCGCCGCCGTCTACGTAGCGGGTGGGGGCGTCGGCTTCTTGCGCGCCTCCGCCACCGGCCTGCAGCGGCTCCAAGCCGAGCGGCGCCATCATTTGCTGAGCGAAGGCAATCGAGCGGCTGCTCATGCCACCCATCAAAATGGGCGTCGAAACCGGGGTGAGCGCGTTCACGGCATTCGCCCCGCCGCCGCCGAGCGCGCGCGACAACTGAGCCGCGTGCTCGCGCACGTCGTAGTGGGCGAGATCCCCCTGGAAGCGATGGGGCGAATCCAAACTGGCGTGACGCTGAGCTTCTGCGTTGGAGCTTTTGCCGGCGGCTTGCGGCATCAGCTTGAGCGGCCAACCGTCGATGAATTGCGGCAGGGGGCGCGCCAGTTCATCCAACATGTTGGCAATGGGCGTGACGCCGGCGACGGGCTCGGAGCCGAACGACCAACCGTACGCGTAAGCGCCGATCATCTTGTCGTTCAGGTAGATCGGGCTGCCGCTCATGCCCGCGACCACTTTGGTGATCTCGAGCCGCGGGTGTTTCGTCTTGATCAAGATCAGATCTTGCTTGGGACGGAAGTTCTTGAGCGTCCCGATCACTTCGACATCGAAGCGCTCGGGCTTCGTGCCCTCGAACACCGTGAGGCCGTAGCCCTTCATGCCGGGGTGGATGTCACTCACGGGCATGGTGTCGGGGCGGCTGGACGCGCCGTCCGCGTGAGCCGCGCGTAAACCGAGAGGCAGCGGGAGGAGCAAGCCGACGAGCGCGGCACCGAACAGCAAGGAGGAGGAACGCACGGTTTTGGCCAGTGTAGCAGGCTGCCGGGGCACCATGGCAAACCGACAAATGACGGGGTTTATGGGAATTTAGGCGCTTCTGATGAGACGGGGCCGTCGAGATGATCGTGGTCTGAGCGAAGGGCCGAGGTATCTTCCAGCCCAGCTCCCGTGGACCTCGTTCTCATGATCGCACTCGCGGCCTCGCTCGGCCTGCTCTTCGCCAGCCACGCAGCGCTGAGCTTTGGGCTTGCGCGGCTCGGGCCGTGGCACCGCGGGTTGGTAGCGTTCGTCGTCCCGCCGTTAGCGCCATTTTGGGGCTATCACGGCAAACTGCACACGCGCTCGCTGCTTTGGATTGTCGCGCTCGGCGTGCATTTGTTGTGTTTAATCGCAGCGGCGATCGGCAGCTGATGGCTATTTGCGCACGGGGCGCACGTCACTTGCGACGGCGAGCTGCGGGAAGCCCTCGGTAACGAAGCGATCGCGTAGCTTCTGTGCGAGCGCTGGGTGATCACGCCAGGGCACCGCGACCGCGAGCACCAAGCAGGCATCCTTGTAAGAAGGGTACGCCGCCCAGGCGCCCGAGAACTCTGCGGCCTCGAAGCCGAGATTCACTCTACCGTCGACACTGCGCGACTCGAGGATCTGGCTTTGCCATTTGCCAAGGTGCGAGTCGAAGGGACTGAACTTCACGTCGAAGGCGTGCGTTTGTGGCAAACCCCAGGCCTCGAACTGACGCACGCAGGTATCGCTCTTCATGGGCGTGCCCGCGGGAAGCTCTTGTATGAACGCGATCAGCATCGCGTGGTGCTCGTCGCCGTAGCGGAAGCCCACGTAGTGCTCGACACCGTAGTAGCGCACGCGCTTCCAGTTGTCGGCGTCCGGCATGGGCACGCTGACTTGGTCGGCCTTGTCGCGGCGGAGGCCCCACGGCGCGCTAAGCAGGCGCTCCAACGCGGCTTGGTGCGGGTCGGGCGCGTCGCCTCCGGGCTCCTTCACGGTCACGGTTGCAGGCGTGGGCGCAGGCGCGGCTTTCCCCTCCGCCGGCTGCTGCGCGACTTGAGCGACTTGCGGCTGCGGGCTTGCGCCACACGCCGCAAACAGCGCGAGAGGAAGGACCGCCAAACCGGCGCGGAGCAACGAATTGCCGCACGATTGAAATGCCAGAAGTAAGCGCACGTCAGTTATACGCCGCACGCTGACAAATATGACTCAACTCCCTCAAACGCGCAGCCACTGCGCGTTTCTCCGCGCGAAAAGCGGGCTCAGACCTCGAAGCTTGAGAGCTTGATCGCGGAGAGGTCATGGACGCCTAGGCCAAACTCACCCGCGGCGCGGATGTAGGCGGGCTCACGGCCGGAGTCCTTGAGCGAGGGCAGGTTGTGCGCCTTGCGCTCTTCATCGATCACCTTCCAACCATAGGTGTCCATCGCGACGGGATCCGTGGAGACGTACACGGCCCCGTGCGGCACGCGCGTTTTCGGATCCTTGTCCAGCGGTCCCTTGTCGTACGTGACCTTGAACGCGTCCGTGATGTGCAGGCGCACGCGGCTCGTGACGATGGGGTGATTGTACAGCATCGCGATTTGCGGACTCGCGTGGTGCTCGTGATGGTCTTGCGGGTTGTTGATATTGCCGTGCGTGATGTTCTTCATCGTGCCGGTATACCCGCAGATGCCGTGGTCCTTCATCATGGTCAGGTTGATGACGGCGGTGGCTTCCGTGAAAAACCGGCAATAGCGCGTCTTGATGCCCTGATACACCTTGATATCCGGCATCGGGTGATCGTTGTTGTTATGCGTGCCGGACTTCACACCGGCCGGCAGCTTCCAATCACGCACGTTGGTTCGCGTGCCCGCGAGGAACGTCGGGTATTGCTCGTAGACGGTGATCTTGTCTGCGGGGACACCCAGCTGGATCAGGCCTTGCACGAGCGGCAGGATCAGCTCGAAGTTCGTGGCCATCGTGTAGCCCTTTTGGCCTGCGATGCCGTTCGGCTTGATCGCGACGACGTCATCCTTGTGGATGAACTTGCCGAGCGCTTCACTCAGGCTCGAAGTGCCCGTGTACTCAGTGAGCGCTTTCTCAAGCATGCGGCTCGCCACTTCCGGCTTGGGCCAAAGTTGGTTGGGCTGCATGTACGAAGCGAACTCACCCTTTGCGGAGACTTTGACGATCTTGCCCGGCACGGCGAGGGGCTTGAAGCCGGCTGGCGGCCTCGCGATCAACGCCTCAATCTCAGCGGCTTCCGCCGAGGTGGCCTTGGCCAGCGCGCTCGCGGCGACGCCCGCGGAGGCGACCCGCAAAACTTCACGCCGTGAAAGATTTCGTGACCAGTTCGCGCGCTTCAGCATGTTGCCTCCGTCGGAATTACGACGACAGCAAATATCACGCTGCGCAGTGCGCGGCAAATGTCACGTGCGGGACACTGCCCGGATCCGCAGGGTGTATGGCGAAGCGGAGCGGGTTTAGGGCGGCGACCAGGGCGTGTTCCCGTCCGCGGGCTGATCTGGCGCCTGGCTTTCGCCACTCGAAAGCCAGCGATGGCCAGGGCGCGCGCGGCGATCTTCCCGACACTTCTGGATGACCGCGGCGCGGCACGGCGCTCGCAATGTCCCCCTCTCGTCACGCGGCTTTTCCCGCGGAGACGAATAGAGAGAGAGAGACAATGGAACAGAACAGAATGAAAATCGCATACGTCATCACGCAGCGCAAAGACCGCAACTTCTGGAATCGCGTGGGGGTGGCATTCGTGAACAACGACGGCTCGATCAACGTGAAGCTCGAAGCCGTGCCGGTGAGCGGTGAGATCCAAATTCGGGACTACCAACCGAAAGACGAACTCGCGTCCACCGCCACCCGCAGTCATTCGCCCGACCTGGTCGAGGAAGAGCCCTACGCGGAGCTCGGCTAAGTGTCGGCCGCGGCTTCGACCGCGCACGACGTGAGCGCCCTGGGTGGTGCTCACTTCACGCCGGCAGAAGTCGACCTGAGGGGGGTTGAAGGTGGGGGTCTCGGTCACGAGTCCCCCGCCGCTCGGCCTTCTTGGGTTCGGCGTTCGCGGACGGCATTCGCGAGCAGCGTGTGGGCGCCGGTGGCGCTCAAGGTGCTAGCTTTGGCCATCGGCATGTTGGCGCTCGCGGGCGTGGGCATCGCGTCCATCTTGAGCGGTGTGGGCGGCGTGCAAGTGCCGCTCTCCGCTAGCTTAGGTAACGACATTCACGCGGCATGGCTCGCTAGCAAGCCGGCGCCGAGCGCAGCCGCGCACGCGGGCGGCGCGCCCAACACGAGCGCGGGCAAAAGCGACGCGAAAACGAGCGCGAGTGACACCTCGGGCGCGCCGAGCGAAAGTCGCACAAGCGGCAGTCCCGCGGCGAGCACGACCGGAGCAAGCGCGGGCATGACGGACGACGGCAAGGTCATCCTCAATCTCGCAACCGTGGCGGATCTACGGCATTTGCCGGGTGTGGGCGCCAAGCGAGCGGACGCCATTTTGGCGCTGCGCGCCCGGCTCGGGCACTTCCGGAACGTGAATGAGCTGATGCGAGTGAAGGGCATCGGCGTGCGCGGCTTGAAAAAGATCCTGCCGCACGTCGTGTTAGATGCTCCGAAGCCGTCTGCGTGAGCGGCTCGTACTGCAAGGGTTTGCGCGCGAGGCGCCAAACACGCACCGTGCGTAGACCCGAACAGTGCGCGGGGCCGGCCGCTCTAGGCGGTCTTGCTAAGCCGGCAGGCCGAAGACCGCGGTCGTGGAGATCGCCCAGCTGCCGCGTCGACTGTGACGCCGAAGGCTGCGGATTTGTTTTGTCCGCTGAATTACGTGTAAAAGGTCGGAACGAACGTGCTGACCCGAGCCGCAATCCCCGCCGCTGTGCTGCTGGCATGCAGTGCGTTCGGGTGTGCGGGTAGGCCGCTTGCTGCAGCAGCGCGGCGGGCACCGGTGCACATCACCCAAAGCATCGACCCTGCACCACCGGTGGCGGGACCCGTGACAAACCCGGCGACGAACGCGACAGACGCCGGAACCATTGCCACTCCAGGCGCAGAAACCGCCCAAGAAGCTGCGGTCTGTCCTGCGGGGATGAAGCACGTGCGCTTCGACTATTGCCCGGAGCAGACGCGCCGCTGTTTGGACAAAGAGTACGACAAGCCAAATCACATCACGATCTGCAATCGCTTTGCGGACGAGAAGCCCGAGTGCCACGCGCCGCGCGTGCCGCTCGACTTTTGTATCGACGAATTCGAGTACCCCAACCAAGCCGGAGCAAAGCCGCCGGTGATGCTCAATTTCTTCGAGGCCAGCGGCCTGTGCGCAGCCGCACAGAAGCGCCTCTGCTATGAGAGCGAGTGGGTGACTGCCTGCGAGGGCCCGGACGAGAAGCCGTTTCCTTACGGCTATGTGCGATCGAGCGAGCTGTGTAACTTCGATAACCGCTGGGTCCCCCCGCACCTGGATCGCGTGTACGCGAAAGATCCGGACGTGCAACGGGCGGAATTAGCCCGTCTGGATCGCAGCCTGCCCAGCGGCCAAAAGGCGAGCTGCGTGAGTGACTACGGCGTGCATGATTTGACGGGCAATGTCGATGAGTGGGCACTGGCAGATCACGACCGACCGCGTGAACATGCGAAATTCGCCGCACTCAAAGGCGGCGCGTGGGGCCATGTGCGCAATGCGTGTCGCCCCGTGACAACCAGCCACGTTCCAGAGTTTCGGTACTATTTCATTGGGTTTCGCTGCTGCGCCGATCCGCGCGGCTGAAAAATCTACTTATCCGCGGCTGGCCCGCCCTGCTAGCGTGGCTCGGTTCGGATGGAAACGCAGAGTTCGGATGCTGCAGGGTCTGCTTTGCGCACCCAACAGATGGCGGGCGAGCGTTTGGTCAACCAATGCCGGGTCGGGCTCACGGCGTTCGGCTCGCTGACCATCCTCACGGCTTCGGCGGCACAAACGAAGGCGGCCAACGGCGTTTTCATCGGCGTGGTGTGCGTGCTCGCGACGTACGCTTCGGTGGTGTGGTTTTGGCTGAAAAAGCCACATCAACACGAAGGCACGCTCAAATACGTGTCGGTTTGGGTCGACATCAGCTGCTTGTACGCGCTGCACGTCGCAAGCTTAGTGAACCACTCCGGCGTGTACGAGGTGTTTCGCGCGCCGGGCACCTGGCTGATGATCGGCGTCTTCAACGGCCTAGGCGCGGTCCGTTACAGCGCGCGGGCTAGCCTATTTTCCGCTTCGTTGACGATGCTGTACGGCGGCGTGCTGTTGTTCGTCGTGTACCGCGGAAACGCCGTGCCGTGGCTCGATCAATCGACCTTCATCGGCACGGGACTCAATATTTTCGATTGCGCGATCGCCGTGGTGTTCGCGGCCGTGCCCGCGGTGTGCTCCGCGGTAGTTGCTTGGCACTCGGAGGAACTGCTCGAACGCAGCACGCGGGATGCCGCTGGCCGCGCCTCTGCGGAAGACCGTCAGCGCCAGATCTTGGACGCAATGGCGGATATGATCCTAGTCAAGGACGCGCATTCGAAGATCGTTTGGGCCAACCGCGCACTACGCGAAGCCTGGGGCGTGGATAACGACACGCTGCTGGGTCAAGACTACAACCCGCAATCCAAGACGGACGAGCGCAATCGCTCGCTCGAGCAAGATGCATTGGTCTTGAACACGCAAGATACCGTGCTGCTGCCCGATGAACGTCTGGAGCGCAAAGACGGCCGCATCCTCCAGGTGGACACCGTCAAATCACCGATTTTTGACGGGCAAAACCGGGTCATCATGACCGTCGGCGTGTCGCGTGACGTGAGCGACAGGAAGAAGCTTGAGGCACAACTCCGGCTGACCGAAACCATGTCGACGGTCGGCACGCTGGCCGCGGGCATGGCGCACGAGATCAACAACCCGCTCACCTACGTGATCGCCAACCTGGAATACCTGGCAGAGCGCCTGCCGCAGCATGGGCCATGGCTGGGTGAGCGCCAGGCCCGCGAGTGGGTGTCGGCGCTGAACGAAGCGCGAGAGGGCGCGTCGCGCGTGCAGCGCATCGTGAAAGACTTGAAAGACGCCTCGCGCGGCGATCAAGATCACTATGGGGACGTGGACGTCGAGCAAGTGCTCGAGTCGACGTTGAAGCTCGCAGCGAACGAACTGCAGCATCACGCGCGCATCGTGCGCGAGTACTCCCGCGTGCCCACTGTGACCGGCAATGCGTCGCGGTTGGGCCAGGTATTTTTGAATCTATTCGTCAACGCCGCACACGCGATTCGCGAGGGCGCAGCGCACGAAAACGAAATTCGGCTGGTTTTGCGCAGTGATCCGAAGGGCCGCGTGGTGGTCGAGATCCATGATTCCGGGAGCGGCATCCCCGAAGAGCACCTGGCCCGCCTATTCGAACCCTTCTTCACGACCAAGGACGTGGGCGAGGGCACCGGGCTCGGCCTATTCATTTGCCATCGCATCGTCAGTGATCTCGGCGGCGTCATCGAGGTCGAGTCCAGCTTGGGTGCGGGCAGCGTGTTCCGAGTGGTCCTGCCCCCCTCCGATCAGCCGTCGGATCGCCTGGAGGTCGTGATCGAACGGCCCGCGACGACCACGCGGCGTGGCCGTATCCTGGTGGTGGACGACGACACTTTGGTCGCCAAAGCGCTGTCGCGCCTGCTCGCCGAGCACCACGAGGTAACGGCACTAACTAGCGCGGGGGACGCGCTCGTGCGCCTCGAACGCGGAGAGCGCTTCGACCTGATCTTCTGCGACCTGATGATGCCAGTCACCACGGGTGTAGAATTTCACGAGCGCCTACTGGTGCTTGCGCAGGACCAAGCCGAACGCACGATCTTCATTACCGGCGGCGCGTTCACCGACGCGTCACGCAAATTCCTGGAAACCACCGCCAACGATCGCCTAGAAAAGCCCTTCGATCAGACCAAGTTGCGGCAGATTGTGGCACGCTACCTGAATTAGCGAGAGCCCTGGCCGAGACGCGAGCGCGAATCGCGTTCCGTTCGAGCTCGCCCTGCCAGGCTCCTGCCGCGGCGCCATCGGCAAGCCGACTTCGGTTTGAAGTGCACGGCTCAGTTGAGCGCAGCGCAGGCCCGGCCGTTGTCCGTGGAGCTCCGCGGTCCGGCCAACGGCAGCGGTGGCCCGCTTGGCGAGCTCAGCGCGCGCGGCTCCAGCAAATTCGAAGCTTCGTTCAGCTATCCCTGACGTGTTTCGGGGCGGCCGCGCGGCGTGCTAAAATCCGGAGGCATGCTTCCCCACTGCCCGAAGTGCATGACGCAACTTCTCGTCGCGGTAGACGGCACGCGCGCGAGCACCGGAGCGGCAGCCCTGCGCTGCCCCGGGTGCGCGGGGTTTTGGGTCGCGCCCGAAGTAGTGGCTTCGGCAGCCGGCGTGGAAGTGTTGGGGAAGCTGGACGCGCCTCCGACGCGCGCGCCGAGTGAAGATAAACGCACCGGACAATGCCCGGATGGGCACGGCCTGCTGCGGCGCGCGCGCGTGACCTGGCACGAGCCCTATTTTCTGGAGCGCTGCGGTCGCTGCGGCGGTGTTTGGTTCGACGCCGGTGAATGGCAGCGTACTGCCGCCGACGACTTGCTCACGAATTTGTCGGAGGTGTGGAGCCCTGCCTGGCGCAAACAACTTTCGGATCAGCAGTCTCACGCTGCGCTAGAGGTGGATCTGCGTGGCAAGCTGGGCACGGAGCTGTTCGGTCTCCTGCACACCTTGGCCGCCCGGCTCGAAGCGCACCCGCAGCGCACCGTCGCCTTGGCGTACTTGAGCGAACGCTTCAAGCACCCGGAGGCCGCCGGGGACGAACAGGAATAGCGTTCAGTGGTCGGGCAGGAAATCGACGACCACGAGGTCCGGGGGGCAATACACGCGCACGGGCGGGTCATCCGCGCCGACGCCGGTGGACACGAACAAGTCCGTGTCCGCGACGCGGAAGTGCCCCTGATCGAAGCGGCGCCCATAGCGCGAGGGCACGACGAGCGCGCCGATTCCGGGCACGCGTATCTGGCCGCCATGCAGGTGGCCGCTGAACACCACCGAAGCGCCGAGCGCCGATAAGTCGTAAATATTGTCGGGCGTGTGGCTGAGCACGATGGACAAGTCGCGCTGAGCCAGCGGCGTGGTGAGCCGAGGCCCCCAGGGCGCCTCTGTCCCGCACACGACGACGCGCCCCACAGCCGCAGGCAAGCGCGTACAGCTCGCAGAGAGCAGCCTGACCCCTGCGGAACGCAAGATCTCACGCACGGCCTGGGCGTCGGTCCAATAGTCGTGGTTCCCGAGCACCGCGTACACCCCGAGCGGCGCGCTCAAGCGACCAGGCAAGAGTCGCGCAAGCACGCGCAGGTTTTCGGGGAACGACACGTAGTCACCGGTGAGCAGCACCAAGTCCGGCTTCTGCGCCGCAATCGTACTTAGCGCGTTCACGAAGTACGCTTCCGGGAGACGTTGACTCACGTGCAAATCGCTGGCCTGTACGACCCTCAGGCGCGGCACGCTGAGCGCGTTCGTTTCGAGCTCATAGTAGTGCGTGATGAGATCAGTCGTGGTGACGGGGTGCAGCAAGTTGTTGGTCGCACCGCTGCTGCGAATCGGCGCGCTCGCCGCATAGCGGTAGCGCGTCCAGCGCTGCGACGCCTCGTTCTCCGATGCGAGCAGCAGCACAGCGAACGGTAACCAACGCAGTGGCCCCGTGGTCAGGTAGCGCGCACCCCAGAGCGCTCCGACGAGGAGCAGCGCGAAGAGCGCGGCGATGAATACGCGCTTGGGCGCGGCATCGGCCCAGCCGATCGAAACATCGACAATGGGCAGCGCCAGGCACGCGGCCGCCGCGACCCAAAACGGGGCGACGAGCAGAGGGCGGGGCGAACGCATGCCGTACAATAAGGGAGAAAGATGGTCCCGAGGGACCCCCCTCCCCCCGTGTCCCCGACCCGGCCCTTTGCCCCCACCGGAGCGACCACGCCCATAACGCTCATCCCTCGCATTGAGGGAGAGCGTTGGCCCTTAAACCAGCTGCGGGCAGGTTTCCCGTGACCACTCTTCCCCTCCACCCTTAGCTGGCGCGGCCTTACCCGGGATATAACGATATTGCGCTAATCGACGAACCCAAAGTCCACGAACAGGCTACAACCGCCTGGAAATGGACGAAGCCGCCTTCACTTCACTGGGACTGGAAGTCGATCCGGCTCTGCTGCAAGCCTTCCAAGCTGACGGTATCACGACGCCAACGGCGGTACAGCAAGCGGCGATCGGGCCGATCCTGGCGGGGCAGCATGTGATCATCAACTCTGGAACCGGTACGGGCAAGACGCTCGCGTACTTGCTACCCCTCCTGCAACGCCTGCAGAACCCCGACAGCGGGCGCAGCTTGATCTTCGCACCAGCGACCGAGCTCGCCCTGCAGACGCTGCGCGTGGCCGACCGTTACAAGCGCCCCAACATCAACACCGGGTCACTCGTCGCCACTGCCAACCCGCGCCAGCAGAAGGTCAAAGTGACTCAAAGCACGCGGCTGATCGTGGGCACTCCGGGCCGCATTTTGGAGCAATTCGCGGAGCGCAAACTCAAAGGCGTCACGACGATCGTGCTGGACGAACCGGATCCTATCCTGGCCACGAAGGGAGCCGGGTACCTGCGCGAGATCCTGTCTCGCCCCGAGCCGAAGGTGCAGCTGATCTTTGCCGCTGCCACGCTGGGCGCCGCAGCCAAGAGTCTCGCGGACGAGTTCATGGGTGACGCGCGCGTGCACACGCAAATCGCGGCGGAAGCCGACCCACTGCAAACGAACATCACGCATCACTTCTTGCACGTAGGCAGTGAGAGTTCGCGGGATATTGCGCTCGCGCACTTCATCGAAGAAGCCAAGTGCAAGCGTGTCATCGTGTTCGTGAATCAGCCGAACTTGATTCGGCATCTGTTCCGCTTCTTGAGCGAGCGCAATCTGAAGCCAGTGAGCTTGAGCACGGACCGCGGCAAGCTCGACCGGCAGAATGCGCTGCGTGACTTCAACAGCTCGGACGCGCGCGTACTGCTCACCACGGACGAAGCCATGACCGGCATCGACATCCCGGACGTGCCGTGGGTGTTGCACTTCGAATTGCCGAGCTCGGCGCTGGCTTACGTACATCGCGCCGGGCGCACGGGGCGCGCCGGGAAAACCGGGCAATCCGTATTACTCGTCACCCGCGAACAGCGGCCTTGGTTGGAGCGGTTCGCGAAGGCACTCAAAGTGACCTTCACGCCGGCACGCGAACCGAGGTAAACTGCGGGCAATACGCGGGTCGAGTGGTGGACCAGCCAATCCCCGCTGAATGACCGGGCTAAGTTTGAATGGGTGCTCTCCTTCGAGGCTTCACGAAGCGAAGAGCAACCAGCACCACGAACGGAATGACGACGTTGCGCGTGGCGCGAAAGCCAGTCTGATTGTTTGCCTGAGTCCACCACAAGTGCGCGATGGCCAGCGCCGTCGCCGGGAAGATCAGGAAATGCAGACGCTTCCAGTTCTTCCCGCCGAGCCAGCGCATGCAAAAATCTGTGGACGTGAGCGCGAGGGGCACGAGCAGAAAGATCGCAAGCCAGCCGGGGATACGTGATTTTTCGAGGAAAGCGTCGTCCCAAGCGTAGTCCCAGTGCCACTTCTGCCCGACCACCATGTACAGCGCGAGGTGCAGGAAGCAGTAGAAGAACGCGAACAAGCCGAGCGTTCGGCGCAACTCTGCCGGCCAACGAAAACCAGTCAGACGCATGACTGGCGTTACCGCGAGCGTGAGCAACAAGTAGATGAACGCCCACGCGCCCGTAGCGGAAATGCCGAGCGAGAAGACCTTGTAGTCGTACGCTGTGCGCCAGAGCGGGTTCATGCGCTGCAGCACGCTCCACAAATCGAGCGCTGGCCAGACGCTCAAAATACACAGACCAACATTCAACCAGACCGAGCGCTTGAACACGTGCCGAGGGTAGTCAGGCGCGGCCGACTAGTACAGTCGCCCACTGCGGCGGGGCAGAACACCCCGCCGACGCTGCCTGGTTCACGGCAATATTCAGCATTCGCGATGCTGGAACAGGCGTGCGGCGTGACCGCGGGAGTCGGGATCAATCACAATTATTTTCAGGTGCTTAGGGCGTACTCGCCACCTGCAGCCAGGGCGCGCTGGTAGGCGGGGCGCGCATGAATTCGCGCCAGAAAGGCGTGTAGGCGCGGGCGCGTTTGGTCGAGCCCGGCGCGCGCGGCGGCGGCCTCGAGCGGGAAGCTGAGCTGGATATCCGCGCCTGTCAGCTCGGGGCCCGCGAACCATTGCGCCGTGCCCAACTCACTCTCCATGTAGTCGAGGTGCAGCTTCACTTGCGGTAATACGAAGCGTTCCTTCACCTTCGTCGCAACACCACGCAAAATTGGTCTGACAAAAAACGGCGCGGGACTGTCTTCGATACGATCGAAGATGAGCTTGAGCAGCAGCGGTGGCATCGCAGAGCCCTCTGCGTAGTGCAACCAATACCTGTAACGCAGTCGCGCGGCGCTTCCTGCTCCGGGGATCAAGCGTCCGTCACCGTAGCGCTCAATCAAGTACTCGGTGATCGCACCAGACTCCGCCAACACCAGCTCACCGTCCGTCACCACAGGTGACTTGCCCAGTGGGTGCACCGCGCGCAGCTCCTTCGGCGCGAGCAGCGTTTTCGGATCGCGCTGGTAGCGTTTTACTTCGTAGGACACGCCCAACTCTTCGAGAAGCCAAAGCACGCGCTGCGAACGGGAGTTGTTGAGGTGGTGAACGACGATCATCTCTGACACCGTAGCGCGACCACGCGCGGACAAGCGCGCCGCCAAGGTCCACGCCGGCGGAACGACTGAGGCGCTTTTGCGACCATTGCGAAGCCCTCCGGCCAACGGACGCGCGAGACGTATCGCCGCGTGGCGCCAGCGGATGTGACAGGCCGCCTCATGAATTTAGCTAAATATGACCGTTTTAGCGGGGCCTAACCCTGGCATTGAGCTTGCTATCTACCCCCGCAAGACTCGTCATGAAAGGCCTCTTCACCACTCTGTGCTGTTGCTCGCTGCTGGCTAGCGCCAGCGTTGCTTCAGCCGAAGGCGTGCGCAGCGCACACGCGGACGCGCTGTTCCATCAGGGTGAAGTGCTACTGGCATCGAACAAGGTCGCCGCCGCTTGCGCCAAGTTCGAAGCTTCCGAGGCCCAAGAGACAGGCCTGGGCACGCTCCTGCGTTTGGGTGATTGCTATGAGCGCGCGGGGCGCACGGCCAGCGCTTGGCACACCTTCCTCGAAGCAGAGGCCCTAGCGACCGCCAAGAAGGACACCGATCGCCAGCAAGTTGCGGCTGACCGTGTCGCCGCGCTGGAGCCCAAGCTGTCCCGCGTCGTGTTCCTCGTGCCGAGCACGAGCCGCGTGCCCGGCCTCACGGTGCACCTCGGTCAAAACACGATCCCGGCCGGGTCGTGGGGCGCAACCATCGCGGTAGACGCAGGCGAACAACACGTCACCGTATCCGCCAAGGGTCATCGCTCGTGGCAGCTGGATCTCGCTGTGGCCACCGAAGCGCGTGAATACCGAGTCAACGTGCCCACGCTCACGCCGGATACGGCGCCCCACGCGGACCGCCGAGGGGCGTTCCGAACGGCGAGCGTCATCACCGGTGGCGCCGGTATCGCTGGCCTCGGCGCGGGCGCCGTGTTTGGCGCGTTTTCGCGAAGCGCAGACGACGCGAGCACTTGCGCGCGCGGCGTAATTCAATGCACGCAGAGCCGCACCACCAAGAATGCCTATAGCGACGCTGCGACGGTCAGCCTTGCGGTGGGCGGCACGCTGCTCGCCACCGGCATCACCTTGTGGGTGCTAGCGCCCGCGCCGGACAACAAGGAAAAGAACGCGCCGCTGCGCGTCGCCGCGCACGTCGCGGGTGGCGGCGGGCGGTTGCAACTCGAAGGCGTCTGGTAAGCCGGTTCCGCGGCGGCGCTACGAGATCGCCGCGCGCAGCTTCTCGATCAACGGCGCAATCTCCGCGTGGCGCAGCTTGAATAGCGAGCGGTTCGCGATAAGCACACTGGATATCTGGCAGATGGTCTCGATTTCGACCAAGTTGTTCTCGCGCAACGTTGCGCCGGATTCGACCAAATCCACAATCGCGTCCGCGAGCCCGACCAACGGCGCGAGCTCCACCGAGCCTTGCACGTAGATCACCTCCGCCTGCACGCCCTTCGAAGCAAAGTGATCGGTGGCCGTACGCGGGAACTTGGTCGCGATGCGCGGCAGCTCCGGCACAACGGCGCCCGCCACCGTGGCCACGACCATGCGGCACTGCCCGACCTTCAGATCGAGCGGTTGATACAAATCATAGCGGCGCTCGAGCAGCGTATCGCGCCCGGAAATGCCGAGGTCCGCCGTGCCGTACTCGACGTACGTGGGCACGTCATCGGGTTTGAGCAGCAAGAAGCGGTACTTGCCGTCCGCGCTCTCGCGAATCAAGCGGCGGTCGTCCGCGAGCAAGGCGGCCGTGTCCAGGCCAGCGCGCTCAAGCAGCGGCGCCAAGGTCTTGATGATGCGTCCCTTCGGGACGGCGATAGTCAGTGGCCGAGTGGTCATCAGTCTTCGTCCGCAATGTTGATGCGCTCGATGTCCGCGCCGACCGCGGCGAGCTTCTTCTCGATCGCCTGGTAGCCGCGGTCCAAGTGGTACACGCGACGCACGATGGTTTCGCCCTCCGCCACCAAACCCGCGATCACCAGGGAGGCACTGGCGCGCAAATCCGTGGCCATGACCGAGGCCCCGGACAGCTTCTCGACGCCGCCGACGATGGCCGTATTGCTGTGCGTCTCGATATCCGCGCCCATGCGCAGCAGCTCCGGCACGTGCATGAAGCGGTTCTCGAAGATCGTCTCGGTCAGTACGCTGCGGTCCTGGGCGCAGCACATCAGCGCCATAAATTGCGCCTGCATGTCGGTCGGAAAGCCTGGGTGCGGCGCGGTGGTCACGTCCACACCGCGCAGCGCGCGTTCGCGGCTCACGCGCACGGCTGCCCCCTCGCGCTCGATATCCAGCCCCGCTTTGCGCAGCTTCACGATCACCGGCTCGAGGTCGTCCAAAGGGCAGCCTTCGAGGAGCACGTTGCCGCCCGCGGCGCCCACAGCCGCCAAGAAGGTCCCCGCTTCGATGCGGTCGGCGATGATCGCGTGGTCGAACGGCGCCAGCTCATCCACACCATGGATGTGAATGATTGAGGTGCCGGCGCCTTCAACGCGGGCGCCCATCTTGTTCAAGACGCGACCCAGCTCCTCCACCTCCGGTTCGCGCGCGCAGTTCACCAGCGTGGACCGGCCCTTGGCTAAAGCGGCCGCCATCATCAGGTTCTCGGTGCCCGTCACAGTCGGGATGTCGAACACGATTTCCGCGCCCTTCAGGCGCGACGCCTCAGCCAAAATGTAGCCGTGCTCGACGGAAATCCGCGCGCCCAGCGCTTCAAGCCCCATCAAATGCTGGTCGACCGGACGCGCGCCAATCTGGCAGCCGCCTGGCAGCGAAACCTTGGCCGTCCCGAAGCGCGCGACGAGCGGCCCCAGCACCAGCACGCTGGCTCGCATTTGGCGCACCAAGTCATACGGAGCCTCTGCCGGCACATCACGGCGCCCGGCATGCACGCGCACTTCCGGAATGCCCACGGTGACGTCACGACCGAGGAAACGCAGCAACGCCGCCGTCGTGTCGATGTCACGCAGACCTGGGACGTTGCGCAGCAAGCTCTCGCCGTCCGAGAGCAGAGTCGCGCATAAAATGGGCAGCGCCGCGTTTTTGGCACCGCTTACTTGGATGCGTCCTTCTAACCTGCGCGTGCCTCGAATTCGGATGGCGTCCATCAGACACGGGAAGTAGGCCGGTTTAACAAAGTGCGCAAGAAGTTCGGTGTTTTGGGGTTGGCGTCCCAAACCCGAAGCTGGAACCCCACAGAATTCCTTTCTCGGGCGGCCGCTGCGCTCCCGAGAATGGAGACCACCGGCCGGCAAAAATCGGCTCGGTCGTCGGGAGCACAGCTCCCTCAGGTTTCTGGGCCGCTACCCCGAAACGATTGTTACTTCGCATGCCGGCCACTAGTGTCGCCTCATGAGGTTTGGCCGGTTGCTGGCGGCTTTGGGAGTTTCCTGGCTAGTTGCGCCCGCAGCGTGGGCCGAGCCGGTCCCGTCGCTCGATCTGCGCGGGTTTCATCCCTCGACGGATCCGGCAGCAAGCCTGTACCTCGAACCCACCTCCACACCCGGCAACGGCAAATGGAACTTGGGCGCTTGGGCTTCTTACGCGCACCGGTCGGTGGTGGTCTCGGACAGCAACGGCGCGGAAGTAGCGGTGCCGGTCGAGAATCAACTCTCGATGGACTACGGCTTCGGCATTGGCGTGGGTGATCGTTTGGCCGTCGGCCTCTCGCTGCCAACGGTCATGTATCAGAACGGCACGCAGGAGCAGCTGATCGGTGCGAGCTTACCGCACACCGCGCTCGGGGATCTGCGCTTGAATCTCAAGGCCACGCTGCTGCCGGGTGGTGAATTGGGCGGGTTCAGTGTGGCCGCGCTGGGCGCCATCACCCTGCCCACGGGTAACGCGCGCTCGTACATCGCCGAGCAGTCCGCAACCGGTGAAGTGCGGCTGTTGAGTGAACTGCGCCTGGTCGCAGTCGCCGTTCGCGCCAGCGCGGGCGTGAAGGTACGCGGCTCAGAGCAATCCTTCGTGGGGCAAACGTTCGGCAACGAATTACCTTGGGGCTTCGGCTTGATGCTCCGTCCACAAGCCTTGGGCATCGACGAGAAGGGCCGTTGGGAGTGGTCCCTCGAAAGTCACGGCGCGCTCGGTTTGACCCCTAAATTCGGGGCGCGCGCCGAGTCGCCGGCGGCACTCGGCTTGTCGGCGCGTTACACGCCGGGTGCCGTATCGCTGATCGCGGGCGCCGAAGTGCCGCTGGACTCAGCGGTCGGTGAGCCAGTGATCCGCGCCGTGCTCGGGCTCGGTTGGGCGCCGCGCGTGCATGATCAAGACGGCGACGGCATCCCTGATGAAGTCGACCAATGCCCGGAGCTGGCAGAAGACAAAGACGGCTTCGAAGACAGCGACGGCTGCCCCGATTTCGACAACGACGACGACGGCGTGCCCGACGACAGCGACCGCTGCCCCACCGAAAAGGAAGACAGCGACGGCTTCGAAGACGATGACGGCTGCCCAGACCCAGACAACGATCACGACGGCATCCTCGACGGCGTCGACGCATGCCCGAACGAAGCCGGCGCTGCCTCGACCGACCCGAAACAGAACGGCTGCCCTGATCGGGATCGCGACGCCGACGGCATCCCGGATTCCAAAGACAAGTGCCCGACGCAAGCTGAAGACCGTGACGGGTGGCACGACGACGATGGTTGCCCCGACCCGGACAACGATCGCGACCACGTCCGGGACGTCGACGACGCATGCCCGAACGTGGCGGGACCGGAGCGCTCGGACCCGTTGTTGAATGGCTGCCCGAGCCCGGACAAGGACGGCGACACGATCGACGACAAAGACGATAAGTGCCCGGACCAACCGGAGAATTTCAACGGAGTGGACGACGCGGACGGGTGTCCGGAATTGGCGTCGGAAAAGACCAAGCCAAAGCAGAAGCCGGAGCTCGTCACGCTCGACACGACGGGCAAACACCCGAAGCTGCTGCTGCGTGGCCCGGTGACATTCAGCAACTCACCGGACTCCGTGGAGTTGGATCCGAAGTCGGACGGCACGATGCGCGCGTTGGCGGAGATCTTGAACCAACACCCGAGCTTCGTGGTGTTGGTCGGTGCGCGACCCGCGAGCAACACTCCCGAAGCCGAACAGCGCGCGTTAAACCAGTCGTTCGCGGTCGTATTCGCTTTGCGACGCCTGACGCATCGCGATGAAGTCGCCGAGAGCGTCAGCTTCCAAGTCGTGAAGTCTGCCCCCGGGGCCGCCGCGCGCGGCATCGGGTTCGGGCTACTCGAGTGAAACGGGGCCGCACGTTGCTACTGGTGTGCGTGCTGGCACCTGACGCCGGAGCGCAGATGCTTGGCGCGCAGCACGCCGAGACGCGCCACACCCAACAGCGCAGCACCGCTCCAGTCACGCTGAAGCATCGTCTGGGCATCGGAGTCGCAATCACCCTGCTGAACAGTAAAAGTCCGCTCGATCGGCAGCGCGGGTTCGAGCGTCTGGGTAGCGTCGGCACCGCACAAGCGCTGGATCTGCTGCTCAACGTCTTCGAGACCGGCGGCGCAGCGCGCTCGGCGCAAGATCGCTTGGTCGCTGTGCGCGCGTTGGCGCCGCATGCTGCCGTGCCGGCCGTGCGTGATTTCCTGGTGCGCATCATGGTCGGGGTCGGTTCCAATCCACAGCGCCCCGAAGCCATCGACGGTATGATTGAACACGCAGCCGCGCTCGCTCTGGCTGGCGCAGCTGATGAGCCAGCGCTCTCGGCGCTGGGCAAGGCGCTCCGCCAACCGGGGCACGTCGCGGACACCGCGCGTGACGCGCTGTTGGCCTTTCCTCCGCGCACGCTCACGCCGATAGTGCAGGATCTTCGGTCCCCCACCCGCACGCTAGCGAGCTTCCTCGGTGAACTGGGGGATCCGCGCGCCATCCCGACGTTGCGCGAACTCGTGCGCAGCGCCCCAATCGAAGTGCGTCCGGAAGCCGCGGTTGCGCTGGCTCGGCTCGGAGTCACCGACACCATCGAGCTCGCGCGCCATTGGTTGCAGGCCGAAAACAGCCCTGATTTTCAGCTCGCCGCCGCACGCATCTTGCTCGATTTCCACGCCGCTGACGCCGGCTCGGCCGTCTCGCGTCTGCTCACCGACGAGCGGACTCGAGCAGGCGCCCTCGAACTAGCAAACCGCGCGAGTCTCCCCGCAAGCTCGGCAGCGCTAGTACAGCTGGCGACCAAAGCGGCCCCAGACGAACGCAGCGCGCTGTTCTCGGCGCTCGGACTTTCAGGATCGCCCGGCGCGCTTTCTTTTTTGGGGGGGGCACTCAGCACGCACGAAACGTCATCGGTTGCGGCGCTGGCGCTCGCCCTGGCACCCAGTCAAGACGCAGAGGCGGTGCTGGAGCAAGCGCTCCACAACGCGAGCACGCGCCGCGCCGCCCTGCGCGCCAGCCTAGTGCGCAAAGTCGCGCTCGACCGAGTGCCCAGCGGCTTCAACGCGGCGCTCCGCGAACTCGCGCAATCAGGCGATGTGAGCGACCAAGCACTGGCCGTTCAGGTCAGCGCGCAGGGCGACCCCGACCGCACCGCAGAGCTGCTGAAGAACGCAAGTCGACCCCAAATTCGCGCGCTGTCTCGGCTCGCACTGCTTCCCGCGGTGGCCCAGGCCTTGTGCGAACGTTTAGCCACGGAGCACGATCCCGAACTCCGCGAAGCGCTCGCTGCGGGTCTGATTTCGAGCAGCGCGGCGGAGCGCGTGCCGAGCAACGTGCTGTTGACCCTGATCGACGCGCGTGGCCTCGCGGCGCCGCTGGCCGCGCGTGCTCTGGCAAGCCGCGACTCGCACGCCTTCCGCCCCAAGATCGCTTCCCTGTTGGCAAGCACGGATCCATTGCTGCGCAGCCACGCCGCGCTCGGCCTGGGCGAAAGCGAAGACGGCAGCGCGCTAGGTGTGCTGGAACGCGCGTACCGCTTCGAGACCGACGACAGTGTGCGGCTCGCGATCGTGCATGCGCTCTCGGTCCGCCGCGAGCCCGCGCGGAAGCGCACTTTGATCCTCGCCCGCACGCTCGATGGCAGCGCCGCGGTTCGCGAGGCCGCGGCCTTGGCCCTCATCGGAGCCACGCCAGCAAGCGAGGCGAAAGGGCCGCAAACCGCTTGGCTCGAACTCACGCAACCCGGCGCGCCGGAATCCGGCGCGTCCGCCGAAGGACCCACGCCGCGCGCGATCGTGATCACAGCGACAGGGCTCGCACTGCCCGCGTTTGCGGATCCGGACGGGGTTTTGCTGGTGCCCGCGCTGCCAACTGGACCCTTCGAGCTGAGGCTTGCGGCGCCGGCCAGAACCGACGACGCTGCGCGGCCAAGGCAGCCATGACCCGCTCAAAAGCCGCAAAATCAGAGACAGACCCGGAAGCCCTGCAAAGCTTCGAGTCGAGCCTCGAGCGCCTACACGAAATCGTCGAGCAGCTGGAGTCGGGCGACCTCGACCTGGAAGCGTCTCTGGTGTTGTTCGAGGAGGGCGTGCGCCTGTCCCGCACCTCGCAGGCCCGGCTCAATTCCGCCGAAAAGCGGATCGAAGAATTGCTGGCGGTAGACGAAGAGGGCCGGCCGGTCGTGCGTGAACTCGGCGTCCCGAACCCCTAAACAAGCATGAGGCCGGCATGACTCAACGGGTCGTTCGCACCGCCGCTGCACTCGTGATCGGGAACGAGCTGCTGAGCGGCAAGATCCGCGACGCGAACGTGGCTGAGCTGGCTCGGGCTTTGCGCGCGCTCGGAATTCGCCTGGCCCGCGTCGTGATGGTACCGGATGAAATCCCGCTGATCGCCGCAGAAGTGCGCGCGCTAAGCGAAGGCTACGACGTCGTGTTCACCAGTGGCGGCGTCGGCCCCACCCACGACGATGTGACTGTCGAAGGCGTGGCCAGCGCCTTTCGAGTCCCGGTCATCCTCGACCCCAAGCTGAGTGATTTGCTACGCGGCGTGTACGGTGAGCGCATCACAGACGCGCACTTGCTGATGGCACGCGTGCCCGAGGGCGCCGCGCTGTGCGGCTCGCCGGACGTGGAATGGCCCACACCGGTGATGCACAACGTCTGGATCCTGCCGGGCATCCCGGATTTGTTTCGGCTCAAGCTGCTAACCGCGCGAGCGTGGCTACGCGGGCCCACGCCCTTTTTCAGCCACGCGCTGTTCTTGCGTATCGAAGAGCCGCTCCTGAAGCCACTTTTGGACGAGGTCGTGGCGCGCCATCCGAACGTCGAAATCGGCTCGTACCCCAAGTGGTTCGATCCGACGTACCGCACTCAGATCACCTTCGATGCGAGCACCTCGGAGGCCGCGCAGGCCGCGCTCGAAGATTTACGCAACTTAGTCGCCGAAGGCGACGTCGTGCGCGCTGAATAGCCGGCGGTCGCCAGCAGGGCGCCAGGCCAGCGCCAGCTCGGGCGCCCGAACATTGCGCGCACCGTGCAACGGCGGAGTGCGGCATCATTCGTGCAGCGCACCCGAGCAATGCCGGATTTGAGAGAACAAGCGTTCGCCTTTGGCGTCCAAGCGCTGGCGGACGTGGACTTGCTCGCGTTGCTGCTGGGCACGGGAACGGCCGGTGAGTCCGTCGCGTTGTCCGCGGCAGCGCTCTTGGACAAAAGCGGTGGCCTACAGGGCATTGCGCGGCTCGGCCCGCACGCGTTGTCACGCCGCGGCATCGGCCCCGCGAAAGCAACGCGCATCGCCGCCGCAGTCGAACTCGGGCGCCGCGCCCTGCTCCAGCTCTTGGCGGAGGAACGCACCGTGTTCGATTCCTTCGAGCAAGTCGTGCGTTGGGCGCGACCGCGACTCGGCACGCTCGAACACGAAGAGGTGTGGCTCCTCTCACTAGACGGGAAGTACGGGCTCAAGTCGGCGCGGCGCATCGCGCAGGGCGGCTTGCACGGTTGCGCGCTGCTCACGCGCGACGTGCTCTCGCCCGCGCTGCGCGACGGCGCGAGTGCCATCGTCTTGGTTCATAATCACCCGAGCGGGGATCCCACACCCAGCGCCGAGGACATCGCGATGACTCACGCGGTGCGCGCGGCCGCCGATCTCGTCGGCATCCCGCTCTTGGATCACGTCGTGGTGGCACGGAGCGGCGCCTGCTCGCTTTCGGGGGACGCGGCTGAGGGCGGTCGCACCAGGCACACCAAGCCGGCCAATCTCCTCAAATAGCCCGTCGGTTTGCGGGGTGCTTTCGGATCCGGGCCCGCTTGGCTATTCTGGGCTGTGATGAGCAGCCCTGAGATTCAGTTCGCCGCATTGACCGATGTCGGGCGAGTGCGTGAGCAGAACGAAGACAATTTCCTAGTCGACAAGAAACTCGGGTTGTTCGTGGTGTGCGACGGCATGGGCGGGCACGCGGCGGGTGAAGTCGCCAGCGCCCTCGCCGTGCGCACCGTGCACGAAGAAGTCAAGAAACAGTCCGACTTGATCGACGACTACGCGGCCGCCAGCAAGGGCGCGGCCAAGGTCACCAAGCGCGACATCCTGAATATGCTGGAGTTCGCCGTGAACCGCGCTTCACAGCGCGTGCACTCGGAAGCCGCGAAAGACGCAAAGAAGCGCGGCATGGGTACGACGCTCGTGTGCCTACTCGTGATCGGCACGCAAGCGTTCATCATCTACGTGGGCGACAGCCGCATTTACATGCTGCGTGACGGCCTGCTCGAGCAACTCACCGAAGATCACACGGTTTACAACGAGCTCATCAAGCGCAAGAAGATGCCGCGTGAGCAGGTCGAGCAGCTCGCGCAGAAGAACGCCATCACGCGCGCTGTGGGCGTGTACGAGCACGTCGAACCCGATACCTTGGTCCTTGACCTCACTGCCGGGGACCGCTTCCTGCTTTGCTCCGACGGTTTGTGCGGTTACTTCGAGGAAGATCTGGAAGGGCTCGGACAGCGGCTCGCTAATCCGGACGCGGATGCCGCGTGCAAATCCCTCATCGACGCCTCGAACGAGCGCGGCGGCAAAGACAACATCACTTCTGTGATCGTCACCGTGGGTGACGTCACCTCGCGCGACGACACGCGCGCCAAACAGCTGCAACTCAAGCGCGACATCTTGGCGCGGATGCCGCTATTCCGGCCACTGAACGACCGCGAAATCCTGCGTGTGCTGCAAGTCACGGACGTCGCGGACTACAAGAACGGCGAGAACATCATCACCGAAGGCGACAAGGGCGAGGAGCTGTTCATCGTCTTGAGCGGTCACGCCAAGGTCATGCGCAACGGCGCCGAGCTCGCCACGCTGAACGCCGGCGACCATTTTGGTGAGATGGCGCTCGTACGCAGCCAGCCGCGCTCCGCGACCGTGATTTCGGAGGGCAACAGCGAGCTGATGGTGATCCGGCGCACGGATTTTTTCGAGATCCTGCGCAAAGAGCATCAGCTCGCAGTCAAACTCCTGTGGCAGTTCTTGGGCGTGCTGGCAGACCGCTTGGCGGACACCAGCCGCGAGCTCGGCGCCGCCAAGGAAGAGCTCGCCGCCGAAGACATCACCGGCGAAATCTTCTCGGACGAAGAAGATGACAGCCGAAAAACACTGCTGATTCCGCCTCCTCCGCCATCGCTCCGCGAGGGCTGAGCATGGCAAGATTTCGGGTTCGGCTGATCGCGATCGGGCTCGCGCTGACAAGCACCGCGGCGTGCTCGAAGCATCAGGGCGAGGCCACCCCGAGTGCCAACGCGTCCGTCGGGCCGAGCGCGTCCGTCGCGTCGAGCGCTGCAACGCCGGCCACCGTGCCACGCTTGGTGCAAGCCAAGCCGGGCTGCCGCGCCCTGGACGTCGTCGGCAAGGCGAACGTCGACGGCACGCCGATCGTCGTCGGTTCGCTGCTCGACGGCGAACACTGGGTGACTCTGGAGGCGGGCTCGTCGGTGGCGCTCCGGCACACCGTCACCAGCCGCGAATTCAAGCTCATCGGGCCGGGCACGGTTTTGCCGTGCCGGAACGGCGCCGAACAAATTTTGGTCGCAGGCGGACAACTCTCGACGTCCGCCAACCTCGGCGTGCGCCCCGGGGCAGAGGTCTTGATCGCGACGCCCTCGGGCACGGTGCACTACGGTGATGCCGCCCTCGATCTCGAGTTCGGTCCCCAGGGGCTTCGCGTGCGGGTGAAGCAGGGCGAGGCTTGGCTCGAGCCCGAAGCGCGCGGCAAGCCCAAGTTCAAGAACCCCGTGCACAGCGGGGCCGAGGCGCGCCTGTTGCCAGACCACGCCAGCGCCGACGCGCTGCTCGCGGCCTGCCAAACAGCCGCGCAGCACGCGCAAGCAAGCGCAGAGCGCGTGCTCGGACCGACAGACCCCAGCTCGACCAACTCGCTCGGTGCGCGAGCGGCCGCGCAGATGCGGGATCGAGCCGCTGCTCGAACAGCCTGCGCAATCGCCGCATCTGCGGTCGGATCGACCCGTGATCCGGCCGAAAGACAGCGACTGTCGGAGTCTGTCGCACACGCAGACGAGCTTTGGCAAGGCGTGCCGCATCACGTCCCCGGCCAGAAGAACTGATCGGCGCAGGCCTTTCGTTCGCGTGCCCCCGTGTCTGGTCTTGCCAAAAGCCGCGGCAGTAGTGCTAGCGTCGCCGTTCGGGCGCATCTGAATGCCCGTTGTCCGCGCATGAGACTCATGAAGCGCTTCGCCGTCGACGCCCAAGGCCTGGGTCTGTGTTGTGCCGTTTTTTGCCTCGCTACGCGGGCCGCTGCAGACGAGCCGCATAAAGTCACCGAACCGGAGGTGCTCCGCGAACCCGCGGAGATCACCCAAGTCGCGGATGCGTTCGACGACAAGGACGTCTTCGACCTGAATCTGTCGCTCGGCTACGAGAGCACTTGGACGTCTTCGGTGATCCGGCGTGACTCGTCGGTTTCACAAGCCGGGCTGGGCGGGGGCGGCTTCACGCAGAGCAACCTGAACGTCGCGCAGTACAAGCAAACGACGAGTCGCTTGCTCACGCGCGCAGACATCGGTCTGTACAAAGACGTCGCGCTAGTGATTCGCGTGCCGATTATCCTGTCGGACGACCGCCAACTGAGCGGCATTGACGGCAGCGAGAAGCAGCAAACCACGACGCTCGCGGGGAACCCGGGCGAGCAGCTGTTCAGCTTGCCGTTCAAATCCCCGACACGCAGCGGCATCGAGTACTTGGCCGTGGGCCTGGACGCCGCGCTCATGAATCAGGCCCGAGATTTTACCAAGCCCACTTGGGTCATCGGCGTCGAAAGCCGTTTCAACGTCTCGGAGCCGATGCATGCCTGCAATCCGAACGGCAATGGCGTAAATCAGGGCGGCGGGCAGGTGCAGTGCGCTTACCAGTCGGACATCAACCGCAACGGCAAGTCGGGCGAATTCCCCGCGCCCGATCCCAAGCAGGCCACGGGCCCGCTCGAGGGCCGCTTCAGTGGTGGGCGCCCGCCCGGCGTCAGCCGCGGCACGACGGGCGTGGAAGGCCACACCTACATTTCGCGCCGCCTCAAGTACATCGAGCCCTACGGTGGCTTCCGCGCGTTGGTGGAGTTTCAGAACTCGTCGAGTGACTACGGCTCCACTGACTTGAAAGGCGTGCTCGCCAATCACCCGCCGCTGCAAGGCACGTTGCTCTTCGGCATGAACGTGATGCCCTGGGAAATTCCGGATCAGTTCCAGCGCATCACGCTGGATTTCCGCTTCGCCGGTACGTACGTGTCGGAAGGGCGGGACTACTCGGAGTTGTTCGACGCGCTCGGCTCTAGCGATGCCAAATCCCTCCGCGCGCCGAACTTCGCGGGGTACCAGAATTGCTCGAACTGCAACGAGACGACCTCGGTCGTGGATCCCAAGTCGGAAAAGGTTTATTTCTCGGGCATCACGGACGTGCAGCAGCACGGGTCGTACCGCTTCAGCACGGAATTTACCTGGCAAGCGGGCGCGTACATCAAGTTCCACGTGGGCGGCGGGTACACCCTGGTGCAGTCGCACTACATCACCTTCGATCAGGCCTGCAATCCGGCCTTTTCGGGTGACGCGGGCGTGGCAGGGCCCTGCCACGCCCAAACCGCGACGACCGGCAGCGCCAGCGTCTCGGGCACCCCGAACCCGAACTACCGCCGGAGCATCAATGACCCCGGCCAGCGCTTCAAAGTGGACGATTCCCACGCCGTCGACGCCTGGCTGAACGCCACCGTGATGTTCTAGAGCGTCCAGGCTAGAGTCTCGGCGCCATGCGAAGCCTAGCCACCGTTGCAGCGTTCGGCATCACGCTCTTCGGGGCCTCGGGTGTCGCCCTCGCGGGCCCGACCGACGCCGTCTTGTTGCCTGCGGCTATCCCGGACAAAGCCGAACTCGCGCTGCGCCCCGAGAGCGTCGAACAGCTAACTAAGTTGGCGCGCCAAGTCGACGCCATCTTGAGCGAGGCCGTACAAGATTTGGGGCTGACCCTGACCATGTCGGATCGCTCGCGCGACCTGCCGACGGACGACGCGCTGGTCGAACGAGCCCACGATTCATGGCTGATCTCCCCGCGCGTGAGCTTGGAGGGCAGTGGCGTGCGGCTGCGCATCGTCGCGGTAGCGCCGGGCCAGAACGTGCTCCGCGAGCGCACGCAAAGCGTGGACGCTTCTTCCTTGGAAGTGCGCGCCAACGTCATGATGCGCGACGTGGTGCACAGCTTTCAAGCAGGCTCCGAGCCCAAAGCCACACACACCGAACCCGTGCTCGACGCCGACGCGCCGCGTTCGCAAGGCCGCGCCGTGCTGGCCCTGAACGCGGCAGTCGTGGGCGGCTACGTCGGTTTCTCGCTGCAGCACGCCAGCGGCTCGGACGACGCGCGCCTCACCTATCCGCTGGTCGCCCTCGGGACGGGCATTGGGCTCGGCGCCTCCATGTTGGTGGCGGATGAATGGGACATCACCCTGGGCGACGCCTGGTTCCTGTCCGCGGGGGCTTGGTGGCCAATCGCCTCCGGCGTGCTCGTCGCCAAGAGCTACCATGTGCAGAAGGAAGACCGCTACGTTTACGGGCTCGTAGCGGCCTCGGCCGGCGTGACGTTGAGCGCCGCCGCGCTGAGCATGAAGCCCATGAGTGAAGGCGGCGCGGTGCTCACGCACTCCGGCGGGGCCGCCGGCACGTTGATTGGCGGCCTGGTGGAAATGGCCTACCGCGGGACCACCGAACTCACGCCCGAACGCGGTATCGGCTATGGCGCCGGCATCGGCGTGCTGACCGCTGGCGCCTTGGCGACGCAGGTAGAAGTGACGTCATCGCGCATGTTGTTGATCGACTTGGCCGCGAGTTTGGGGGCGCTCACTGGTGCCGCCGCAGCGAGTCCTCTCCTCCTGGTGCGTGAGAAAGAAAGCGCGGCCCGCAATCGCTTATGGCTCGCGAGCATCGCAACCGGCACGTTGCTCGGCGGCGGTATCGGTTGGTTGTCCACGCGCGGTTCGAGCCGCACAGAGGCCGCGGAGCAGCCGCACGCCACCCCGTACCTCGGCATGGAACCCGCGGATCCGAGCCGCGGCACACGCTCGTTCATGAGTCTCGGCGTGCAGGGTCTGTGGTGAGCGCACGGCAAGTCGAACTCGACGCGCGCGACGTAGACGGCGGCAGCCGTCTCGACAAATTCCTGGTCGAGCGGATCGAGGGCGTGGGGCGCCAGAAGGCGGCCGCGCTGTGCGAAGCAGGTCGCGTGCGGATCGACGGCCGCCGCGCGAAGAAGTCTGCGCTGGTCAACCCTGGCGCCAAGGTCAGCGTCGACCTGGATGATCCCGAATTCCTCGCGCCGGAGCCCGATTTAGCCCTCGAAGTGCGCCTCGAGCGGCCCGAGTTCGTGATCGTGAACAAGCCCGCGGGCATGCCCAGCGCGCCGCTCGACACCAGTGAACGCGGCACTCTGTGCGGCGCGCTCTTGGCTCGCTACCCAGAAATGCGCAGTGTCGGCTACCGCGCACGCGAGCCGGGCATCGTGCACCGGCTCGACACACAAACCTCGGGGCTCGTCCTCGCGGCGCGCAGCGCGGATGCGTTTACGCGCTTGACACGCGCGCTCGAAACCGAAGCCATTCACAAGCGTTACCTAGCTGTCGTATCTCCGGCAGGCTTGGCACAGGCGGGCGAGATCTCGGCGGCGCTCGCGCCTGACGCGGCGCACCCCGAGCGCGTGCGCGTGGTCGGACACGATGAGCTAGCCGGCTACGCGCGGCACAAGGTGACGCGCTACCGCGTGCAGCGCAGCACCGCCGAGCGCGCGCTGCTGGAGCTCAATGTCGCGAGCGCGTTTCGCCACCAGATCCGCGCGCACCTGGCATCGATCGGCCACGCCATCGTTGGTGACGCGGTGTACGGGGGCCAGCTGGCAGCTGAGCTCGGCACCCGCCACGCGCTGCACGCAAGCCGCATCACTTGGTCCGGTGATGACACCATCAGCGGCTTTGACGTATTCGAGCCCTTGCCCGAAGACCTCGCGGCGTTACTCGAAACGTGGCACAACTAGCGCTGAATTAGTACTTCGGTTCGGATGTGCGTTCCGGGTTTCCGCGGCCCTCGAACTCAAGGGTGAGGCCGCAGAAACCCTCCAGCACGGCAAATCTGTCCTCAGTACTCTATCTGTCTCGACGTACGACAACCCGGAACGGAGTTCCGGGTCGTCGTACTAGTCGCGGCCGCTCAGCAATTCTTCGGCTGTTTTCTTGGGCTTCGCGAGCGGCGTTGCCGCGGCAGCGCGGGTAGCCGGCTTGGCCGCAGCGGCAGACTTCACGACGCTGGGAGCGAGCGCGGGAGCAACCGTAGGTTTCGCGCTCGGCTGCGCTGCAGACGCGGGCGCTGCCGTCACGATGGGCGCCGGTGCGACCACCGGCTCCACCGGTGGCGCCGCGCTGGGCCGCGCTTTCACATCAGCCACCACGCCAGTCGACGCAGCGCTTGCAGCAGACTCGGGACTCGGCGCCTTCGAATGCCAAAGGAACAGCCCGGCAACACCCCCGCCCACGAGCACGACCACCGCAGCCGCAGCCGCCATCAACGGGACGGTGTTCGAGCGCGAAGTGTGGGTCTGACCCCAGTTTGATTGCGTGCCACCACTCGCCGAAGTCGCGTGCACGCCGTGCGGGACCGACGCGGGCGCGTGAGGGTGCGCGCTAGCCGCGCCCAGGATGCGCGAGATGCGCTCAACCGAGCGCGACGTCGCGCGCGAACCGAACGGCGCCAGTGCCTGCGCGAGCTCACTCACCGACTGGAAGCGCCGCGCGCGGTCCTTCTCCAAGCAGCGCAGCACCGCCATTTGCAGTGGCTCCGGGGTGCTCGGCGAAATATCGCGAATCGCAGAAGGCGCCGCGGTCAGAATCAGCCCGCAGATCTCCGGGAGTGTTTCGGCGAGAAACGGCGCGCGCCCGGTGAGCAGCTCGTACAGCACGATGCCGATGGCCCATACGTCCGTACGCGCGTCCACGTCACGCGAAGCGGTCATTTGCTCCGGCGACATGTACAGCGGCGAGCCCATGACGGCCGAAGTCTTGGTCATCGCGTTGTCGGAAGCGGGGGCATTGGCGACCTTCGAAATGCCGAAATCCAAGACCTTGACGCTGGGCGTGCCGTCCGGGCGCCGCGTCATGAATAGATTGGCCGGTTTCAAATCACGATGCACCATGCCGAGCGCGTGTGCTTCTGCGAGCGCCTCGCAAGCTTGCAAGATGGCGTCGACCGCATCCCAAGGCTGGAACGCGCCGCGCTCCTTGAGCAAGGCCGACAAGTCTCGGCCATCCAAATGCTCCATCACCATGTACGGAGCGCCGTCTTCGAACGAGCCGACGTCCGTCACCCGCGCGACGTGCTCGCCGCGGATCTTCACTGCTGCGCGCGCCTCACGACCGAAGCGGGCAACGGCTTCGGGATTCTGCAGCGCTTCCGGCAGCAGAAACTTGATCGCGACGCGCTCTTCCAGCTGCAGGTGCGTGGCTGCCACGACCATACCCATGCCTCCCGCGCCGAGCACGCGGTCGACGCGGTACTTGCCGCCGAGTATCTGGCCGGGAAAGACCTGGGTCATCTGATTCGAGCCTGCTAGTACAGATGTATCCCGCCACTCACTTCGCGTCCAGCCTCGTCCAGGGTACTCGGAGCCTTCCTGCGAAAGGCCGCAAAAGACCGAGAAACCTGCAAAAAACTGAGCAATCGGCGCGCGCGCTCACCCGCACGCCCGAGACTCCACAGCAAAATAGGCTTTCCTCTGGGAACGCGCAGCGCTAACTCCAGTCGTCGCATGTTGGGATTCCACAGGTCGTGCCGGGTTCACGTCAGCGCCACTGCTTTGCTCAGCGCCGCGATCGCCTGCGCCTGGGTGGCGCCAGCTGCCGCGCAAACGAGCGACGCAGCCATGGCGGAATCGCTGTTTCGCGAGGGCAAGCGCCTGACAGGCGAGCGCAGGTTCCCCGAAGCCTGCCCCAAGTTTCAAGAGAGCTACAAGCTCGACCCCGGCCTGGGCACGCTGTTGAACCTCGCAACTTGCCATGAATCGGAAGGCAAGCTGGCCTCGGCGTGGGCGGAGTTCAGCGAAGCGGTGTCCCAGGCCAAACGCCAAGCCGACAATGACCGCGCGCAGCTCGCGCAAGACCACATGAAGGCACTTGAGCCCAAGCTCGCGCACGTGAGCATCGGTGTTTCGCCGGCGGCGGCGGTATCCGGGTTGGTCGTCAAGTTCGACTCACGAGCGCTCGCCCAAGCAGCGTGGGGCCTACAAATCCCGGTGGACCCTGGCAAGCACGTGGTCGAGGCGTCGGCGCCCGGCAAGCAGAACTATTCGCAGGCCTTCGAAACGCCGGCAGCAGCAACCGTACTGGCAGTCACGGTGCCCGCGCTGCAAGATGCGCCCGGAGCCGTGCCGCCGGCGGTGCCCGCCGCGGTGCCCGTTGGCCCGGTCAACCAGGTCGGACCAGCGGCGGCTCCAGCACCGGCGGCCACCAGTGCGCGTGCAGCCCGCTCGGGTTCGCACACGGGCGCAGTCGTGGCGGGCGTCGCGACGGGCGCATTCCTCGCCGGTACCGTGGTCACCGGCATCGTGTATTCAGGTAAGCGCAGCGACTTCAACGACGTCAACTCGAGCGGGGATGCGTCGCGCTTCAGCAAGCGTGATTCGGCGTCCACGCTTGGCACAGTCAACTTGGTGTTCGCTGGGGGGACCTTAGTTTCGGCTGGTTTCTTGGTTTATTTTCTGGCCACGTCCGGCTCGCACGAAAGCGCTCAGAGCGCGAGCACGGGGCTGAATGTCGTACCGCTCGTTACACCGAACGGTGGCGGCGTGCTCTTGCGAGGTGCACTGTGAATCGACTGACTTCGTCGTTGATTTGGATGTTATTGGTTGGCGCGCTGCCGGCCGTTGGCTGTGTCTTGGTGCAACCGTTGGAGAGCGCCGTGTCGGACGACAACAGCAGCGCAGCGGCGGGTTCCGACGACAGCAGCGCAGCGGCGGGTTCCGACGACAGCAGCGCGGGCGCCAAGGGCAGCGCGGGCAAGAGCTCCGGCAGCTCAGGGGCAACTGGCAGCGCAGGACGCGGCTCCTCGGGCTCGAGTTCAGGTGGCGGAACCGCGACCGGCAACGCGCTGTTCATCGGCACTTGGACCATCACCAGCGGAAGCACCACGGTCGATTGCACCGGCACTCCGACTACCGACCCGCTCACCGGCAACGACATTTGGGCCGCCGGCACGGACTCGGACTTGGTCCTGGATCCAGACACCAGTTGTCCGATCAAGGCCGACATCACCGACCGCACCGCCAGCGCCCAGCCCGGCTTCACGTGCACTACTTCGGGTACTGACTCCAGCGGCTCGCCCTACACGTCAGTCCTCAAGGCAGACGACTACTCGTTCGTGGTGTCTAGCAATGGCAAAACGGCGACGGGCATGCTCTCCGGGACCGCAACGTACACCGAGGACGGAACCTCTGTACCGTGTACGTTCTCGGAACAAGCCGACTACACCAAGAACTAGTGCTAGCGCTGACTCGCGACTCAGAGCACGTGCGCGGGGGAAGCCACACCGCACGCGGCGCCGCTCTTCGAGACGCGAGCGCTCGAACCCGTGCGACGGCTGGGCGGCAGATCGGTCTCGCGCAGCAAGGCCACCAGTTCCAGCGCCAAACTCGCGCAATCGGCCTGAGTCGGTAGTCGGGGACGAAGCACGGCGGCGCGCTCATCGGCCTTGCGCCCACGTGTCCAGACCACGTCGCGCGGCAATGCACTGACGGCTTGCGAGCCCTCACGAGCCCGCACCAGCACGAACAGTGCGGCGCTCGCGCCGCCCACGCCGGCCGTGTATTCCACGCCCAACTCGATGCCCAACAGACCGCGCACGGCGCCAGGCACCTGCACGAGCAGCCGCAATTCATCGGCCTCGCGCGCGCCCTCGGGAATGCGAGCCCAGGGCACGACCTTGATGCCGTCACTGCGACGCAGCTTCTTCGCCAGGCTGGCCAAGAGCGCGCGCGGGCGAGTGGCCAAATCAGGCGGCAGTTGCGCCGCACGACCGGTGAAGAACAAAGGCAGCAAGCAGGGCGTGCCAAGCAGGAGCAGCAACGCTTGATACGGCGCGCGGGCAAACAAGCACAACGCACCGACGACGAACGCCGCACTCGCCCCGGCGAAGCACAAGAACCCGGGCAAAGTACCCGCATCCAAGAAGCGACCCGGCGAAACGCGCTTCGCACGCGCGAAGGCTTCCGCATCCGACAGTGGCAACCATTGCCCCGGGCCGCGCAACACGACTTTGGCCGGCACAGCGAACTGCACCGCGAGCACCATGGCCAACACGAGCAACGCGGCGCCCAACGTGGCTTGGTCGAACCAAGCGGCGGTTACGAACGCGGCGGCGAGCAAGCTGCCCGAAGCCGCTGCACGCGGCCCAACCGGCAACCGCACGAGCGCGCGCGGAGTCGCGCCGACCGCGCCGCAACCCCCTGAAAACAGTCGCCATTTGCCCGCCACTGCGAAGGCGTAGGCGAGCGCAGCGGCCGCCGCGCACAGCCACCAGGTGAAACGTTGGCGCGGCTGCGTGGCGCCAAGCGCGAACGCGCGCGAGCTGGAGGCGGCTTTCTCCGCGTGCGGCAGTTGCACCGGATTGGCGAATGCATCGAACACCTTGGCGCTGGCGCGGACGCGCCACAGCACCGGCTCACCGCGTGACACGTGCGGGCGCACGATGTCGAGCTCGTCCTTGTCCGTCAGGCGGTGCAAGTTGCCGATGAAGACGCCGCCCAGCGCATCCGCGTCATCCATGCGACCGGCACTCGCGTTCGCATCCGGCAGGGAGGGCGGCGTGGGCCCAGCGGGCAGCCGAAATATGACGCGCGCCGAGTCGATGCCTTGCGCAAAGCGCGGACCTATCCAACGCACTTCGACATCGTTGCCTTCGCGGCGAATCAGATCACGCTTGAGCAGATTGGTGCGGTACTGAAAATGAAACAGGTACACGCCCGTGCGCAGGCCCTTATCGCGGTCGACCTCAATGCGCAGCGTGCCGTCATCGCGCTTGTCGAGCAGCAGCGGCGTCAGCGGCACATCGGCCTTCGTCCCGCTGACCGAGGACACCGTCGCCTCAGGCAGGGTTTCGGCGTCCAGGTCGACGCCGCTCAGCTCGAACCCGGGTAGCGGCCCACCGCGCACGGCGATCGTCAGATCCTCGGTCACGAGCGCGAGGCCGGCGCGATCCACGTCCACCGTCGCGATTTGCGAGCGCACCTCGCTCTCGACCCAGGCGTGAGCAGGCGTGGAAGTCAGCATCAGCGCCAAACCGGCGGCGGCACACAGTGTAGTTATGTGTCGCCTGAGGTCGTACATGCCACCTCGGGATAGCGCGTGGCGCCCCGTTGGCCAAGTTTGCGCAGCCACTACGCAATCCGCCGCGAATTCACGCGGCGGAGCGGAGGCTCGCTTATAGAAGTTCAGGGAGTCGCGAGCGAGTGATGCTTGCCGCCCATGAGCACCAGCACCGGAACGAGCGCGCCGATATCTTCGATCGAAGCGCGTGGCACGAGGAACGAGCTACTCAGCTCCGGCCCGCTCGCGCTCAGATCAGCGGTGTACACGATCGGCGTCTGACCGTGATGCGGCAGCGCGCTGATCATCTGGTCCGCATCCGCACCGTGCGCACCGGCCGCGCCCAGCTGTCCGGAGAAGCTTGCGACTGTCAGGAAGCCACCAGCAACCCGCGGCGTCCCCTTCAGTGCCTCGAGGCCTTCGCGCGTGCGCAGTGCGGCTTGCTTCGGATCCTTCAGCCCTTCGAGGCGCTTGATCAGCGCCTTCTCGTCCGGGGACTCGCCCGCCCAGGTTCGCTCACCGTCGTAGGCGACGATGAATGACAACGGCAACGTCTTGACCGGCGTCTTGGTTTTCACCAGGGGCAACTCGACGCCGTACTGTTTGACGAGCTTGGCGAATACCTCGAGCGGCACGTCCAGGTGATACACCTTGGCTCCCGGCTTGAAGCCCTTCACGTTCACTGCGTGCCCGCTGAGCTTGAGCATCAATTTCGGATCCAGGGTCAAACCCTGCGCCTTCAGCGCGCGCGGCAGATCCCGATTGTTCAGCACACCGTGAATGCCATCCATGAGCGCGAGCAGCGCCTTCGGATCGCCTTCAATTCCGGCAATTTCCCAGCCTAGGGCGCGATAGTCCGCGGCCAACAGGGGCTCGCTCGGGATGTCCGTCAGCTCACCGCGCGCCAGCACGTGCTTGGTGTTCATGGCGAATAGTCCGTCGAGCGCTTTCGTCGACTGATCGCGCAAGGCGGTCGGGACCTTCTCCGTTGCCAGGAATGCATCGAGCAAATCCGAAAGCGTGTGACCGAGCGGCTTCAGACGCCCGGGCTTCCAACCCACCGTGTAGCCCGCGCCCGTGCTGTCCGCAGGCAATTGCCAAAACGCTTCCGGAGCGGGCTCGGCCATGCTCAGCGTTTCGGCGCTCGCTTGCACGAGCCACGACTTCTGACTCGTGAACTTCATGTCGAAGCGCAGGTTCGCGACGCTCTTGCCACTGTCCAAGTTGCCCTCGATGCGCACCTTGTCCAAGTCCTGCACGAACGCGGTGGTCTCGTCGATGAGCCCGTAAGCGACGTCCGAGAGCGCGCGATCGAAGCGCGGATTGTCGAGCTGCACTTCACGCAGCAAGAAGCCGCCGAGCAGGCGGGCCGAGCCTATTTCTGCGGCATATTTCGTTTTGACGGGCGCGAGCCGCAGCTCCATCTGGAAATCCAGGCTCGGCAGGGGCAAGCTGGGCAGGCCGCGCGTGGCATAATTGAACAGGCCGTCCACGTCGTTCGCGCGCTCCCCACAAACCAAGCGCGCGGGCGCGCTGCCCAATGCAACGCCGATGGCGCACGACCATGCCTCGGAATCACCGATGCGATACACGCCGGCGCGCAGTTGGCGCACGCGCTGCCCGCGCCCGCGCACGAAGCTGAGCGCGCCATCCAACGACGTGAGCCCGAGCGATACGACGGCGAGCGGTTGCGGCACTTTGCCCTCGCCCAACGGGTCGAGCGCTACCGCGGCTTCGAGCGGCGCGTCCCACGCCACCACGCTCTCCAGATCCTTGAGCTCCGCCGGCAGTACATCGTGCAGCTTATACGGGAGACCGGCCCAAGCGGAGATGGTCTCGACGGCCGTGCGCGGTGTCTTGAAGCGAGCCAACGCAACCAAGTCCGCAGGCGCGGCGACGGGGGTGAGATCGGGCGCTTCTTCTTTGGCAACTGGCGCGGCACTCACGACGTGCGCTGGCGGAGCAGCCGCTGCTGGCGGAGGCGCGCCACCACAACCCGACACGGCCAGCGGAAGTGCTCCCAAGAGCGCGCCGATCGAAACCACCCGTGTCCCCTTGAGCGAACGAAGCTTAAACATTCCATTCACCCTACCATCGAGGGTTTCCAATCGAAACCGGGCTGATCTCGCGGCCAGCCAAGGAGGCCGGCTATGCCGGGCGCACACGCGAGGCTTTTGCTTCGCGCCAGAGTTGCTCCGCTTCGTCCGCGGCTGCGGTGCCGCCGAGGCGCCGCTCGGCCCAACGCAGCACGTCGTACGGGCCCTCCCAGATCGCTGGAGGATCGCGAAAGCCGATGCGCGGCAGCGTTTCACCGTCACCGCGAAAGCAGCCGTGCACGATGGCGAGGCGTGCCCAATACGTGGCCTGTACGTCACGGTGCAGTTGAAACAGATGTGGCCGGCGAGCCAGGCGAGCTCCGCGTTGCGCTCGTCCGTATCGACCGTGACTGCCCAGTCCGCGCCCAGCTCGGTCGCCGCATCCAAGCGAAGTTCCGCGCTTCCGAATAGTCGCGCGTCCATTCGAAGCGCCGTACTTCAGAATCCCAAGTTTACGCACTCCCTGCTCAACCGCTTCCCTTAATCGATGATCGAGAAACGTTAGTCGAGTTCTGCGACTCACATCAATCTGCGTCCGTCCGGGTTCAAAGTGTCAAATCCCCGACGGTTTCCGGCACGATCTCAGCGTTGCGAAACGGAGCACAAAACGCCGAAACGCCCGCTCGACCCGGCTTTCCAGGTCGAACGAGCGTTTCTCATGTGTCGCTATCTGTTAGCGAGCGCTCAGTTCGTTTCTTCGAACTCGGCGTCGATCACGTCACCCTTCTTGGGGTCTTCGCTGGCACCAGCACCACCGCTTGCCGTCGGACCGGCACCCGGTGCGCCACCGCCGGGCGGGCCGCCCGCGCCCTCGTACATCTTGGTGGCCATGGCGTGGGCTTCCTTCTCGAGTTGTTCCAGCACGCTCTGGACCTTCTCGTCGTCCTGCTTTTCGACCGCGGCGCGACCGTCCTTGATCAAGGCTTCGATCGACGCGACGTCCATGCCGGCGAGCTTGTCCTTGTTGTCGGCGATTTGCTTTTCGAGCTGGTAACACATGTTGTCCAGCTTGTTACGACGGTCGATCTCTTCGCGGCGCTTCTTGTCTTCCGCTTCGTGCGCGGCGGCATCTTTCACCATGCGGTCGATGTCGTCCGGGGTGATGCCGCTGGAAGCGGTGATGGTGATGCGCTGATCCTTGCCGGTGGCCAGGTCCTTGGCGCCCACGGAGAGGATGCCGTTGGCGTCGATGTCGAAGGTCACTTCTACCTTCGGCACGCCGCGCGGAGCGGTCGGCAGACCCTCCAGGTGGAACTTGCCGAGCGTGCGGTTGTACCGCGCTTCCGCGCGCTCGCCCTGCAAAACGTGGATTTCTACCGACGTTTGGCTGTCCGCCGCGGTCGAGTAAATTTCCTTCTTTTGCGTCGGGATCGTGGTGTTGCGCGGGATCATGACGGTCATCACGCCGCCCAGCGTTTCCACGCCCAGGGACAGCGGAGTGACGTCCAAGAGCACGACGTCTTGCACGTCACCCGAGAGCACGCCGCCTTGCACGGCTGCGCCGATGGCCACTACCTCGTCCGGGTTCACGCCCTTGTGCGCTTCTTTGCCGAAGTACTTGGTGACGATTTCTTGCACGAGCGGGATGCGCGTGGAGCCACCGACGAGCACGACCTCGTTGATGTCGCTCACCTTCTTCTTGGCGTCATCCATGGCACGCTTGAGCGGCTCAAGCGTGCGGTCGATGAGCGGCCGGATCATTTGCTCCAGCTTGGCGCGCGTGAGCTGCTTCTGGAGGTGCTTCGGGCCGCTGGCGTCCGCCGTGAGGAACGGCAGATTGATCGTGGTCTCTTGCTTGTTGGAGAGCTCGATCTTCGCTTGCTCGGCCGCGTCCTTCAGGCGCTGGATAACCATTTTGTCGTTGCTGACGTCGATGCCGGTGTCCTTACGGAACTCCGCGCTCAGCCAGTCCATCAGTAGGTGATCGACGTCATCACCACCGAGGTGGGTATCACCGTTGGTCGCGATCACTTGCACGACGTTGTCACCGACCTCCAAGATAGAGATGTCGAACGTGCCACCACCGAAGTCGTAAACCGCGATGATTTCGTTGGTCTTCTTGTCTAGACCGTAGGCGAGCGCTGCGGCCGTCGGCTCGTTGATGATGCGGCGCACTTCCAGGCCCGCGATCTTTCCAGCGTCCTTCGTGGCTTGGCGTTGCGCGTCGTTGAAGTACGCGGGCACGGTGATCACGGCTTCCGTGACCTTCTCGCCCAGGTAATCCTCGGCGGCCTTTTTCAGCTTCTGCAAGACCTTTGCCGAAACTTCCGGCGGGGCCATGGCTTTGCCGCGGGCTTCGATCCAGGCGTCGCCGTTCGGCCCCTTCACGAGCTTGAACGGGAAGCGCTTCGCGTCCTTCTCCGCCTCTTCGTAGCGGCGACCGATGAAGCGCTTGGCCGAGTAGACCGTGTTCTCCGGGTTGGTCACGGCCTGACGCTTGGCGATCGTACCGACGAGGACTTCACCCTTGTCATCCCAGGCGACGACGGAGGGCGTCAGGCGCGCTCCTTCTTCGTTGACGATGACCTTGGCTTCTTTGCCTTCCATCACGGCCACGACGCTGTTCGTCGTTCCGAGGTCGATACCAATGATCTTGCCCATACTGAATTCTCCTCAACGTCGCCCTGCCCGTGGCGAGGCGCTTTGCTTGCGTGCTTGCTGCGGCGCCCAACCGGGGCCCCGCGAAACTGTCACCCGCGGCGGGCGAAATACGCCCAAAGGGCCGCGAACGCGAGCAACATAACCACCGACCCCCGGGGGTCAACGGGGCAATCGGCCGGCTACGT
>JBDTJC010000268.1:0-9750 GCA_039936055.1 Polyangiaceae bacterium | reverse complement strand
TGGCGTGCCGGGACATGAAGTCGCCGCGATGCGCGAAGGTGCTCGTCACCGCCTCGGGGCGACGCCGCTCGATGCTCAGGTCCTGCGAGGCGTCGTGGCAGCCTTCGCAGTCTGCCTGCGCGTGACATGCTTGGCACAACTTCTTCTGCTGCACGGCCTCGGTTCCGTGGTGTTGCATGAAGTCACCTTCGTGCTTCAAGAAGGTCTGGGGCAGCGCGCGCTTGATCTCCGGTAGCGCATGACACGGCGCGCATTGGCCCAGGTTCCACTGCGCTTCGTGTTCGTGGCAGCCGAGGCATTGCTTCATCGGCGGCAGGCGCGCGCTTCCGGCTTCGACGACGCCCGCATGACAAGGCACGCATTGGCCGGCAACGTCGGGCATCCTCAAGTGCTGGCCGTGGTCGAACGCGATGCTTCCGTAGGGTCGGGGACGCGGCGCAGAGATCACTGATTGCAACAGAGCATGGTCATTGCGGTGGCAGCTGGCGCACGAGCCGACGGACGGCAAGGCGTGCCCGCCACGCTGCGCAACCGCGTGGCAGCTCGTGCAACTGAGGCACGGCGCTTGGCCTGGCGAGCCGCAGCTGAGCCCCGCCAAATGCAACTTGTGCGGGAAGCGAGGAGCAGAGCGCTCGGCGCACGCCGCCGCGAGAGCGGCCACCACCAACAAGAGTGCCAGCCAGCTGCTGCCGAGCAGATGATGAGTTCGGGCGGTCATCGCGCTCCCCGCAGCGTTGCGAAGTCGAAGTCGTACGCCAAGCGCAGTTCTGTTTGCACATCCAGGTTGGTGTACGGCGAACGCACTACGGACGCGCCCCACAACAGGCCGACGGCAGCGGTGGGGCGGTACTCGAGCGTTTCGGAGTACACCGTGGAGGTGCGGTAGGTGTGAATCGCTTGGTCGTACAAGTAAGCATAAGCTTCGAGCGTGCCGGACAGCTGCGCGAAGATACGCCGCGTGAGCGAGCTGCGCAGCGAGTGGTAACCGTTGTCCGGCGTGAGCACTCGCGCATACGCGACGCGCACGAACGTCGCGCCCGCGCGATCGACGAGCGTGCGGAGCGCGAGCTCGGCCCGCGCTCCCGGTCGCGAACCGGTATACAGCTCGAGCCACGCCCCGCCTTCCAGGGTGATGCGCTCGCTAGCGCGCTCTTGTGCCCGTGCTCCACCCTCCTCGTAAGCGTCCGCGCTGAACACAGAGAGTACCGATTGCCGAGACAAAAACAGCGCCGGCTCGGTGTGCAACCACTCCAACGAGAGGTCCAAATCAGTGCTCGCTGCCGCGTCGACCCAGACGCGCGCCTCCGCAATCCGCTCGGCCTCGAGTTCCGCGCTGGCGCTGGCTCCGGCCGAGAGCGCGCTCGACAGCTGCGTGGTCTCATCGAGCGCTAGCGTGCGTCGGGTCAAGCCGCCGCTCTCGTGCTGCTCGTGAAATGAGAGACCCGCGTGTACGCGCTGACCGGCCCAGCCCAGCCGTGCGCCGCCCAGTGAGTAGTCCGTGCGCGCACGGCTGTCCGCGGAGAATGTCGGGTCTTTGAGATTCGAGTCCGCGGCCGCGCCCAGGTAGGTGAAGGTTCGGCGCGCGTTCCAGCGGGGGAGGACCGTGAGTCCGCCGTATGCGGTCGCTACGAATCCCGACCCGAGGTCCGCGTCGAGTGCCAGGCCGTCGAAGCGTGCATAACGAGCGGCACCGCCCGCCACGTGCTGGCGCCCGAAGCGCAAGGTGAGCGGGCCGTGGTGATAGCCGATGTTGGCGGTTTGCACGTCGCCATCGAGGGGTGGCTCACCCGCCGCAGCGCCGAGCTCCGCACGCCACCATGCGGCGGCCTCCAGATCAAACCCGCTCTGGTTCTTGTCGATGTTCAGATCCCGAGCCCTGAGCAACACGAACTGATAGACGGGCAAGGCGGTCTGGTCGGCGACGATTGCGCCGTAGGCGCCCGGCAGCAGTGCCTGCTGAAATAGCTCGGCGTGCGTTTCACCGTGCACGGACAAGCTGTAGCGGTCGCGCTCCGGCGTCGGCGGGGTAGCGCCGGCGCGCTCGGTGCCAAGGGTCACGCTCACTGCGAGCAGCGGTCGCAGGAACGCTCGCATCAGCACGGTGTACGCTCGCCAGTCACACGCCGTGCGTCAGTTCGGGTTCGTTGAAAGCGGAACTCACTCTCCAAAACCACCGCCCTGCCCGCCGGCAACCCTCCACTAGACCCGCGCTGACTGCCGCAGCGATCGCGAGCCTGAGCCATTGGGCCCACGAGGGACTGTGCCACGCGGTGGGACGCGCAACGTCGAGATTCGTATGCATTGACAAGCTCCAGTCTACGCCCACGGCCGGTGCTGATTCACGCCAAAGCAAGAGTCACGCCCAGATTGTGGATTAGCGGTGTCGATTGCTATTATCGATGAGTGGCATCTGGGGCGTTACAGCTATCGTAGTTATCATTCAATCCGTCGTAGGCCGGGCGACCACGGGATGGTTTGGCGCGTGAGCCGAGCGACCTAGCCACGCCGTTCGATCTTGAGTCACTATTGCGCGCGATCGTCGCCCGCGACGGCGGCAGCGACGCGACAACGGGTTAAGACGCGCGCGTGGTGGGGAAGTACTCCTTCGCGAACTTGAGTAACTGTCGATCGTCGGGTTGTTCGACCGTCTCGATGCCGACGATCCGGCGCTCCAAGGCGTGCTCGTGTTTGCGCAGAAAGCGCGCGAAGTCCAGCTTCGGCGTAGACGGGCCCAGGAGTAAAATCCGCTTTGCGCCTTTGAGGGATTTGCCGACTCGACGAAAGAAGCGTCGCTCGTCGGCGGGCCGCTCGCGGTCGCCCGCTTCGCGAGACGCGCGCTGATGAACCTCGTGTAAGTGCGCGCTCAAAATGGAGTCGTCCAGTTGATCCGGCGGGATGTGTAGGATGCGCGCTTCTTGATGGTCGATCCAAATCGCTACTTGCTTGCTCATGATCTGATTCCTCGCTCGACGGCCAGCCTGCACGAAGTGCGCCGTACCGTTGGCAAGGTTTGCTACGCAGGGAGCGCAAGGGTTGCGCCGTAAGACGCGGTTCCTGCGCGCTGAACGCTTACGCTGCGTCGCAGGCAAACTGCGCGCTTCGCGCCGATAGCGCGCGAAGGTGGCTGAGCAGCTTGCGCTTCACGTTGACCTCAACCTGCCGCACTCGCTCGCGGGATACTCCGAACTCGATGCCCAGCGCCTGCAGCGTCACGACCGCTTCGGTATCGGCCATCAAGCGCTGAGCGACGATGCGCTGCTCGCGAACCGTGAGCAGCGTCAAGGCGCCACGGACGGCTTCCTTCAATGAGCGCCGCTCGGCGCTTCTCAGCAGGCTTTCCTCCGGATCGAGCTCGTGCGCGCATAGCGCGCTGTCCAGGACTTTCCGCTCCGAATACAGCATATCGACCGGGACGCGACGGTGCTGTAGCAAGTCGAGCAAGTCATCCACGGTCGACGCGCGCATTTGCAGGCGCTCGCCTACGACGCGCCGCGCCTCGACCGCGTCCCCCACCAAATTCATGGCTCGAATGTGCTCGCGTCGAACCTTGCGCAGCGTGCGCGGCGCCTTCATGGCCCAGGCACCGCTACGTGTGGCGCACTCCGACACCAGGGCACGAATCCAGTGCGTCGCATAGGTGGCGAAGCGAAGGCCGCGCTCAGGCTCGAATTTGGCGGCCGCCTGCAACAATCCCAGGTTGCCCTCGGCGATGAGCTCGCTCAGCGAGCCCCCGGGACGGTAGTACCTTCGAGCAATCGGAGGTACCAGGCGCAGGTGGGCTTGAATGAGCCGATTGCGCGCTGCCTGGTCACCGGAGTCGCGCCAGCGCGCGGCGAGCTCGCGCTCCTCTGCGTGACTCAACAAAGCGAGCTCTAGAATTTGGGCCAGGTAGTGCGGGTTCATGACCCGGATACCAAGCAAGCATCGTTCCGGGGCTTGAGGCACTCGAACCACGCCGTTTGGTGTGCAGCTATTACTCCTGAGCATGGCGTGCCACTTGCCACGAAGGCAGTAGCCCTTCGACAATCTCACGCCGGCTGAGTCAGGGCACGCGCATTGAGGCGCTGCTTACCGCCTCAATGCGGCATCATGCGGCGAGACTGTCGAGTCTTGACTCGACACAAACACTCGATGCTCGGGTGAGGCACGATAAGTGCTTCTGACGCGACTCAGAATATGACCTGCCAAAGCGACAAGCTCCGTCGTCCGCAACTCGAAGCGCTGGTCAAGGCATTCAAATAGCGCCCCTGCGCGACCGCGAGAAGGAGTTCGAGAGCATGTCACGAGACGCCATGATCGAGTCGTTCAAACGCCTGGGCATTCCTCCGCGGGACCACGCCGTGCTCAAGCTCTTGCCACTCATTTATGTGGCTTGGGCGGACGGAAAAATGGAGGCGGTCAAAACGGACCGCATCCACTACTATGCGGCAGGACAGTACAATTTGACCGCTGCAGGCGTTGCGGTGCTGGACGGCTGGCTAACGAAGCGCCCGACCCAGGCGTACGTCATCGAGGGGCTGCGCGACATCTATTCGTTGGCGCTCGCCGACAGCGACCTCGAGGTGAATTTCAGTGAGCTGCCGGCACTGCTGGCGTACGCCGAGGCAATCGGGCGCAGCACCGCTCAGGCGTTGGATCGCCCTGAGTCCCTCTCTGCCGGCGTGGACCACGCACTCGAGCAAATCGCACGCGAGCTGCACATCGATCACGGCGAGAGTTGGGGCAAATTACTCGCCGAACTGGGTTGACCCCGGTCAGCAGCCAACGACGACACGCCCGCGGTTTGCGTGCCCCTTATTGTGCTGCGGCGCTGTCTGCCCAGCGGCGTTCGGTGATGCTCGCGAGAGTCCGCGCGAGTCCAGGGAGCTCTTGGATGTGCAGGGGAGTCGCCTCCGCGCTGCGTGCGATGTCGCCGAGCGTAACGATGCCAACGAGCTCGCCGTCGAAGCCGACGACGGGCAGCCGACGGACCTGTGCTGTCTGCATCTTGAGCTCGACGTCTTTGAGCCGCGTGTTCACGGAGCACGTCCACAAGTTGCGAGCCATTGCGCTCTCCACACGGATCGCGCGCAAACACACGCCCTGCGTGTAGGCTGCCATCGCTAAATCCCGGTCGGTGATCATGCCGATGGGCTTTCGCTTGCTGTCGGTCACCACGACGCAACCGACGTCGCGGTCCCACATCAGGTGAGCGGCGTGCTCCAAAGTGTCATCCGCGGAGCAAGTCGCGACGCTACGAGTCATCAGCGCTTCGGTCTTCATGGTTTCTCTTTCGTTCTTAGGTTCGGAGTTTGGCGTGTTGCCGTGAATTGAGGCGGCTCAGTCGCCGGTTTCTCGCCCGGTGCCGCGATGTGGCGTCGATAGCAACCCCGACGCCCACAATACGGCGTGCCTGCGCAGCACGAATACGGAGTGTAGAACCACGGCCAGCTCTAAGGTCGATGCGTAGGTGCGCTCACGTCGAGCTGAGGCTCGGGCACGTCGATCAGGCGCCACATGGCAATCGCCACAGTAGCCATGACCAAACCCGCGGCGATGCGTATCGTCCAAGTCAGCCGAGACGGATGCCAGAGCGGAAGCCGCGGCAGCGGCGGGTCCGGCCGCTTTGCGTCGTTGTGCGCGGGTTCGGCCATGAGGTTGCTCACAGACTACGGATGATGACTTTCAGCGCCTTCTCTTTGGCGGCGTCTCCGAACGTGTCGTACGCCTTCATCATCTCGTCGAGCTTGAACTCGTGAGTAATGAGCTTCTTCGGTTTCAGCCTGCCCGAGAGGACGCTCTTCAGGAGCATGGGAGTAGTCACGGTGTCGACGAGGCGTGTAGATATGGTGATGTTTCGATCCCAAAGCTTTTCGAGCTTGAGTTCGACGCTCTTCCCATGGACGCCGATATTCGCGAGGTGCCCGCCGGCGGCTATGATTTCCTGACACAGTCCGAAGGTTGCCGGTGTACCGACCGCCTCGATGACTACGTCCACACCCTTCTTTTCGGTGAGGGCCATCACGCGCTCGACCGCCTTTCCGTCTTTGCTGTTGATGGCCTGCGTGGCACCGAGACTCTTGGCGACTTCTAGGCGATTGTCGTCGAGATCGATCATGATGAGTTCGGACGGTGAGTACAGCTGCGCCGTTAGTAGCGCTGCGAGTCCCACCGGACCCGCGCCGACAATCGCGACGGTGTCGCCCGGCTTTACCGTGCCGTTCAGCACGCCGCATTCGAAACCTGTGGGTAGAATGTCGCTCAGCATGACCAAGGCGTCTTCGTCGGCGCCCGCGGGCACTTGGTACAGGCTGTTGTCCGCGAACGGGACGCGCACGTACTCGGCCTGTGTGCCGTCGATGGTGTTGCCCAGGATCCAGCCGCCATTGGCGCAGTGCGAGTACATCGCTTTTTTGCAGGCTTCGCACTTCCCGCAGGACGTGATGCAAGAAACGATGACCCTGTCGCCCTTCTTGAAACTCGACACCGTCGGACCGGTCTCATCAACCACTCCTACCGCTTCGTGGCCGAGGATGCGGCCTTCGGTGACGGTGGGCACGTCGCCCTTCATGATGTGCAGGTCCGAGCCGCAGATGGTCGTCCGCACGATCTTCACGATCGCGTCGGATGCGTGTTTGATCGTCGGCTTGGGTTTCTCCTCCCACGACCGCTTGCCCGGGCCGTGGTAGGCGAGCGCCTTCACGAGCTGAGCCCCGCTTTGGCTTCGGCTAGCCGCGCGCAGATCCGCGTCCAAGTCTCGGCTTCGACGGCGCTGCGGGGTAGCAGGTCATCTAGCGCGAGTTGGGTTGACCCGTGCACGCGCCTGACCCCGTGGTTCAGGTGTCCGAGGTCGATGTATTCATCACCGTCCGCCAGGTGACGCCCCGCCTCCTTCGTGCTGACCTTGGCGACCTCTGCGTCTGACAGAAGCTTCAAAATCACGTCGCGCGTCAAATATTCGGTCCGCTGGGTATCTGTGCTCATGTGGCCCCCGCAGAGCATCGATCGTGCCAGTGCTCCTGCGCATGGCGCGAGTGGCAGACGCTGGCGTTGAAGGTCGCGCTATGCGCGCAAACGGTGCGCTCGCATGCGCAAACCGTGCGCGCGAGCCAGCGCGCGCGAGTCTCCTTTACCTCGTCGAAAAAGGGGTCATGCTGGATTGCATGCGCATCGTTTGGGCCGATGGAGTGGAGGTCTGCGAAGTACAAGTTCTCCAGCAATATCCTGATGGCGCCGGCTTCATTCTGCTGGTCGTTGCACCGGCGGGTTATCTTTGGCTCACCCCAGCCGCGCCGATTTTTACCTCGCTCTTCGGCAAACGCTGGCGCGTAACGCCTCGCGATGCGCGCGTATCTGGCGCGGATACACCTCAGCCTGGCGCGGCTGCCGGATCAAGTCGGATGACGCTGGCGCTGGTAGAGGCCGGCCCGTCCACGTGACCCTTCGGCGTTCACGGGAGCGCGAGCGGGCAAAGCCAGGCGCGTGTTCGTCGGCGGCCGCTGCGATGCCAGCCTGGAGCAAGCTTAGCGCCGTCGCCGGGTCATCGGATGCGCACCGGACGGGCGTCTTCACTCTGCAAAAACCTTGCGTCGTCGTACGCGAGTAGCGGCCCCGTGCGTCCGGCCGGGTTCATGGCCGCTCGACGCGGGCGAAGTCAATGAAGCCGCGTTCTACGTCGGTGTGGACGAGCTCGACACGAACGTGCTGTCCTACGTCTAGGTCCCTCGCAGCCGCCACGATTTTTCCTTCGGCGAACGGTTGAAGGATGCGGGCCCAGGTGCCTTTTGGTGACGCGCCGGTGACCATGGCGTCGAACCGCTCACCAATCCGCGACTCGAGCAACAGCGCCGCTTCGGACTTTCGCACTTGGCGCTCGATCTTGGTCGCCTTGTCTTCCTGCTCGGTGCAGTATTGTGCGAGCGCGCTCAGCTCCTGGTTACTGTACGGCTGGGGTCGTCCCGCCAGCGCCGCTTTGAGCAAGCGTTGCGTGATCAAGTCGGGAAAGCGGCGGTTGGGGGCGGTAGAATGAGTGTAGTCCTTCACGGCGAGTCCGAAGTGACTAGCAACGCCCCCTCCAGGCAGCCCGAGCTCGTATTCGCCGCGGCCCAGGAGCTTAACGACCGAAAGGGAGAGATCGGAAAAGTTCTCGGGGGCCACGGCCAGACGCTTCTGCAGGAACGCTTCGAGCGCCGCCGCATTCGGCTCCGAGGGCAGCGGTTCGCCAACGTCACTCGCCAGCTCCACGATGCGCGCCCAGCGTTCCGGCGCGCGCAGCACTCTTCGCAGCGTGGGAAATCCCTTTTGCTCGAGGTACCGCGTGGTCACGCCATTAACGGCGATCATGAAATTTTCGATCAGATCTTTGGCTCGGTTTCTCGGGTCAAGTTTCAGGTCAGCGAGTTCGGTGTGTTGAAAGATGGTGCGCGCTTCGCTCGTGTCCAAACTCAGCACGCCGTGCTCGTGTCTGACTGCATTCATGGCTTGCGCCACCGCGTCTTGCGTTCGAAGTGACTCATCGAGGCCCGGAACGGCCAGGACCTGCTCCGGTGCCGCATGCTCGGCGTTCAACCATCCGGCCAGACTGTCGTAAGAAAGCTTCGCGCGATTGACGACGACCGCCCGATACACTTCCGAGCTCTGCACTGTGCCCGCCTCACCGATCGTGATGTCAGTGATGATCGCGAGGCGTCTCTGCCCTTCGCCTAGGGACGTGAGATCGGTGGAAAGCCGCTCCGGGAGCATCGAGAAGATCTCGGCCGCGGTGTATACGCTCGCGGTGTTGGCTCGCGCGTGGTCGTCAATGGCGGAGCTTGCCTTGACAATGGCATCGACGTCCGCCACCGCCACGAGAATCCTGACGGCGCCACCCGCCGTGCGCAGCGCGACCGAAAGTTGATCGAGGTCGCGAGAGTCGTCGTTGTCGATCGAGGCCCAGAGTAAACCGCGCAGATCTCGAATCTCTGAGTTTTCGTCGTGCGCGGCGCCCCTGATGGCATCCAGCTGGGTGTGAACAGCGGCGGAGAAGTCCGGCAAAAGACCTCGAGCCAGCATGGCGCGTCGCGCAATGCTCCTGAGGCGGTCACGTCGCGGCGGTGTTACGAACGGTGTACTCACGGCCCGAAAACTAAGCCGCTTTGGCTACCTTTGCGTAGTCTATTCGAGCTATCGATCCGACGCATCGCAGGCATCGTCGAGCTGACGCCGGCACTTTGGAGTCGGGAGTTTGCATCGAATTGCGCTCACGCGCGCCGGGACGGACTCCGCGAGACGCATTGTCATGCTTGTGAATAACCACAGCAGCCCAATTCGAGTATCGCTCTGCGACATTCCTAGTATTAGCGCGTTACGGGTGATGATCGAAGGACGCTGCGGATGCGAGCGACGCGCATGTCCTGCCATCGCTGGCGGTAATGCACGATCGCCCGCTTGGCGCCCAGGATGAGCGCATGGCGTGGAGGCGGGCCGCCACACTCGTACCGATTTTGTCACGCTGGGTTACGCGCCGATAGACCGCCTCGCTTCGAGCGACGCCACTGTGCGCCGAATCTACGCGGGGTCAGTGCTGGCACGCGAGCTGCGTTGCAGCGGACCGCTGACCAGTCTTGTCCCCATGGCCAGACGCCTAAGGACACCCGCCCGCCAAGTTTTGCGTTTTGGCGAGGCTTTCGGGAGCACCGCAGCGGAGCGTAGGCTGCTCTCATCCTTCAACACGGGCGGGAAGGATTCCGCCCGGGAAATAATTGAAGCGGGACGCTGATTTTCGATGTGCTT
>JBDTJC010000267.1:0-9191 GCA_039936055.1 Polyangiaceae bacterium | reverse complement strand
ACAAGAAACAGTCCAATTTGGCGATCGTGCGTACGGCGGTCAATCGCCACGCCGGCGCTTTGGTCTGATTCGACTCTGATTCGACTGGTACGACCCGGAGGTCGGCGTCGCGCGCGTTCGTCGCTCGCTTGGTTGCGAGCTGCCTGCGAACGCGCGCGGTCTCTTTTTAGAGGAGGCGCATGGCGATCATCGACGAATCGAGGGGGGTGCTCGTCGTGCGGGTCGTGTACGACGGGCCCGCGCTGTCCGGCAAAACGACCAGCCTCAGAGCCCTCGCCAGCGGTGTCTCGAGCAGCGTCGAATGTCCGGAAGAACACGCGGGGCGCACGCTCTTCTTCGATTGGGTCGATTACGTCGGCGGGCTGTTCGAAGGGCGGCAAATCCGCTGTCAGATCGTGAGTGTGCCGGGCCAGAGCGAACTGGCTCATCGCCGGCGGTTCTTGCTAGAGAGCGCTGACGCCGTCGTGCTCGTGCTCGATACGCGGCGACAGGAATGGGACTTTGGGCTGGGCTGGCTTGAGCAGACCATTCCGTATTGTCGAAGCCAGGCTCCGCCCGTCGGGTTGGTCCTGCAGGCCAACAAGCGAGATTCAGCGGACGCCGTGCCGCGTGAAGAAATGCGCGAGGCCCTGAGCCGCATCGCGCCAGTCGCCACTGTACACTCGACGGCAACCACCGGTGATGGCATCCGCGAAGCCTTCGTGCTCGCGGTGCGTTTGGCTTTGGACCGAGTGCGCGCGCTGGCCGCGTGCGGCCGGTTACTGGCAGGAAGACCGCCCGAAGACGGCGCGAATGAACTGCTGCAGCACATGCTCGATGCGGACCAAGCAGGTGGTGCCGCGTTGAACGGCAGCTTCGCGCACGCCGCGTTGGCCTCGCTCGACGCGGAATTCGAGCCGCTCGCCTCCACGCCCCCGTCGAGCACAGCATCGGCAGCTCGGCTGGTCGAGGACACGGACGAAGCGCTGTTCGTCCCGGATCCCATGATTCCCGGCGGCATGATTTGGCCACCAGTCGACGGACGCGCGCTCCTGCACGAGGTAGCGTCACTCGGGATCCGCCCTGCGCGCACCGGTCGCGCCGATTGGTGTGGCTCCGGCTCCGGCTTTCGCTTTCACTCGACCGGCACAGCAATCTATCCGGGGCTGCCGCAGGCGCGGAACGAGCTCATCGAATGGGCGCGGCTGCACGCGGCCCACGCGGCTCAACTCTCCTCCGGTCGCGCGGTAATTCTGGCCGATGCCGGCGGGGGGCGCCTCAGGCTGTGGCAAATCGTGCGCGCGGAAGCCACGCTACGCGAGCGACTCGCCCTGGCCTTGCCACTGAACGACCCGAACGAGGTCGCCGGCGAGCTCCTCAGTGTCGCCACGCAACTGGTGACGGCCCGCGAGTCCTTCGCAAGCTCCACCTTTTCCATGCCCTGCACGCTCTGGACCGTGAGCGCCGGCTCCTCCAACCGACCGGCGTTTGTGGGCCTAATGCCGGGTCGCGAACAAGCGGCATCCTGCGAGCCGCGGGAGAGTGACCTGTTGAAGCGCGAGCTCGCACCTCATTTGCGAGAGCTGCGGCGCGCTCGCGTCGACTACGACAGTGTCGTGCAGCGCCTGCTCTCGCTCGCGGAGTTCGCGCGCGGCAACTCAGCAGCTCAGTGGCTCGCCGAGCTAGTGGTCGCCGTTTAGGGCTTAGTTCGCCGGACCCCTGGGCTTCGTGTCAGCCGGCGCCGTGTTCAAGAACCGCCCTTCCGCCATCTCTTCCACCATCTGCTCGACGCTGATGGTGTTGGCGGGGCGAAAATCCAGCTTTAGCGTGATCTCGTGGCCCTCACGGAGTATCTGCAACTCGACGCCATCCGCGCGTAGCTTGCGGGCGGCCAAGTAGTCGTCGATGTTCACCGTGCGCACGCCGTTCACTACCAATAGAATGTCACCATAACGCACTCCGGCGTCGGCGCTCGGGCTGCCGTTCAAGCAGCCCCAAACCGGAACGCCCTGTACCGTTGCTGCGATCTCTTCGAGTTGTTTGCGGGGGATCATTTATTTGCTGCTCCTGCGTACCTAGCAGCTCTCTTATCAAACGGCATGCCACGGGAGCCGCCGCAATTTCCCCAATCATTTCGTGCGATTCCTACCGGGAGCGCTGTCTCGCTTCGTTTCAACCGTCCCAGCCAGGGACGTGCTGCGAGACAGCATTGGGCAAGCGTCAGATCGACTTCGCCACTTCACCGAGCGGTGTACGGAGCGAGCGCTGGCCGTGAGCGCTACTTCTTCGCGCCGCCGAGCTGAGCCGCGTCAATCGCGCTCAGGATCTGCGCGGTGCTGGGGCGTACCTTGAAATCCGGGTCCGAGTGAGCCCAGCGCACGACTCCTTTTTGGTCGATCAAGAACAATGAAGGGATCGCTATCTGGTGGTGAGCCTTGCCAGAATAGTGCTCAAGGTCGACACCGAAGCCCTTCATCTTGGCGAGCTCTTCCCCCTCGACCGTTTTCACGACGTGAAACGCCTCCAAGACCTTGGCGTCTGAATCACTGAGTACCGGAAATGGAATGGCGTAGGTGGCGTGCATCTTCGCCGCCGCGTCCACCTGATCCACGCTGACCGCGACGGGCGTCACACCACGCTTCTGGTACTCCGGGTAGGCCTCGACCATGGAGTGGATCTCCGTGTTGCAGAACGGGCACCAACCGCCGCGGTAGAACGCGAGCAGCACCGGGCCCTTTGCGTACAGCTCAGAGAGTGCGACTTCCTTACCCTCCAGGTCCGTGGCGCGTGCCTCCGGCACCGTTTGGCCGACAGGAATACCGGTGCCAGGCGCAAGCACCCCGACGCGATTGGCAGCGGGCGCTCCGAGCGGCATGGGCGGGGAAATCTTGAAGTCCGGGGCGCTACTGCTGCCCGCAGGCGCAGCGACCATCGCCGCCGCGGCACTCGTCATGGACGGTGCGGCGCTTGCCATGGCCCCGGGGGCGGGCTCGGGAGCCCGCGCCTTGGAGCACCCCACGGCGAGCACGACAAGCGCGCCGGCCTGAGAAAGATTCAGCAATCTGTATTGGATGGATGTGGTCACGCTCGACTCCGTGCTTGTGGGGGGGAAAGGGTGTCGCCCAGCCAGCGCTCGACGCGGCGCAATTGCTCCGCGAGTAGCTCCGTTGAACGCAATGTGTGAGCAAGCAGCATCGTGCCTTGTACGGAGGACACCAGCTGCAGAGCGAGCGCGCGCGCATCTTTGGCCCTGCGGCCCAGAGCACGGAACTGCAGCTCAGCCCAATCCACATACACGGCAAGCAAACGCGCGCCGGCGGTCGCGAGCGGCGTGCCCGCTTCCAACTTCTCCAGTTCTTGACACAAGCTGCCGTGCGGGCAGCCGAAGCGAGCAACGTGCTCCGCGCCGTCGAGCGGCCAACGGATTAGACGCCGCAAGCGCTGCCGCGGATCTGAAAAGTTTTCCGTCCACGCCTGGAACTGGGCGCTGATCTCCGCTCCGTGCGCGGCGATCACGGCTTCAGCCAAGGACTCCTTGGTCTTGAAGTAGTAGTGCACGTTACCCAGCGGAACGCGCGCTCGCTCGGCAACGTGAGCCAAACTGGTACGGTGAAACCCTTGCTCGTGCAGCAGCTCCTTCGCCGCGCGGACGAGTTCGCTGCGCTTTTCGAGCGAGGCATAAGCAGCAGGCACGCCCCTAAGTTAGTCGACTAACTTAGAACGTCAAGTGCGCTCGATTTTGGCACTGGCGCAGCTCGCGAGCCTGGCGCACTGTTGCGCGCGAAGTGACCTCGAAGCCCCGCGGCAATGCCGATAAACTCCGAATCCTCGCGCTGCACGGCTTCCGTGGCAGTGGGGCCGCGCTGCACCGGCAAATGCGAGCGTTCGGCGCGGGACTGGCTGATGAGGCGGAGTTCGTGTGCGCGGATGCGCCGGCTCGAGCCGATGGCGCGGTCGGGTGGTGGCGGGCGCTGGAGGAAAGCGATCCCAACGACGCCCCGATCAAGCGTTACGACGGCTGGGACAAGAGCCGCGACTTCATCGCCGAGCGCTGCCGACTGGAGGGGCCATTCGACGGCGTATTCGGCTTCAGTCAGGGCGCCACGCTGGCCGGGTTGCTCGTCGCGCTGGGGACACCGAGCTTCGAGTTCGCGATCCTCGTCGGCGGATTCGTGAGCGCCGATCCTGCGCACGTTCCGCTGTATCGCCCGGGCGCGTTCGACGTTCCATCACTGCACCTCATCGGGCTGGCGGACAACGTGGTGCCGCCGGAGCGCTCACGGGCGCTCGCGCTGAGCTTTCACGAGCCGCTGATTTTGGAGCATGAGGGCGGGCACATCGTGCCCGCCGGTGCCCAGGTTTTGGACGACACACTGGCTTTCCTGCGCAAAATGCGGGTTCGCTAGCAGTGGATTTTACTGAACAAAGGCGACTACACCAGGCCGAACAACGCCAGTGGCTACGGCACCAAGTGCCCGTGACGCGCCGGGCAACGTGATAGCCTGCGTTGCGCTGGTCGCGCGCGCGGTGAATCGTTGCCTATTCTTGACGACACTGACGCTGCTGTCCTGTGCTGCCTCGCGCCCGCCTGTCGGACGTCCACCCGCCGCAGCCGCGCACGCGCATCCCCCGCATTCCCAAAGCACGCCCGCTGAGGACGAGTGGGCAGCGCTGTCTTGGGAAGAACGCCACAACACCATGACGTGGAGCGTGCTGCCCGCGATGATGCCGGTTTTTAAAAAAAGCCTTCGCCACTGAGCTGCCAAACCTCATTTGCCGCACCTGCCACCGCAAGAACGCCGAACAAATGCAGTACCGCATGCCGAATGGGCTACCCGCGCTCGACCCCGCGCATCTACCCAGCGGTCCTTTCCGATCGCCGGTTTCGAAGGGGCGCTCTCGAAGCGCTGCGTGCAGTTCACCTGAGCATCGTGGGCGTCTCGCATGAGTCAAACCCCAGCGCCGGCCACGGTCCGTCACTCAGCCGAGCCCGCTCGCCGTCCCGCTCCCTCACCCCGCCACCCTCAACAGAACCCGTCCACTCTGCCGGGCAGGCGTGGCGGCAGCTACTACATGCGTGTCGCTCGGCGGCCCACCGTCGACCAGCTCGGCTAGCGCGCCCTTTTCATCGCGGCCCCCCCAACCCCATTCCACTTGCCGCTGCGAATTTGTATCCCTCCGAACCCGACCCCAAGATCTCTCCCGATCCCCCGCCCGATCGGCCGATCCCGATCCCCGCCCCTCCACCAATCAAGGCCGCGCTTACAGGAGCATGCCGCCCGACACTTCGATGCGCTGTCCATTGATCCAGCCGCTTTCGGGGCTGAGCAGGACGGCGACGGCGCCGCCGATGTCATCAGGCAGGCCGACGAGGCCGAGTGCGGTTTGGGCAGCGATGGCTTGGTTCATGCCAGCGTTATCGCGTACGGCGCCACCGTTGAAGTCGGTCTCGATGGCACCGGGGGCCAGCGTGTTCACGGTGATTTTGCGGGCGCCTAGCTCTTTGGCTAGGTAGCGCGTGAGGACTTCGACGCCACCCTTCATCGAAGCGTAGGCGGAGGCACCGGCAAAGGTGACACGCGGTGTCACGCTGCGCACCCCCGCCGATGATCAGCCCTAGGGCGCCGGCGGCGTCACGCTGCTGCTGGCAATATCAACCGCGGTTTGCGCCAGCAGACGACCGTTGATGGTCGCGCCGGTCTCCAGCGTAATGGCGGTTTTCGAGAGAACGATGCCTTCGGAGTGCGAGGTCGCACCGAGGTCGACGAACCCGGCCACCTGCCAAAACACGTTCTTTGCGCGCGCCTTACCGCTGAGCAGCATCTTCTTCGCCGCACTGACTTTGAGGTCACCGGTGACCTGGAATATCCACACATCGTTTGCGTCACCCTCGAGGGTCACGTCAGTGGGAACGGTCACGGATGACGTCCAGCGATACAGTCCGGGCGCTAGGGTCAGGCCTCCCAGACTGCCGGTGCCTAGATTCAGGAAGTCGGGTTTGGCGCGACCGGCTGCATCCGTGTACGCGGTGTGCATGTCCGCCACGGCCGTGGTCAAGTCGGCAGAAGTCGGCGGATCATTGTCGGCCGCGAAGACGCTGCCGGTCACCTGCGTCGAGGTCCAGTGTGTTCCCGCTGCGATCAGCGAGAAACCCGTGATGTAACTGGCCGCAGCGGGGCTCAGACCGATGTCTCCCGTCACGACGGAAGCGGGCACGCTGGAGATCCCCGACTCAGCGAGGATCGCGTACTTGCCCGAGGTAGCCAAGAGCACTGGCGCCGGACCGAGCGCGGTGTCGCTGGAACCGGCAGCTCCGAGCGCGCCTCCCTCACCTTCACCCGCGGCGCCTCCACTTTCCAACTCGCCAGCTGCGCCTGCGGCGGGGTGGTTGCCAGAGGCGCCACCCGCGGGAGTCGCGCCTGCCGCGCCTCCCGTATCTGCCGAACCGGCAGCGCCTGCGCCGGCATCGGTAGTCGACCCAACGTTCCCATCACGGTCCGAGCAACCAGCAGCAGCCAGTGAAAGCAGCGCAACTCCGCACAAGTATTGGGCAGCGAAAGCAGAACGAATCATGTGAAACCTCTTCTAAGAGTGTGGCTGGCAAACGAATCAAGAAAGGCCACCGAACTCCCGCCGCGCGAAAGTTCAGCTCAGCACTCGACCGGAGGCGCCGCAGCTCTTGGAGCGCGCTCAACTCGGATCTTCGAGCACGATGCTAAGCATCTCATTGGAACACGCAACTGTGGCGGAACGGCTCGGCGCCCTCTCTGGTGCTCCAGATGCAAGGGTGCTGGAGATGCGAGCCGCTCGACGTCACGTGTGGCGCAAAGTGTCACGTCGCAGAAAGTCACTAACTCGGCACGCATCGTGCGTAGCGCCCGGCATGAAGAAGAAGACCGATATCCAATTGAAGCACGACATCGAGCAGGAACTTGCCTGGGACCCGAAGGTAAACGCCGCGCAGATCGGCGTCACCGTGAACGAAGGCGCCGTTTCGCTCCTGGGAACAGTCGACAGCTACGCGGAAAAGTGGGCCGCAGAAGATGCCGCCAAACGGGTCGGCGGCACGCGAACCGTGGCGCAAGACCTCAGCGTGAAAGTGCTGGGACATCACCAGCGCAGCGACTCCGAGATCGCGGAAGCCGTCCAGCGCGCGCTGGAATGGGATGTCTTCATCCCGAACACCGTGACTGCCGACGTGCACAATGGCTCGGTAACGCTGAACGGGCAAGCCGCAGGGAACTACCAGCGTGACGCTGCCGAGCGCGCCGTCCGCCACCTGAGCGGTGTGGTGAGCGTGTTCAATACCATCGTACTAGCGCCCGAGAGCAGCGCTACTCAGGTGAAGGAGAAGGTCGAGGCCGCTCTGTTACGACAGGCCAAAGCCGATGCAAAGTCGATCCACGTGGAAACGTCGGGCGGCAAGGTCACGTTGACCGGACACGCCTCATCCTGGCAATCGATCGAAGATGCGGCGGCAGCAGCCTGGGCGGCGCCCGGAGTAACGCAGGTAATCGATCAGGTGAAGATGCGCATGACGGATTCGTTGGCCTGAACGGCGCTCGCCGCCTCGTCGAAACGCGACGAGGCAAGGCGAGCTTTCATCGAGATTCGGCTCCGATGACAGCGCCGAATTTGGCCTTGAAGTGCTGCCGAACGTACGCCACGAGCTGGGCATCGGTCGGGTGGTCCAACGTTTCCACGCCGACTACCTTCGCTTCGAGAGCGTGGTCGTGCCGTTGCAGGTGGCGAATGAAATCGAGCTTTGCCGACGCCGGACCCAGGATCAGGAGTTCGTCCGCGCCCTTGAGAAAGGCTGCGACATCGTGAAAGAAGCCGTGTTGTTCGGTGTGACGCCCGTGTTCGTCCGCCTTGCGCGTCACGTGCTGATGCGGAGTCGTGATATTGCTGATGTCGAAGCCTTCGAGCTCAATTTGAAAGATCTTTGCTTCCTTGTGGTCGATCCAAACGGCAGCGTGATGCGGACTCATGATGTCCATTGAATAGAGCCACATACACGGCGCGCCAATCGATACTTTTCAGGAGCGGCCCGCGCCGGCGCTATCGGCCCGGCTGCGCTGGCTGCGGTCGCTCACGGGCCGGTACGGCATCGGCCATCCCACTCGAACTCAAGAACTGGTGAAAAAGCGCGTTGTCACCTTTAATCAACTCAGCGGGAGAGCCGGACGCTACGATGCTGCCCTTGGAAAGCAGGTAGATTTCATCGGCTATTTCCAGGGCGCCCACCATGTCGTGGGAGATGATCACGCTCGTCACCCCGAACTGCTTTCGCGTGTCGACGATCAGGTCGTCGACCATGCGGGCGGTCACCGGATCGAGGCCGCTCGTCGGCTCGTCATACACGATGATCTCTGGTTCGAGCATCAGCGCGCGCGCGAGGGCCACCCGCTTCCGCATTCCACCCGAGAGCTGACTCGGCAGGCGCAATTCGACGTCGTGTATTCCCAAAGAATTGAGTTTGGCTGTCACTTGCGCGCGGATCGCCTTGTCCTTGAGCTTCGTGTGCTCGCGCATAGGAAAAGCCACGTTGTCCATCACGTTCATCGAGTCGAGAAGCGCCGAATACTGAAAGACCATGCCGAACTTCTTGCGCATGTCATCGAGTTCTCGGCCCTTCATCGTCGCGATATCCTTGCCGCTGATCAGGACCGAGCCAGAGGTCGGTCGGTCAAGCCCAATCAGAATCCTGAGCAAGGTGGTCTTGCCTGCGCCAGAGCCGCCGATGATGACGGCAATATGGCCGCGACCGATGCTCATGTTCACGTCCGTGAGAACCGTCGTGGTGCCAAAGCTCTTCTGCACGGAGCGCACGCAGATGTGCGGTTCATCCGCCGCAGTGGTCGCGGGGTTCACAGCCTACTGCGGTACTCGCGGCTTGGCGAGGGTTGGCGGTGAGGAACGCGCGGACTTTGCCTATGTCGTCCGTCGCAGGCGTGCAGTTGAATACTATTGAATGTTTTGGCTTCTCTTAACAACGTGCCGTCCTTCTAGAAAAACTCGGTGGGACAAGACCATCACCGGTATCTTAAGCCGCAGCGACGCCCGCCGATTTTTGGTTTTGGCTTCGTTTTCGCTGCGCTCCGCTGCTCACGTAGCAGCCTCTCATCGTTGATCACGGGCTAGCTGTAATTTGGCAGCCTCCCATCCGCGCGTGAGCACGAGAAGCTCTGCGTGGCCACGGCCAAGGGTGA
>JBDTJC010000266.1:0-4655 GCA_039936055.1 Polyangiaceae bacterium | reverse complement strand
CCTCGAACGGTTTGCCGAGTTGGCTCGGGAACTCACCCTTGATCACCACGAGGTTGCGGCGCATCTGCACGATCTTGTCGACGTACGTGATGTTCACCGGGCATTGCTCTTCGCAAGCGCGGCATGTAGTGCAACCCCACAAAACATCCTCGTGAATCACCCCGGGCACGAGGTCCAGCGGCTTGTACATTCGCGTGGGCTCAGCCTTTTCCTCTGTCGCGGCGGCTTCCAGGGGTGCCTCTGGCGAGAGGCGCTGAGGTGTGGCGGGTGGCTCGCTCAGCGCGGGCGCACTCGATTCATGCACGGTGTTCGGACCGAGCGCGAGAAACTCCTCCTGCCGCGCGTACAAGTGGTTACGCAAATCCAACGTGAATTGCTTGGGGCTCAGCACCTTACCGGTGAGGAACGCCGGGCAATTATCGGAGCAACGGCCGCACTCCGTGCAGGTGTAGAAATCCAGCATGTCCTTCCAGGTGAAGTGCTCGATGCGCGCGTAGCCGATGCGCGCCTTCAACAAGTCATCCCCTTCGGTCGCCTTCTCGACCGCGGCCATCAACGCTTCCGTGGAAGGTGCGAGCGGGCGCAGCCGACCACGCGGCGTGGTGTCACCCAGGAACACGTTCGGGATCGCGGTGATGATGTGAAAGTGCTTCGTGTACGGAAGCAGATTCAGAAAAATCAGCACCAGCGTGGAGTGCGTCCAGTACCCTATGTGGGCCAGGACGACCAAAAAGCTCGAACCGAGCCCGGACAAGAGCAACGAAGCGAGTGACCCGGCCGGGTCGGCGACGTGCCAACTGAGCGCAGCACCATCTACCGGCGCGAGCGGAGCTATCAACGTGCTGATTGCGCTGCACGGAAAGGCGCCCGCGCCGCCGCTGCACTCACTCGCGAAGCGACTGCGCAGCACCAAGCTCGCGCCGTCATACGTGATGTCAGCAAGCATCATCGCGGCGATGATGCCGAGGATCACGAGGCCCTCCACACCGAGCGTCATGCGCTTCTGCGGGCGAATCACGCGCAGGTACACGAACGTGGCCGCGCCGAGCAGCACCAAGCTCGCGAACGTGTCCTTCAAAAAGCCGTACGCGGCTCCGAGAGGAACCCCAAAAAAAGGCTGCGGCCCGAGCACGAACAGGTTGAAGCTCGGGGAAAACCCGCGCCCCCAGAGCATCAACGTGCGCAGCAGCAGCACGACGAAGCCGAGAAAAATAACCTGATGCGCGAGACCCGCGGTCAGGTAATAGCGCATCTTCTTTTGATAGAAGGCGAACGTCCAAACCAGACCGAGGCGCTTCGGGATCTCCGTGAGGCGGCTTTCCCAGGTGCCAGCGCCGACCTTCAGCAGGTTGAAGCGGCGCCAGGCACTCACCGCAAACACCGCATTCAAGGTCACGATGATGAGGGCCATCGCCACGGGATTCATGGCGTCTAACCTAACCCACGACGCCGCTGAAAGGCGAGGATTGCGAGCCCGGCAAGCACCGCGATCACGAGCAAAATGAGCAGCACCTGGGTCTGCTTTGCGTTCGGCCTGAGCGAGTGGAGCGAAAGCGCTGCGCGCTTCTCCGGTGCCCCCGGCGGCGCGATGCGCGACACGCCTGGATCGGCGACCTCGGCCGGTTCCACGCGCAGCAAGAGCAGCCCGCGCGGCAAAATTTCGGTGTCTGCGGGCGGCAGCCCACCCTGTTCGGGAATGCGGATCAGTACGCTGCGCGTCGCGCCGTCGACCTCGGGCTGACGCGCCGGCAGAGTGACGTGCAAAATCTCGGGCAGCTCTTCGCGGCCGCGCAACGTGATCGCGCCGGAGCGCTCGCACAGATCACAGCCACCGCCGTCGCACGCCGCGCACGACAAATTGCGCGGCAACTCGAACTCGACCATTTCACCAGACTCAAGCCAGGCGCGCGGCACCCGGATGCGGTGCAGCACGTCCGGACCACGCGGAGTATCCAGCGTACGCGTGGTGACTCGGGCTAAGACTTCGGACACTGACTCCGAAGGCTAGCCCGAATCGCGGACGGGGTCAGCGCCGTGTTTACGGCTGCGCGCTCGGCAACGGCAGACCGACCGCAGCGGGGAAGAATGCAAAGCCGTCTGCGGAGCCGACGTCTGAGCTCGAAACCACCACTGCGGGCGTCGTCGGCGAACCGGCGTCCGTGCTGATACCGAGCAAGGCGGGCGGCAGCTTGCCGAATTTGCCCGTCGAAAGTGGCAGCCACAACGAACCACCGTCGTCGAAGGCCGGGCGCGCCAGGAGCGCCAGCACACCAAGCACTAGGTGCGTGGACGTGGCAATGGTGTGCGCGCCGCTACCCGAGAGACTCGTCTTGAGGAGCTCGAACACGCCGTTGCCATCGAAGTCCAGTGCCCACAAGTTGCCGTGCGCGTCGAAGGCCAGGAAATTGGCCGTCAAGTCTTTCGGCGTGGTGTCGTCCGTGGTGACGCTCAAGGTCAAATCCGGGGCCGCCGTGTCGTCGCTCGCAAGCCGCGCCTTGTCGAAGCGCTCGACCTTGCCGTCGTCGGCCACCCACAAGTTGCCGGCGCTGTCGAACGCGATGTCTTCGTTCGCGGTCACGCCCGAGAGCGTGACGCTGGGCGCGACGTCTTGAGCAAAGTCGGAGCCAGTCGGCGTGGCAAACGCAGTACTCGGGATCTGGAGCAATTGCTGATCGCACGTGCTGAGCCAAACATTGCCTGTCGCGTCCAGGGCGATGCCCTTGAGGGCCGGCACGCAACCGATTGCCGGCACGTTGAACGCGAGGTCCGCCGTCGGCATGCCGCTCGCCGCGAGCGCCGCCGCGGGATAGCGAGCAAGCACGGGATCCCCGACCGTTGCCGGGCCCGTCCAGAGATTGCCATTGAAATCGAAGGCGAGCGATTGCCCGGCGGGCGCATCGGCAACAACGCTCGCCGCGGTCGTAGCCGTTGCCCCGAGCTTCGCCGAGCCGAAACCCACGACGCCCGCGCTGCCGTTGTCGTTGAGCGACCACAGCTTGTTGCTCGTGGGGATCGCCTGATACGTCACATGCACGGTGTGATCGTCGCCGTCGGTCAAGCACAGCGTCGGCTCGTCGATCGTGGGATCGTACGCGGTGCGCACGGTCGGATCGGCATCGTAAACGCGCTTCGCGGTAACGGTGTACTCGCCCGCGTCGATACTGTCGTACACGAGGTGAGGCGACGCCATCAGCCCGCTCACCGTCACTGCCGCGTCTACGTCGCTCGGCAAGCCCGACACGACCACTTGCAGCGTGCCCGTGCCCGCGCTGCCACAACGCGCACCTGCAGCACCTGCAGCACCTGCAGCGTCGGGAGCACCCGCAGCGCCCATCGGGCTCGCACCCGCCGCACCCGCATCACCACCCGAGGTCACGGTGCCGTCGTCGCTACAGGCCGAAAACGCCATCGAGACCGCCGAGATCACACACACGCTGAGTAGTATTGAACGCATATTGGAGTGCCTCCCTTGCACAGGCCATTTCTGACAGGCCTAAATTCACGATGCAAGCTGTAGAATGCCCGAAAAAACCCGTGAAAGCGCGCTTGCCCCCTGCCCAGATACACCGTACGAGGCTCACCGGTTGGTCTCGGGCACCTTGAGTTGCCCCAAGGAGTGCTTCGCTTGGAACAGTTGCTGGGTCTTTGGCACGTAGTCTCTCACCTCGATACACATCTTGCCGCTTGGGCCGCCTCCATGGGTCCTTGGGTCTACGTCATCCTGTTCGCGATCATCTTCTGTGAGACGGGGCTGGTCTTCTTGCCAATCCTGCCGGGTGACACGTTGCTGTTCGCCATCGGCGCTCTGTGCGCGAGCCGGGTTCTCGACGTGAGCGTGTCAGCACCGTTGTTGCTGGTTGCCGCGGTGCTGGGCGACGCAGTGAACTACTCGGTCGGGCGCGCGCTTGGTCCGAAGGTATTCACGAGCCAAACCTCCAAGCTGCTCAACCGCAAGCACTTGCTGCGCACGCAGGAGTTCTACGAGCGCTACGGTGGCAAGACGATCATCATTGCCCGCTTCATTCCAATCGTCCGCACTTTTGCGCCGTTCGTCGCCGGCGTCGGCAAGATGCAGTATCGGCGCTTCTTCTCATTCAATGTCGTCGGCGCGCTCGCGTGGATCCTGCTCACCATCGGGGCCGGCTACTTGTTCGGCAACATCGAATTCGTGCACAAGCACTTCGAGCTCGTCGTGCTGGCAATCGTGGCACTGAGCCTCGCGCCCGCCGTCGTGGAATACATGCGCGAACGCAGCCGCATGCAGCGAGCCAAAGCGGCGAGCTGAACTCAGCCGAGACAGTGCGCCGTCTCAACGCGAGGAGACGGCGCAAAAGCAAAAGGCCAGTCGAGCAATCGACTGGCCTTTGCCGTTTTCGCGCAGCGCTTGCCGGCGTGAGCTGACTAGCTGCTGCGGTTCTCGGGCAGCTGTGGCTTCTCTTCCGGCGCCTTCGCAGCGGTCGGCGGAGGTTCATCCAGGTCTTCGTTCAGACCCTTCTTGAACGAACGAATGCCTTCGCCCAAGCCCTTACCGACGCCGGCGAGGCGCCCTGGCCCGAAGACGAGCAGGACGATGATTAGAACGATGACCCAATGTATAGGGCTTAAAGATCCCATGGCTTTGCTCTTAAATTGCCGCGGTTCGCTGCGGCGGAGTC
>JBDTJC010000265.1:0-8923 GCA_039936055.1 Polyangiaceae bacterium | reverse complement strand
GCACCTTGCACATCTTGCTGCAGATCGCGGACGCCGTCGGCGAGGCGCACCAACGTGGTATCGTTCACCGCGACTTGAAGCCGGAAAATGTGATGCTCGTGCAACGCGGCGAAGATCCCGACTTCGTAAAGGTGCTGGATTTCGGCGTGGCCCGCGCAGAGCCGGCGGACCCGTCGCTCGCAACGCACGCTGGAGCGATCTTCGGCAGCGCGCGCTATGTCGCGCCGGAATGTGCCGCGGGCGGCATTTCGAGCCCCGCTAGCGACGTTTACGCATTGGCCACGCTGGCGTACGAATGCCTCTCGGGCAAGACGCCCTTCGACGGGGAAAACGCGATTCAAATCTTGCTCAAGCAACAGAGCCAAGCACCGCCGCCGCTCCACGCCCGAGACGGGCGCGCGTTCCCCGCCGAGCTGACGCGCTTCATCGTGCAAAACCTAGCGAAGGCCGCTAGCGCGCGGGCCACCGACGCGCGCGCCTTCGCGCACGAACTACTCGCCGCCGCGCGTGACGCCGGGCTCGATCCGGGGCTCTCGTCGCGCACCCGGCGCGGTCATGCCGCCGTGCTCGCGCCGGTGGGCGCACCGCACCACGCGCCGACACCATCAACGAGCGCGCAGCCCGCAGAAAGCGCGACTCCGGAGTCGCGTCCTGCGCGCGCTGGATCGCGTCGCACGCAGCCGCCGGGCGCAGCGCGCCGCGCGCTCTTCGTACTTTTGTGCTTTGCGCTGGGCGCTGGCGCCGCGCTCGGCATCGCCAACCAGCTGGGCGCTTCCAGCGCGAACAAAGCGCTAGCGTTGCCCGGTAGTTCACCATGATCGCGCTCCGATTGCGCTGGTTCTTGGGCCTCAGTGGCGCGCTGCTGCTGCTATTTCGCCCGCAACCCAGCCACGCCCAGAGCCTCCGCAACAGCCCAAAGCCCGCGGACGACTACACCGATCCGCGCTTGGCCCGCGGTTTCGCGGGGCTCAATCGCTCGGTCGGCATCGCGGAGGTGGGCATCGGCTGGCTCACCCTACCGGGTGCCCTCGTGTGCTCTGAGCGCAGCACGGGCAGCGGCTGTCGAAAAGGCGACACCAGTTTCGATCTCGAATTGTGGGAGCTGTATCGCTTCAACCGCCGATTTGCATTCGGTGCCGGTGCGCTGCTCGGGCTAGTCCCGACCACGGATGCGCCGCGCAATGATCCACCAGGCATCGTGCGCGACCACTTGCGCAGCTACCTCACGCTGGAGGGGACACTGCGGCACTATCCGTACGTCGGTGAAGGCGTCGAGTTGTGGTGGGGCATATCAGGCGGGCTTGCCGTCGTGAGTGATCGCTTTCAGGTGAGTAGCAAAAATTCCGACCTGGCGTTGGTGGGTCAGCGCGGGGTCACGATTCGCACCGAGGGCGGCACCATCGGGTTGGTGGGTGGCGCGGACTTCTGGCTCGGGCAACATTGGTCGCTTGGAACCGTATTCCGCTACGGAAATTGGTTCTTACCGACGACCGCCAAGAAGGACCCGCTCCTGGACGAGGCCTCGCTGACCGGCCGAAATACCATGTTTTCGCTGGGCATTTCGCTGGCTTATCGCATTCCGCTCTGAACACTACCGCTCATAACGAGTGAGCCGCGACCTGCGCGAGCAGCGTGGTCATGCGCTCGAAGAGCAGCGCGAAGGCGACCAAGATCAACACCGAGCGCAAGGGGGCGAGTAGCGCCGCGATGTGCGCAGGCGTCGCCGAGCGCGCGATCAATGCGTTGGCAAGCTCCACAACAATCGACACCGCCACGACCGGCGCGGCAACGGCGAGCGCCAACTCCACCGAGTGCGTGAGCCCCAACGCAACTCGCCAAAGCACCCCCGGTGCGAGCGTATCGTTCGACGAAAGCGCAGCCGCCACGCGCGCGGCGCCGCCGCTCTCCAAGAACAAGAGAGCGACGAGCAACGACAGCAACGCGCCCAACGGCGAGACGTCTTCATCCACGACGGGCAGGGCTTGGGTCTCGCGCGCACCGCGGATGTTGTCCGTCAGCCCGCCTGCCATGCCCGCGGCCCACAATGCCCCCGACGCAGCCAACGCGACGGGCAAACCCCGCGCTGCCTCCAGCAGCAGTGCGACCGAAAACGGAGCGGACAGCTGCGCGGGGTGTAAGGCCGGCGCGATGCTCACCGCTAACGCCAAGCCTAACGCCGCGCGCGTGGGCGCCGGCAACGCGTTCAGCCCAAAGGCCGGCACCAGCGTGAGTGCCGGCGTGACGCGAGCCCAGGCCAGCGCCCAGCCGCGCAGATCCGCCCCAAGCGCGGCGAGCGCGGGTTGCAGGATCTGGGCGGGATCGATGAGGGGTTGCACGGGGAGAACAACGGCGGCGCCGAGGTCGGCCTGGCCGCTCCGGCTTGGATTGACCGAGCGTAGGGGCCGCGATATCGGTGTCGCCCCCAAGCCAGACCCGATGAGCCTCGACCTTTCCACGATTGGTTTCAAGACCGAACCGCACCTCTTCACGTACGATTGGAAGACGGCGGCACTGTACGCGCTCGGCATCGGCGCGAAGCGCGCGGAGCTCGACTACCTTTACGAGGGGCGGGGCCCGAAAGTGTTTCCCACGTTCGGCGTCATCCCCGCTTACGGGCCGGTCGCTGAACTGTTCGTCAAAACCAAATGCAACATGACGCGCTTGGTGCACGGCGCGCAGACGTTGCGCATGCATCGCGCGCTCCCGCCGTCCGGCACGCTGCACACCGTCGGGACAATCCGCGGCATTTACGACATGAAGAAGCTGGCGCAGGTGGTGCTCGCCACCTCCAGTACGCTGAACGGCGAGCCCTGCTTCGACACGGAGTGGCAGCTCTTGGTGCGCGATGCCGGGAACTTCGCCGGGGAGCGCCCACCCAAGAGCGAGACCCCCAAAATTCCCGAGGGCAAAACGCCTGATTTCGAACACACCGAAGCGACGTCGCCCGAGCAAGCGTTACTGTATCGCCTGTCCGGTGATCTGAACCCGCTGCACGCCGATCCGGCATTTGCGAGCTTGGTCGGCTTCAACGAGGGTCCCATCCTGCATGGCTTGTGCACGTACGGGTTCGTCGCGCGCGCGGTGATCCAAGAAGCGTGCGGCGGAGACGCGAGCAAGCTGAAGGGCTTGACCGCGCAATTCCGCAAACCAGTTTGGCCCGGCGAAACCATTCGTACTGTGGGCTACGCGCTCGGCGATGGCCGAATCGTGCTCCAAGCCTTCGCGGGGGGTCGGCCAGAAGCCGTCATCACCTCCGCGTTTGCCGAAATCTAACCTTCCCGACAAACATCGGAGATGCCATGAGCGACGAACTTCCCAAGAAGGTTTTCTCAGTTCCCCCTCCCGTCACCGACGAGATCGATAGCGAGTGGGGCATGAAGGCCGCGACCCCGGAAAAGCCAAAAACCGCCACCGAAGCCGCCGATGAGGGCGTCGCCCCGGCGAGCGTTTCGACTCCGCCCGCAGCGGCGGCGACGGCGGCTGCCCCGAGTTCGCGCCCGCCGCCTCCCGCCTCCGAGGACGAGGACGACGCGGAAGACGAAGACGACGAAGATGACGATGACGATGACGAAGATGACGACGCGCACCCCGTAGTGCGCGCGGGTGGTCATGGCGCAACCGGTCGCACCACGCCGACGGCCTCGGGCGACGATTGGATCCCAGATTGGGGTCCATGGGCCATGCTGGCCGCGCTGGTGCTGATCGGGGTAGCCGGGGGGCTTGGTGCTTTCACCAAACCGCCGGCCGAGGGTGAAGCACAAGCCACGAGCACACCCGTCGAAGCCAGCAAGCCGACGTCGATCGAAGCCAGCCATTTCCTCGTCATGTACAAGGGCTCGATGCGAGCTCCAGCGACCGTTACGCGCACCAAAGAAGAAGCCAAAGCGCGCGCCCTCGAAGGCCTCGCGAAACTAAAAAAGGGCGCGGATTTCGCCAAAATCGTGGGTGAGTACTCGGATGAGCCCGGTGCCGCAGCGCGCGGCGGCGCCCTCGGTTCGTTCACGCCGGATCGCATGGTGAAGCCGTTCGCGGACGCCGCATTCGCGCTCAAAGTCGGCCAGGTGTCGGGGCTCGTCGAGACCGACTTCGGCTATCACGTGATCAAGCGCACCAAGTGAAGCCCATCGTGCTGAACGTTGCACACGCGGGGCGCAGCCTGATCTTCGCGGCGTGCGCTGTCTGGTGTTGCACGGGCTGTGTGCTCACGACCTTCGAGGGTGCCGGCGAGCCACCGCGCATCTTGCCGCCCCCGAACCCGGTGGAAATTGCGCACGCCAGCAACCCGAACGCCGTCAAGCCGCTCAGCGCCGCTGAGCTTGCGGGTGAGCCGACCGAGATCTCCGCGCGTCACTTACTCGTGTCTTACCGAGACGCACTGCGCGCTGCACCGGGCATCGGCCGCAGCAAAGAGCAAGCCCGAGAGCGCGCGGAAGAAGCGCAAAAGCGCGCCGCAGCCGGCGAGGATTTCGTAGCCCTCGTGAAGCAATATTCGGACGAGCCCGGCGCCGCGGATCGCGGCGGTGATTTGGGCAAATTCGACCGCTCCTCGATGGTTCCCGCGTTCGCGAACGCGGCCTTCAAGCTCAAGGTCGGCGAAATCTCGGAAGTCGTGGAAACCCAGTTCGGGTTTCACGTCATCAAGCGTACCGAGTGAAGGGCTATTCCCGCGTCAGGTGCTTCGCTATCACCATGCGTTGAACCTGACTCGTGCCTTCGCCGATTTCGCACAGCTTCACGTCGCGCAGGTGACGCTCGATGTCGAACTCGCGCGTGTAGCCGTAGCCACCGTGGATCTGCATCGAGTTGTTGCACACGCGCGTGGCAGCTTCGCTTGCGTACAGCTTCGCCATCGAGGCCTCGCTGGTGAAGCGCCTTCCATTATCGGCGAGCCACGCGGCGCGGTGAATCAATAGCTCCGCCGCGTCCAGCTCGGTCTTGCCGTCGGCGAGCAGCCATTGAATGGCCTGGAACTCGACCAAGCTCTTGCCGAAGGCGCGACGGTCCTTGGCGTAACTCACACCCATCTCCAGCGCGCCGCGACCGAGCCCGAGCGCCATCGCGGCAATCGACACGCGACCGCCGTCCAAAATGCGCATCGTATCCAGGAAACCCTGGTCCACCTCACCGAGCCGCTGCGCGTTCGAAACCCGCACGTTTTCCAGGTGAATTTCAACCGTATCGCTCGAACGGCAGCCGTACTTTTCGAGCTTCTTGCTCGCCGTATAGCCGGGCGTGTTGGTGTCCACGATGAACGCTGTAATGCCATGTTGGGCGGGGACGGCTTTGTTGGTGCGCGCGAGCACCACGCAGAACCCGGCGACCGAGCCCTGCGTGATGAACATCTTGGTGCCGTTGATCAGCCAGTCGTCGCCGTCGCGTATGGCGCTGGTTTGCAGCGCGGCACTGTCCGAGCCAGAGCCGGGCTCGGTGAGCGCCCACGCCGCGAGCCACTCACCGGTACAGGCCTTCGTGAGGTACTTCTTCTTCTGTGCTTCCGTCCCGAAACGGAGGATGTGACCGGTGCCGAGCCCATTGTGGCTGGCGACCGTCAGCGCGAGCGAGCCGTCCACCCGCGCGCACTCCTCCACGCACACCGCGTACGCGAGCATGTCCATGCCCGAGCCGCCGTACTCCTCCGGGATGCGAATGCCCAGCAGCCCGATTTCGGCGAGCCCTGCCACGATCTCGTGCGGAAACCGCTGTTCCGCGTCCCAGCGCTTGGCGTGTGGCCTCACCTCACGCTCGCAAAAATCACGCACCGCAGCGCGCAGGATCTGGTGTTGCTCTGGAAGTTCGAAATCCACGGGGTTAGCTAAAGTGTAGCCGCCCGTGCGGGCCGCGCTCAGCTTTTACTTGAGCGCGGCCAGGATGGACTTCACGCGCTCGAGCTTTTTCGGTTCAGGAATGCGCGCGGCCTGGCTTTCCGGAGCGCCGCGGAGCACGAATACCTCATCACCTACACCGACCACGGTGGCGCCTTTTCGGCCGACGACCCAGCCGACCAACGGCGTGCTCTCTTCTTCACGCGCGGAGAACACGACTGCGTCCACCCCGGTATCTTTGAGGGCTTTCGCGCCGTCTAACTTGCGTAGCGTCTTGAGCACGTCCTTCGCGGAGTCTTCGTCTGCGCGCAGCAGCGTGAACACGCGGTAGCGGTCGTTGCCCTCCTTGTAGAAGCCGAGCGCGCCTGGGCCGGTCCCCGCGATCCCGAGCATGTCCTTCGCGGCGTAACTCACGCCCATCGGTAAACGGTTTTGCGCGGGCAGCAAAGCCACGGCTTTGGGCAGCTGTTTGTCGCCGGGCAGCGCCTCACCGATGGCCTTCGCGATCGGCGGCAATACGCGGCCCGCGCTAGCCTTGAGCTGGTCCGGCGGTTCGAGCTCGTTGGTGTAGCTGAGCTCAGCGACCATGTCGGCGCGCCACACGTAGGCAATGCCGGAGCCGAGCGCCCCCTCACCGCCGGCGTCGAGCGCAGCAGGCACGGTTTCCGCGGGATCTGCGTCAGCGACCACGCGCTTCGTGAAGAAGCCGTAGGCGCCTTCCACCGAAGCAAAGCGCGACAGGTTCACGTTCACTGCGCCGGGCGAGCCCTTGCCGTCGATGTAACGAAGCGTCACCACGCGCCGTAGACCAAAACCCTTGTAAACTTCGCACTCGCCGTCGAACAGCTCGGTGCACACCGCGTCGAGCGAGTTCGGCGCGCTCTCCCCGAACGCGCGCGCATCGCCGTTCGGATCCAGGCAATACTCGGCGGCGACTCGGGGGAAGAACGCCGCGCTCACCGTGTCTTTCACGGTGCCTCCGCCGCTCGCACACGCGCCGGGCTTCGAGCTCGCGATCGGCGGCGGTGGCGCGCCGCGCTCCGCCGACTTGTCGTCCTTGTGGCAGGACACTGCTCCGCACAGCAGCGCCGCGATGGCGAGACTGCGGGGCGAGACGAGGCGCGTTACGGCGGAGGCAAATCGGCGGCTTGCAGGCATGGGCACCCGCGTTCTAGCCGCTCGACGCGCGGGCTGTCAGCCATCCTGAAACACCCCTCCGGCCCGGGGACCCGGCCCGCAGACACATCTCCTTACCTCGTCCTTACCTCGCAACGGTTGCAGAGCGTTGCAACCGTTGCCGCCTCGGGGCGGGCCGGCGCAGAAAATCAGCAACAAAACCGGCCAGTTTCGAGCAGAGGTCACGGCACAACCCTTGCTCAAGGCTATGCGGACCCGTGGATTTCCAGCACTTACACAAGCCCCGCCTAGCCGCCCGCAGCCGCGGCTTCACGCTCATCGAGCTGATGGTCGTGGTCATCATCATCGGCATTCTTTCGACCATCGCCGTCCCGCAATTGGTCGAGCGCATGCGCGAGCGTCGCGCCGGCCAGGCCGCGCAAACGGTCGCTTTGATGTACCGCAACGCCCGCCTGCGAGCCTTGGGCCGCGGCTTCCCGGTGTTGGTGAGCTACGTCGCGGGGGCGGGCTTCGGCGTGCGCGAGGCCATGCTGACACCTGGGGTTCAGGACGACTGCCAGCCCCATTTGCCCGTCACGTGCACGACTGCCAACTGGATAACGCCGACGGCGACGCTACTCGTGGACAACTTCAACCCCGAACAGTTTGCCTCGCTCACGGCGACCGTGACCGATGCGACGACGGGCGCAGCCGTCACCCAGCTCGACGTGTGCTTCTCACCACACGGTCGAACCTACGATCGAACGACCGCCGCGAACCCGCTGGCACCATTGGCCGACGTGGTCAACATTGCGATGGCGCGGCCCGGTTACTCGCTGACGCGCAACGTCATCGTGCTGCCCAACGGCATGGCGAGGCTCGCTCTATGAACACCCGAGCGCGCAGACGCGGCTACACCGCTGTAGAGCTGATGATGGCGATCAGCATCTTCGGCATCGGCGTCGCGGGTATCATCTCGATGGAGAAGGTGACGAGCGTCTCCAATCAACACGCCAAGAACCTGGGCATTGCCTCGCACATCGCGGAGTCGTGGTTGGACATGCTGTCGACGGACGCAGTGATGTGGAATCACCCCGCGACAGGTGACCCAACCCCTTTGGACCTGGGAGATACCGCCTGGCTGCGGTCGGTCGGTGCGAACCAAGACGCAGCGGCGAATTGGACGTTTCCGGCTGAAAGCGCCGCGCTCGACTTTGGGCCGGGCTTCGACGCGCTCGGCAATCACGTCAACCTGGCACTCAACCCCGGCAGCGCGGCGTTCTGTTCCAACATCCGTCTGTCTTGGCTGTACCAGCCAACGCAGAACGGCAACGGCCTGATTCGCGCGGAAGTCCGGGTATTCTGGTTGCGGGACGGGCAAGCGTTCACGGGTGACATGTGCTCCGCCGCAGCGCTGCCTCGGATCAACGGCGCCGCGGGCACATTCCACTTCGTGCAGAAGATCACCGCGATTCGGGAGAGCAACCGGTGAGCGCCCCTTCGTACCAACGGCGCGGTTCCGCGGGCTTCACGCTAGTGGAGCTGATGGTCGCGCTGATGGGGGGCCTGTTCATTTCGCTCTCGGTATTCGCTCTGGCGCGCGACAGCGGCCGCTTCTATCAAGGTGAAACCAGGATCGCGAACGCGACGGTGAGCGGCTTGCTGGGCTTCGAGCGGCTGCGCACGGACATTGCGCGCGCGGGCTTCATGTCGTCCGCGAACGTGAGCCGAGACGTGAGAACGTGCGGACAGCCGAACGCGACCTGGCCTCTCAATCTGCGCAACTTGCAGGCGCTGCAGGTCCAACAATCGAACGTGGTCTACCCGCTGTTGACCGCCAATGGCCGAACACCGCCGGCGCTCTTACTCGCCGGCTCCTACGGCTCTGCCGATCAGTTTGCGGCGCACCTGAGCACAGCGGTGGGAGCAACGACCATGTTCAGTCTGGTTGCTTCACAGCCCTCCCTGCTGCGTTTGGGCAATGG
>JBDTJC010000264.1:0-6048 GCA_039936055.1 Polyangiaceae bacterium | reverse complement strand
CGCTCGTGTCGTGCACTCGGTCTATCTCTCAGTGAAACCATGAACTGACGAACCGGATGCGGGAAATCCGCACGTCCGGGTCCGTGGGAGCCCTGGGGGAGCAATCCCCCGGGGCCACCTAGCCGCGTTTCGGCGCACCTCGTCGTGGCCTTCGGCGTCGCGGATCGGCTCGCGCTACCTTTCGTGCGGCTTTGCGCGGTCAAATTCCTCCGCTAGGGTTCAGCTGTGGACGATGACGCGAGAGACCAAGCTACCGATGAGCATCCGAAAGCGGACGCTCCGGCGGTGACCACGAGCGTCGCCCTGGACTCACGTGTGTTCGCGGCGGCCTACGACGCGGCTGGCGTCGATCGCTCCCTCATCCGTTGGATGCTCAGTCTGACGCCGAGCGAACGCCTGCGTCACGTGCAGGGAACGATCGACCTCGTGCACAAAGCCAAGCGCGTGCCGAATGGCAATCGCTAGCATCATCGTGGCGCTCGTTGCTCACGACGTCGAGTTCATCGTCGTTGGCGGAATGGCCGCCGTGCTGCAGGGGGCGCCGGTGCACACCATCGATTTGGATATCGTCTACGCGCTGTCTACCTTGAATATCGATCGGCTAGAACTCGCCCTGACCGAGCTCGGTGCGGTCTTCCGAGACGATCCCCGTCGCGTCGTGCCGAACCGCTCGCACCTTCAGAGTCGCGGGCACAAGCTGCTGCAAACTACGGCCGGTCCGCTGGATGCGCTCGCGACCATCGAGACGAGCACCACCTTCGAAGACCTGATCCCCGACAGTGATTGGCTTGAAGTCGACGGTGCACGGTTCAGGGTGCTCTCGCTCGCTAGGTTGATCGTCGTGAAGGAGCAACTCAACCGCCCAAAGGATCAAGCAATGCTCGTACTGCTCCGCGCGACACTGGACGAGCTCGATAAGCGTCGCCGTTAGCTGTACGAGCTTCGCTCCACCCGCCCCACGAAAAGCCAACCAACGTTAACTTTTCTCAGCGTGGCGCGCCCTAATAGAAGAGTTGAGAACCGCGGTGAAGTAACTTAGGCCGAGGGTCAGCACCCAGCCTGTCCGCCTTTGCGCCCTTAAGTTCCTCCGATAGAAGCGTCACTCGCGCCGCCGATGCTTAGATATCGTCAGCAGTGCGCAATGCAAGCTCCTTGGCCACTTCGACGAGTAGACGGAGCGGCGCGGAGCGTTGCGCACGACTTGGAAAATAGAGGAAGTAGCCCGGCACGGTGGGCGTGTAGGCTCCTAGGACCTGATGGGCTTGATGAACTATCCTACCTGGGGTAGGATAGTTGCATGCTCAAGTCGAACGCCCGGAAGCCCACGCGCCGTGCGGCGCCTGTGAGCGCGCCGCAAAGGCAGCGCGCAAAGAAGGTCTCGTTAACGGTAGACGAGGGCGTCCTTCGCGCGATGCAGCAAGAAGCCAAGCGCTCCAAAAGAACTCTGAGTGCGGAGGTTACGGAAGCCCTCGCCCGCGAGTTACGTCGTCGTCATCTTCAGCAACTCGTGACGGACTACGAGGAAGAAAAGGGTGAGATCTCCCCGAAGGAGCTAGCCGCTATCCAGGCTGAATGGCTGGCCTAACACTGGATACCGGCGCGCTGATCGGGTTTGAGCGTGCCGGGCGCCGAACGATGGCTCACCTCAAATTCGCGCAGCATATGGGATACGAGCTCACGGTCCCGACGCCCGTGATCGTGGAAGCATGGCGTGGCGGAACGCGGTCAGCACGGATCGCAATGCTGCTCGAGGCCTGTGTAATCGAGCCGCTCGGCGTAGAGCTTGCCCGCCTAGCCGGCGAAGCGATTGCTGCGGTGAAGGGCGCGACGGCAATCGACGCAGTCGTCATGGCGTCGGCCGCTCGGCGCGGGGATCGGGTGTTGACCGCCGATCTCGACGACCTTGATCGACTCAGATCGTACTTCCCAGCGGTACGGCTGCTTCAGGTTTGAACCAAGGCGGCGCATCGATTCGCTTCGGCCGCTTCCACCCGCCCCAGGAAAAGCCAATCAACGCGCGTCTTCCGTCAACGAACTAAGCGCCGCGATGTGGCCGCTTACTCGGGAAGCGTGGTCAGTCGCACGCAAGGATTTTCCGTCGTACCTCCGTGCTTCAACGCCGGGCAACATGGTACGGCCGTCGAAGGCAAGCTCGGGCCCATTACAGTTCGCTTCATTGGTCGTTCGGCGATGCGACGAAACACGCTGGCCGCAGCGAGACCGAAAGACATTCTCGACGCTGAGCTGCTGGCGGAGCCGACGACGGATAGCGATGAGTAACTCGGAGCGGCCAGCCGATCAGCTTCACCCGCCGCCGCTGACAGTCGGCTCCCCCCTATGCCGCGATCAGAGCCAACGGCGAACGCGACGGCAGTACACGAGGTACGCTTCCCCAAACCGGTTCGTCATGGCGCGCTCTTCGGGAATGATTTGGAATCGGTTCAGGAACGCGGCGAACACAAAAGGGAAAGCGAGTGTCGCAGGCGCATCGAGAACTACGCCCCAGGCCAGGAGGAGTGCGGTGAGTCCGACGTACATCGGATTTCTGGTAATTCGGAACACGCCGGAGGTGACGAGCGCGCTCGCGTTTGCGATGCGGACTGGGTCAATGGTCGTCTTAGACTTGCGGAACTCCGCAATGCCGAGCACCCCGACCAGCCCGATCGACGAAAGCGCTGTGGCGAGCGCCATCCTCGGAAGCGTTCCCGCAGGGGGCACTGACGCTTACACCGCCGCTGCCTGCGTTGCTCATGCCCGCGCCTGCGCCTGCGCCGCCGCCACCGCCGCCACCGCTGATACTGCCACGCTCGCCGCTGGCTCCGCCTTCGCCGCTAGCTCCGGCGCCGCTTCCGCCGCTTGCCGTTGAGCCGCCCGAGCCGCCCGAGCCGCCCGAGCCGCCCGAGCCGCCCGAGCCGCCCGAGCCGCCAGCTCCACCGTTCTCGTCGCCCGGGTTGTAGGTCCCCAAATCGGTCGCTGCGACGTCGGGTGCTACGCAGTCGCCAGTGCCGCTATCGCAGGTGTAGCCCGGGGGTTGGCACGCAGGTTGTCCACTGCCATCCACCCACTTGCTGCAGCGAGCCGTCAGCACCACCTTGAGTTCTGCCACACGGTCCACGGGAATTTGCGTCACAATCGCGTCGCGCCGGTCCAGTGGCACATCTGGATGACCCGCGGTCACCTCCCAACCCGTAGTGTCCGGAAAGTCGAAACGCGGCCATTATCCCACGATTTACTGGGGGTCGACCAGACTGGGTCTTGCCGAGCGCGGCTGGCACTGTTCGCCCGCCTTGATGCTTCCAGTGCCCGTACAGTTCATCATCGCCATGGTCGCGTACGCGATCAACGAGCGGATGGCGCGTCGGGTCGAGTATCTACAAGAGGAGGTGCGTGTCCTCAAGGAGGCGCTCGCCAGCACGCTGCCTTCGGCGCCGTTCGAGTCCGCTCGCGGCTCGGCGGCTTGCTCAACTTCTACCATCGAGCTGCGGCATGACTCCCCCAATCCGGGTTTTCAGACACTACGGGATTGGTTTTGTTCTTTGGCGTCGAAGGCGGTCGCAGCGGCAAGCCACGAATGTTTGACTTTGCCAGAAAGACGCTGAAAATCGCCACGGCTGCCCGGCTCGAAGATTTCTTCCGCCGCATCGATCGTCACCTGAAGCACTGGCGAAAAAGCGTCTTTCGCCATGTAGGCCTGCGGGATTCTCGGGTGTCAGCCTCGCGATTGCGACTAAGACCGAACATCTACCGCTCGACTTCGAGCGGTACCTGCCGGAATGCTGGGCCAACGATGCGGCGCGTCGCACGCAGGCGCGCGTTCCTGATGCGGTGAACTTCAAAACCAAGATCGACTTGGCTCTCGGCATGGCGCCCGTGCCGGGCAAGCGCGACCAGACGCAACAGCGCCAGTCGTTTCTTTGAGCGGCTTCGATTCGACGGCTCCTCATCGCCGCCACCGGCAACAGGCACACTCCTTGCGTTGAATGGCCGCAGGATGGCGCAGTTGGCACACTACCCGGTTCTACGCACCCGCTCTTTCACGTTCTGTGCGGCATTGTTCGTTCTTGGCGGAGCGAGCTGCGGGTCGAGTGCCGGAACGAGTACGCCTGGGGGCTCGGCAGGATCCGAGCAAGGCGGATCCGCGGGTCAGCCCAGTGGCACTGCGGGAGGGGCTGCCCAAGCCGGATCCTCGGGCAACACTGCGGGCAACACCGGCGGCGCGGGCAACACCAGCAGCGCGGGTAACGCCGGAGCGCCCGCCACGTGCCCCGCGGCGACCAAGTCGGGCAATGAATGCTCCGCGGTGGACAGCGTGTGTGCGTCGGCAGAAGCGTGCTGTGACTGCATCGACTTCCCCGGGGGCGGTTGTGGACACTTGTGGAGCTGCGCAGTCCCAAAGAACAATGCGGTCGATTGCCCAGCGACCGCACCCGCGCTCGGCAGCGCATGCCCGACGCTCAAGCTTTCCTGTCAGTATTGCGGCGCGAACGGGCCGGAGCTCAGGACATGTAGCAACGCTCCTGACCGCTCTGCTCCCCCCGAGTGGTCGGAGTTTATGGGGATTCAGTGCAGTAATTAGCGGCGATCGCGACGTTGCTCGTTGTGTCTTCTATGGTCCGCGCCGGCCGGATAGCGCCGCAGCTGATGGGCGACCTCGCGTGCCCTCGCGAGGTGCCAGCTGAAGTCGATGCATTGGGCGCCCCGTCGAGTCGCTTCAACCCGCCGACGCCCGCGTTACTTCTTCACGCAGCATCGCGAAGACATCGGTAACGCCAGGGCGCAGCCTTGCTGAGTGAACAGGGTCGTTTATCTGGCCGCGATGATGGGGCTGGTGGTTAAAGGCATGCGCGCGGACACCGCCAGAGCGGAGTCTCGAACTTCTGCCCGCGGCGCAGTGATGGCTAACCGACATGGTACGGCGAAGGTCGTGACCGAGACGAGTGTCAACGAGGACTAAAACCGTGAGCCGCGAGCGCGTACGCCCCGACCACCACGAAGGCCCTACCAAGAGCAGGACGGGGTGACTGCGAACCGGGCTAAAGCCTACTCGCGTTCGGTGCGTCGGTCGCTGCAACGGATGTCGAACATTGACTTGGTCTCGATGGTTCCCACGGCGAACGCGCTGTTGGCCGCTGGCGCGACAGTGACGGCGCAAGCTCGAGAATTTGTCAAATGTGCCGCAGAAACGTTCGAATTTCACCGCGCCGGCTTCACCGCAGAAAGCGTAGCCGAGACCTCGGCCGCCTCGAACGCGCTGTGCGCGTTGTTCGAGGTCGAGCCTCCTGCAGCAAGGCGCATGCACGACGGAGGACCGATCATTGCCAAGGCCGTGACCTGGCAAAAGCAGCACGCCGAGCTTTGGAACCTTCTGGTGCCTTCGTCAGGTGCCTGCGCCACCGTTCAGGGCGAGGTCATTCGCATCGCGGGCCGCATGGGCGACGAACTCTATCGCAATGGAGGCGGGAACTGGGATGAGCACTACGATCGAATGCTAGCGGCATTATGCGTGCACATGGTGTCACACAATGCCCTGCCCGACGACCAGCTCGCGGAGTGCGAGACAGTCGCTGCCAGAGTGCGCGATGACGAGAGGCTCGTCGACCGTCTCACCGAGCTGGCCGTGATCTGGGTCGGCAGGAACTCAACGCCGATCGCGCTGACCAAGGTCGCCTACAAGCGGTAGGAAACGCCGAATGCCGCAGTAAGGTTGCTTCACTCCGACTCGCGTCGCTCAAGAGTCCAGGGCCACGATCGGCAGCTCGGGTGCGGTGTGCCCCGCACCCGACAAACGCGAGGCCCGAAGGCTCGAGCTATTTTAGTTTTTGGCGTTTCGCTAAACTAACTTTTGCGTTATGATACATAGCTAAAATAACGTGCAACGTTCGGACTTTAAAGACAATTTTCCTGGTCGTCTCGTTGAGACGGACGCGAAAGCTCTCGCCTTTGTTCCGGATCCAGCTCCCACCCAGCTCGTTTTGAGCGCCAGCGCCCTTACGGCTTTGACTCGTGCGGAGCGTGCATTGGGTCATCTCACTGGGACTCTGCGTGCTG
>JBDTJC010000263.1:0-8035 GCA_039936055.1 Polyangiaceae bacterium | reverse complement strand
TTCGAGATTACGTCTTTTTTGACGTCCGCGTCCTGTGGCATTTTCTATTATCTTCCTGAGAAAACCGCGTTTCCGGGTTCCGGGCGGAGTATACGCAGGGACCTTTCGAGGTCAACCGCTACGGGGTCGCGGCTGCCGTTCTCGGGCCAGCCGGCCGCTCATCGCGGATCCGTCGGGAAAGGCCTGAGATTTTCAGGGTAAACGGCCTTGGGGCCGGTCACCGGTTCTCAGTCAGCGCTGACCACGATTCTTCCGTCGAGCAGGCGCTGCGGGTTGAGGCACGGCAGCGGCGGCGTGCCGCAAACGGGGCGCTGCCGCACCGCATCCACCAAGACCTCCAGCGGGTCTGCCTCGCCGACCAGAGCCGTTCGCTTCGACAACGGGACGTCGAACCCTGAGCCGTTGTCTGCCAGGTAGTCCGTGGTGACGAGGCTGTAAGTGGCGGCTGGGTCGACTGCCTTGCCGGCGACGCGTAGTTGGCCGGCGTGACTCGCGGAGCCCGGGCGGCAGCTGAGCGTGACTGAGAAGCCGGAGCCTTGGAATGGTGATTGGCACTCGCGAGCGCTAGCCAGCTGCGCTTGTTTCTCGAACAGCGTGCTCAGTTGAGTGCCGCTCAGGCGCAGCACGGTCAGCGTATCGCCGAACGGAAGCGCGGACGCGAACGACGACTTCGCGAGCACGCCGGGCGGCAAATCTGCGCGGATACCCGTGGTGTTGAGCAGCGCGAGATCAGCGCCCACGCGCACGCGAATCGCATCTGCGATCAGATCACCCAAAGGAGAGTCACCGCCGGTTGCGCCGTAGCGCGGGAGCGGCCCTGTGGCGAACGCGACGGGCGCGTCGAAACCTGCCGCGGCGAGTCGCGCCCGATACGGTTCGAGCAGCGCGCGGAGTGCCCCATCGTCAGTCACAGCCGCCGACACGGGTAGTAGCGCGTGCGTCGCCGTGACGACTTCGAGGCCATCGGCGGGGTCCGCGCCGGCCGCTGCAGGCGAGAGCGACAGCTCGACGCGCCCGACGTAGCGGCCGTACGCGCCCGAATGCACCACGAAAACGCGGCGCTCGTGACAGCCGCGCTCGGCCCTCAACGCCGGGCCGCAATCGAAGCGCGCCACGGGCTCGTCGAGCGTAAGGTGTTGGTGTCCGCCGAGCACGACGTCCAGCCCGCTGGTTGCCCGAATCATCGCTTCATCGCCTGAGAGCCCGAGGTGCGTGATCGCGACGACCAAATCTACGGAGGGGCGAACTGCGTCGATTGCGCTTTGCACGGCTTCGGCGACCGGCGTGAGCGATATACCGTACGGGTTATCAACGGCGGCTAGGCCGCCCGGGCTGTCCGGATTCGCGACGCCAATCACGCCGACGCGCACTCCGCCGGCATTCAGCACGACGTACGGGGCAAGCGCGCCGCCCAGGCCGCTGTTCGGTGCGGCGTAGTTCGCCGCCAAGACGGGGAACCGCGCGAATTCTCGGTGTTTCGCCACAAAATCGGGCACGCCGGGGTCGAGGTCGTGATTGCCGAGCGCGACGGCCGCGACGCGGAGTGCGCTGAGCGCCCGCATTTCGGGCTCACCGCCGAACGCGGTGAAAGCGTCTGTGCCTTCAATCAGGTCGCCGCTGTCGAGATACAGCGAGTGCGGCTCGGTGCTGCGGATGCCGCTGACTAGCGTCGCGATGCGCGCTACGCCGCCGATGGCTTCCACTTCACCGGAGTGGCCCAGCCCGCGGCGGGCATCCGCGGCGCTGATCAGCGTCGGCTCTGGGAACACGTGCGAGTGCAGATCCGCCGTATGCACGAGGACTACGCGAACCGCGCTCTTCCAGCGCGGCCCAGGGTCGTGCTCGGCGCCGCACGCAAGCAGCAGCGAGGCGACCCCCAATCCCCCCAATCCCCCCAGCCCCCACCCCTTGCGCATGATGGGCAGTATCGGGCAGCGAGCGCGCGAGTTTCGCGCTTAACGCGGGGTCATTTGAGGTTTTTGACGGTGCTCACGTCGCTGCCCCGTGCGTGACCGGCCTCGCTCTATTCGCCGACGTCGAGCCGTGCCGCGAAGCGTTCGATCAACACTCGCTCGATGTCTTTGCTCGTTTCTTCGGCGAACGCGGCATTGGCCGCTTCTTCGGCCTCCGCGACCGTGATGCTGCCGATGGCTTCGCGAATTTCCGGGATCGCGGCGGCTTCCATACTGAGCTCACGCAGGCCCATCCCGACGAGCAGGATGGCGGCGAGCGGGTCGCTTGCCATCGCGCCGCACACGAGCACGGGGCGCGAATGGTTCTTGCCGGCTTGGATGACCATGCGCACCAGCCGCAAGATCGCGGGGTCGAAGAACGAGGCCAGGTACGCGAGCTCCGGACTGGAGCGGTCCACGGCGAGGGTGTACTGCACGAGGTCGTTCGTGCCGATGCTCATGAATTCGGTCTCGATCGCGAATTCTTCCGCCATGACGGCGGCTGACGGTACTTCCACCATCATGCCAAGCGGAATTTCTGGGCTGCGCGGCTGACCTGAGGCGTCCACCTCTTCGCAGGCGCGAGCGACCAGCGCCTTCACTTGGCGCCATTCGCCGAGCGAGGCGATCATCGGCACCATGATGCGCAATTCGCCGTGCGCCGAAGCGCGCACCATCGCTCGCAGTTGCGTGAGAAAGATGTCTTGGCGCGCGAGGCCCAGGCGCACCGCACGCAAGCCGAGCGCGGGGTTCATTTCCGCCGGCATCTGGAACACGGACGAGAACTTATCCCCGCCGATGTCGAAGGTGCGCAGGGTAACCGGTAGCGGGGCGAGCACTTCCACCACGCGGCGGTAGGTTTCGTATTGCTCGTCTTCACTCGGGGGCTCGCTGCGATCGAGATACAGGAATTCCGTGCGGTACAGGCCAATGCCACGCGCGCCTTGTTCGAGCGCACCTTCGGCCTCCGAAGGCAGCTCGATGTTCGCGCGCAGCTCCACGGTTTGACCGCATTTCGTGCGGATCGGTCGATCGCGTGCTTCGCGACGGTGACGCGTCACGTCGCTGAAGCGGCCGGCGCGCGCATGCGTATCGGCGAGGAATTCTGCGTTGGGGGTGATCGCAACGTGGCCGTGCACGCCGTCGACCACGATCAGATCCCCACTGCCGACGCGCGCGAGCAGGTTCGGCACGCCGACCACCGCGGGGATTTCGAGCGCACGCGCCAAAATCGCCGTGTGGCTGGTGCGGGTGCCGACTTCGGTCACGATCGCGAGCACGCGCTCTTTGGTCAGACCCGCGGTTTCTGCGGGCGACAAATCATGCGCCACGAGCACGCCGGGGACGCCGTCTTTGGGCAGAATAACCGCGCCTTGCTTGCCGGCCATCGTGCGCAGCAGGCGGTCTTCTACGAATTCGAAATCATGGCTGCGCTCCGCCAAGTACGGGTCACCGCTTTGCCGAAGCTGTGCGGCCATCTCCGCGACCACGAGGTCCAGCGCCCACTCGGCGCTGATGCCGGCACTTTGTATACGACTCTCGACCGCGTCGCGCAGCGTCTCGTCCTCGACCATGAGCACGTACGCTTCCAGGATCGAGGTCTCCGCGCGGCTGGCCGCGCCTTGTTTCGCTGCCAAAACGACGCGCAGTTCCCCGGCGGCGCGCGCAACGGCGTCATCGAAGTGGGCGAGTTCGGCGGAGACGGCGTCAGGAGTGACGTGGCGACGCACGACACCCGAACGACGAGTGTCGACGATCACCGCGTGGCCGATGGCGTAGCCCGCGGACCCGGGAATGCCATCAAGCACCTGCGCGGTGCCGCTCGGAAGCGTGCTGATACCGTCGCCTCTCATACTTCTATTCGTCTTCTCCGAAACGGTTGTCGATCAATTCGCCCAGCTTCAACACGGCTTCCGCGGCGCTCTCACCGGTCGCCTCGATGTCGAGTTTGGTGCCCTTGGAACCGCACAAAAGCAGCACGCCCATCACGCTCTTGGCGTTAGCGGCCTGCCCCGCACGGCTGACCAAAATATCACACGGGTACTTCGACGCGAGTTGCACAAGCTTCGTCGCCGCTCGTGCGTGTAAGCCGAGCTTGTTTTTCACTTCGAACGTGCCGCGCGAACTAATCATGGGCTCTTCACTCCGAAAGAAACTGAGAGGTTAGCGTGATCCGGATCTGCGCCGGGACCACTCATGCGAACGCGATCCACATCACGGTGCACGATGTCGATGGCAACGCCGACCCGCTTGCCGAGCAAAGCCCCGAGTTCGTCCGTGATCACCACGGAACGATGCCTGCCACCCGTGCACCCGACGGCGACGGTGAGGTAACTTTTTCCCTCTCGTTCGAAACGTGGCAGACAAAATTCTAGTAGTGACGCGACGCGCTCCAGAAACCCTTGGCTGTCGGGTTGCGCCAGCACGAACTTTTTGACGGCTTCCGTGGTGCCTGGCAGATCGCGAAGCTCCGGCACGAAGTGCGGGTTATCCAAGAAACGCACGTCGAACAGTAGGTCCGCATCGACCGGCGTGCCGAATTTGAAGCCAAACGACACGAACCGGGTGTGTAGCCGAGGCGCGCCGCCGGCACCCGGGCCGAAGTGCGAAGTCACCGCTCGACGGAGTTCGTGCACGCTGAGGCGCGTCGTGTCGATCACCAACGTGGCCCGAGCGCGCAATGACGTCAGCCGTTCGCGCTCGATGCGAATGCCGTCCAACACCGCGGTGGCCCCCTGCTCACTGCCCGGTTCGAGCGTGGTGCTGAGCGGGTGTGGGCGGCGCGTGCTGGAGAAGCGGCGCAGCAACGCCTCGTCCGAGGCATCTAGAAAAACCACCGAGAGTTCACGTTCACCAGGCACGCCCAACGATTCGAGCGCGTGCGCGGCTTCGTCGAGGAAACCGCGCACGCGCACGTCGATACCGAGCGCGATGCGTCGCACGCCGGCGGCCGCGAAGGCGTCCAAGGTGCTTTTCATTACTGGTGTCGGCAAATTGTCGACGCAGAAGAACCCCAGATCCTCCAGCGCGTGGACCGCGGTCGACTTGCCTGCACCGCTCACGCCGGTGACGACCACGACCAAGGTTCGCGCGGGCTCCGTCATCTCCGCTCCGGAGTGAGGACCGGTGGGGGCGCCGAGCTTTCGTTCGGCGACAGGAAGCGGAATGAGCCACTGGGCGAGCGATGCATGCGCTCTTCCGGCTCTTCTGGGCGGAGCAGACCCTTTTCGATGCGCTCCACGAACTCACGCGCCGGGTGATGACCGGCTTGGCGCAGGAGTTCGTTGCGCGCGGCGATCTCGATGATTGAGCTCATGTTACGGCCGGGGCGAACGGGCAGCACCACTTCGCGGATCGGCACGCCGAGCAGGTCACGATGCCGGTCTTCCAGGCCGATGCGATCATACGGCGCGTCGGCTTGCCAGAGCTGCAGTTCGACGATCAGGTCGAGCCGCTTGCGCTCGCGGATCGCGGTAACACCGAACAAATCCTTGATGTTCAGGATGCCGAGCCCGCGCACTTCGATGTGGTGGCGGAGCAGCGCGGCGGGTTGCCCGAAGACCATGCTGGGCGGGCGGAAATCACACTCGATCACGTCGTCCGCCACGAGGCGGTGCCCGCGCATCACCAACTCAAGCGCGCACTCGCTCTTGCCGATGCCGCTCTTGCCGAGCAGCAGCACGCCGACCTCGAATACATCCACCAGCACACCGTGGATGCGAGAGCGTGGCGCGAGCTGTTCGTCCAGCAGCGTGTGCAGCGCGGTGATCACTTGCGACGAACGTTCGGCGCACACCACGAGCGGCGTTTGCGTGCGCTCCGCAGCATCACAAAACGCCTTCGGCGGGTCCACGCCCCGGGTCACCATCACGCAGCACACACCGAGCGAGAAAAACACCTCTGCCGCGCGCGTTTGCTGTTCGGGCGTCAGTGATTCGGCGTAGCTGAGCTCGGTTTCGCCGAGGACTTGCACACGGCTCGGCACCACGCCGTGCACATGGCCCACGAGCGCTAGACCCGACTTTTGGATCCTCGGGTGGCGGATCTCCCGACCGAGCCCTGCAGCGCCACCCACGAGCCGCACGTTCAGCGCGAGCGCGGGGTCATCGAGCAAAGCTCGAACCGTCACCCCCTGCGGCGTCTGAGACGGGGGTTCGGAGTACACGCTTATTTCTCGCTCGCGTCGTGAGCGGCGATCAGACCGTACACCTCTTCTCGGCTGGCCGCCGAGACCATGCGCGAACGGGTGCTGTCGTCGCGGAGCAGCCGCGAAATGCGGGCCAGCGTGCGCAAATGCTCGCCGGTCGCGCGCTTCGGACCGACCACGCCGAACACGATGTTGACGCGCTTGCCGTCGATGGCATCGAATTCCACCCCGCGTGGGCACAACAACAACGCGGCGGCCTGTTGCTCTGCGTGATCGAGTGCCGTGTGCGGGATGGCGACGCCATCCCCGATGCCAGTGCTCTGTAGGCGTTCGCGCTCGAGCAAGAGATCTTCAACCTCCGCTTGCGGAACGCCCACTGCTGGCGAGAGCAACTCAGCCAACTTTTTCAGCGCCACGTCCTTGTTCGGGATTTGGTCGCCACCCGCATCCACGATGATGCGATCGATTGTAAGGATGTCGCAGAGTCGCATGGTAAGTCCGTGCAGCGCCTTAGCGCTTCGCTTTCGCCGCGCGCTTCTTTGCCGGCTTTTTCAAGACTTTTGCAGCGCGCTTCACGCGCGGCGACACTTCGGCTTCGAGGGCCGGCACGAGCGTCGTGGCGGCCTTGCGCACGCTCTCACCGCCGCGAACTTTGGCCTTGGCGGCGCCCTTGCTCGCGCGAATTTGACGTTCGAGTTTCCCGAGCACTACGTCGATCGACGCATACATGTCGTTCGTCGCCTCTTTCGCTTCCAGGTGCTCACCGCCGCTGGAGATACGGACTTCGGCAACCTGCTTCAATCGATCCAACGACAGCGTCACTTTCGCGGTCATTGGTTGGCGCAGGAATTTCTGAAGCTTAGTGATCTTCTCCTCGGAGTAACGTTTGAGCGCGTCGCTCGAGTCTACGTGGCGAAAAGTGATGCTGATCATGGCTCTCCTGCGGGGGGGCTTGTTAGGGCCTTCAGGAGTTGAGTTTAGCCGAACTGGAGCGAGAGAAGCGAGCTGGAAGGTTTCTCGGCGGGAAGGCCGCGCAGACTGCCTCGCGCCCCTTCCAAACGGCTGAAACAGCGGGCGGCCGGTTCCGCCGGGTTTCGTTGGGTGATGGTCTCGGTCGCAGATCGTGATCTAGTCTTCCAAGACTTCACGCTTGTTTTCGTTCCGGGCAGGCAGCCTGCGCTCGACGCCTGGGAGGGGCTGCGCTCGGTGCCTTCGGGAGCGGCTGCGCCTGGGAGGGGCTGCGGGAGGAAAAAGAGCAGTGAAAGGAGGGAGCGCCTACCTGCTCGACATCAGAACAGGCGCTTGCGTTTGCTGGACGCGAGGATACCGAGCATCTCGCGGTACTTGGCAACGGTACGCCTCGCGATCTTGATCCCCTCGTTCTTCTCCAACATCTCCACGATAGCCTGATCACTGACCGGGTTCGCCTTGTCCTCCTGGTCAATGAGCGTCTTGATCGCTTGCTTCACGCTTTCGCTGGCGATGTCCTCGTTGGCGACGCGGCGGATGCTGGAGTTGAAGAAATACTTGAGCTCGAACAGGCCTTGCGGCGTGTGCATGTACTTGTTGGTCGTCACACGCGAGATGGTCGATTCGTGCATTCCGACGGCTTCTGCCACGTCACGCAAGATCATCGGCTTGAGGTAAGCCACGCCCTTCTCGAAAAAGTCCCGCTGCTTCTCCACGATACATTCCGCAACGCGGATGATGGTCTTCCTGCGTTGCTCGATGGCGCGGATCAGCCACTGCGCATTACGCAGCTTTTCCCCAATGAATTCCTTGGCGGACGGGTCTTTCATCAGGCGTTTGGTGAGCGCTTCGTTGATGAACAAGCGCTGCACGCCGCGGTCGTTGTCGAGCACGACGAACTCACCCGCGTCCTTGATCACGTACACGTCCGGCGTGATGCCAATGGTGCGGTCGTCCGTGTCCGTGA
>JBDTJC010000262.1:0-31480 GCA_039936055.1 Polyangiaceae bacterium | reverse complement strand
CCCTGCAGGTAGTCGGTATCCGGCGCGCCGCTGTGGCAGCTGACACACAGGCTCGGAGTGCCGGGTACTGGGTTGGCTGCCAGCGAATCATCCGGACCTCGTGCTTCGTAATACCAGTCGTGATGCGTCGCGTCGTAGCCGCTGGCCTTCTTAATCATGACGACTTTGACCAGGACTGCCCCGGACGAATCGTATTCGTCCTTGATAGCAACAGTGCCTTCCGGCACGACGAACGGCCCCGAGGTCGCTAGGGCCGCCACGTTGCTCGAGTACCAGATGCGGACCACGCCGTGCACGCTTCCGGAGTCCGCGGGCGTGCTCATGCGCGTGAAAAAGGAGGCCGATGTTTTGTAGTCGCTGCGAAATTCTCCGACACCGACCGCGCCGCCGCTGCCCGACTGTCCCCCAGTGCTCGCGCCGGCGCTGCCTCCCCCGGCGCCCGAGTTACCTATTGAAGCGCCGGCATCGGCGCCGCAAGCAGTGCACACGAGGGGTGCAACACAGAGCGCGAAGGCAATCGGATAAGCCGCAACTAGGTTCGTCCAGGAGATCATGCGCCATGCCTCATTCGTTGGTGGTCGGCCGTCCAAAACGCCTTCGAGTGGACGGAATTGTACACGCAAAACGACGGTCCACGCTCTGTGCCGGCCTGCCTGCAACCCACAACAGCGCCGGGGGGAATGCTGACCGAGCTGCGTGTTGGCACGAGCGTGGTTCGCAGCGGCGAGCATGATTGCGCGTGGCATCGCGCTGTCTATTGGCGGTCGAGATCCTACGAAAGATGTCGACAGGGCAGGAGGCGGCCAGCACGACTAGAAGGGCGAACCGGCTGCCCCCTTGCTCAATCGCTCCCGCCTTCGAGATTTGGCAAGGTGGCGCGGCGTTTTGCCCTTAATGGGACATGAACTTCGTCCGGCGCAGCGCCCTGGTCGGCTGTTGGCTGCTCTCATTCGTCGCATGCGGGAGCGGTAGTTCGGGACCGGGAGACAATCAAGGCGGCTCCCTCGCCGGTGGCGGCAGGTTGAGCGGCTCTGGCGGCGCTGCCGCAGCGGGCGCGCCCGCCCAGGGCGGAGCGGCGAACCGCGCCGGCGCGAGCTCCCTCGGTGGCGCCAGCGCCGAAGGCGGCGCAAGCCCGTCTGGTGGCGCCGGGGCGAGCAGCGCCGGGGCGAGCGGCGCCGGGGCGAGCAGCGCCGGGGCGAGCAGCTGCTCCGGCCCAGTCGGCACGATGTCCGGCGCACTTGCGACCGGCATCAACTTCCTCGATACGGACGGGCAGCCTGTAGATGCACACGGCGGCGGCATCATCCAAGTGGGCGGCACGTTCTATCTCCACGGGGAGTACTTCTCGCCCACCACGACGGACAATTATTTCAACGGATTTGCCATGTACTCATCGAAGGACATGGCCACGTGGAAGAACGAAGGCATCATTTTGCCGCAGCAAGCGAGCGGCGAGCTCGGGCCAAAACGCGCGGGGGAGCGTCCGCACGTCATCAAGTGCCCGAGCAGCGGTGAGTTCGTGCTCTACGCGCATGCCGCCTCTGCAGACTATCAGACCGACAAAGAGATCGTGTTCGCGACTTCGGTGACCGTCAACGGCAAGTACGCCTACCAGGGACCGCTCAAGAACGCTTCTGGCACCACGGCCGCCCACAGCGACATGACCGCGATCACTGATGGCGACAATGCCTACGTGATCACCGAGAGCGGCCACGTATACACGCTAGCCAAGGACTGCCATAGCTGGCTTTCGGACAAGACGTACCCCGCAGTGAACGGAAACTCGGGCGGCGTGGAAGCGCCCACGGTGTTCAAGGCCGGCAGCACCTACTACTGGCTCGGCTCGTCCAAGACGGGCTGGCGCGCCAACAACAATTTCTACTCCACAGCCTCCGCCATCACGGGCCCCTGGACGTACCAAGGCTACATCGCGCCCGTGACCGACCCCAGCAACGAAATTTCCGATCAACGAACGTGGCTCAGCCAAACCACCTGGGTAATGCCCATCACGGGCTGCAAAGGCACCACCTACGTTTATTGGGGCGATCACTGGGACGGCACCGCGAGCACGGCCGCGCCCGGTAAACACAACAACCTCACCACGTTCGTATTTCAACCGCTCGTATTCACCGGCACGAAGATCGCCATGCCCACCTACTTTGCCAACTGGAAGCTCGACGTGGGCGCGGGTACTTGGTCGCAGTGAGCGCGCGTAGGCGCTCTATTCCGGCCATGAAACGCGCAGCTCCGCGGCAGTGGAGAAAACCGTCCGAGCGTGGGACTCAGCACAGGACCCCTCACGCCACGGCCTCCGTAGCCGCCGCAGTGCTCGGTTTGTTTGGGTTCCGCTGTCGCCGCACTGGGCGCGCAGCATTCACCCCTGCGGCGCCAGCCGTTGCTCGGCTCGGCTCCTACGCAGCACCCTCGGCCTCGCCGTCGGGCGACGCGATCACCACGGTATAGCCGTTCGGATCACGGACCCAGAGCTCGCGGTGGTGTGCGTTCGGATTGCGGTGCACGTCGAGCAAAATGGGCGCGTCTAGCTCGCGCGCACGCGCCACTGCGGCGTCGAAGTCGTCGACCTCGAACCACAGCAGCATGCCGTTGCCGACAGCCCGTGTGGCGTCGCCCATGGGTCCGTGGTGGTGATCGACCTCCCACGCGTGTAGCTGCAGGATCAGGCCGTCAGAGCCCCACTTGCTGGTATGGTGGTTCGGATCCCAAAGCCGTTCGTACTCGGTCCCTCCGTGACCGCCAACGCACCCGAGGAGTCGTTGGTACCAGCGGCTGGAGGCCTGAACGTCGTGGCAGTTGATCAGGGGTTGGGAGCGCACGGGCGGATTCTAACAGGCATCGTCAAGGTGCCGAAGGAATCCCGAGCAGCACGTCGACGGCGCGCTCGATGCTGGGCATTGCCGCAATCTCGCGGGCGAGTTTTACGGCTGGCGTGCGCAGCTCCGCGTCGCCGAGCACCGTCTGAATTGCGGTGCGGAGGGCGCTCGCTTCCCCACCCCCAACCCCAAATCTCCCCGCCCCCTCTCCCGACCAGCCGATCCCGCTCCCCAATCCGGCCCCTTCTCCAAGGGAGGCGGGGGCGTACCGCGGATACCGATCCAGATGGTCGAGCCGCCGCCACCTGTGATTCCCGTGCGCGGTAACGGCATTGAAGCGAAAAAGAAGGAGAGCCGCGACTGAGCTTCGGCTAGCGTCCCGCGCATGCTCGACCCGACGAAGCGCGCCCGCTTGATCGAACTCCTTCGCCAACTCAGCTTCGAGCGCCGAAGCGTGACGTTGGCGTCCGGCCGCGAGAGCGACTTCTTCATCGACTGCAAGCAAACGATCCTCACCGCGGAGGGTCACGCGCTGGTCGGTGAGCTGATGTTCCAAGCGCTGGATGACTTGCCTACATGCGACGCGGTGGGCGGCGTGGAACTCGGCGGCTGTCCGTTGGCCAGCGCGGTGTCTTTGGTCAGCTTCCAGAAGGGCCGCCCGCTGACCGGTTTTTATGTGCGAAAGCAACGGAAAGACCACGGCACAACGAAACTCGTCGAGGGCGATAAATCCCTCAAACCCGGCACCCGCATCGCACTTTTGGAAGACGTCGTGACGACCGGTGGCTCCAGCCTGAAGGCCGTGGAAACGCTGAAAGCAGCGGGGGCGGTGGTGGTAGGCATTATCGCACTCGTCGATCGGTTGGAGGGCGGCGCGGATACCATTCGCGAGGCCGGGTTGCCGCTCTTGACCCTGTCGACGCGCGCCGACTTCATGGAGTAGCCTGAGCGGCATGCGCGCGTTCCGCCCGAGATCCGGTAGACGCGCACTTGCGGTAATTGCCGTGTTCGGACTGCTGAGCGTCACCGGCGTCTGGCTATTCGCAGCACCCGCGAGCGCCGCGGAAGGCCCGAAAGAGCGCGCGATCACTGCGGGTGAAGTGCAGTCTTGGCTGGATTCGAAGGGGCAGCCGACCGTCGACGAAGGCGCGGGTGATGACGAGCTCGCGCCGCCTCCTCCACCTCGCCACAGAGGCTTCGTGGTCGAGTCTAGCATCGGCGCCTTCGGTCAGATCGGCGCGATGAAAAACATCTCGCCCATCGCGCCCTGGTTCCACCTGCAGTTCGGGTACGAACCACTGCGCGCGTTGATGGTGTTCGCCGAGGGGGATCTGATGATCTCCAATACCTCCTACGCCCACCCGCCACCGGAGCCGCGCACGTACTCGCTGTGGGGTTTCGGAGTCGGGCTGCGCGGCACCGTCAAAGCAACGGATCGCATCGGGCTGTACTTGCAAGGCAGCCTCGGCGGCGCAGAAATAGACGACGACGTGCTCGGCATCTACGGCTACCCGAGCGCCAATAGCTTCAATCTGTACTTGGCGGGTGAACTGGGTGTGGAGTGGTACCAAGTCAGCCCGCACCTGGCGCTCGCAGTGCACGGCGGCTTGCGCGACTACACGGCCACCTTCAAACGCGACCAAAGCAGCCAACCCCCGCTGGGCTGGGTTTCTGGCATTGCGCTCCGCTACACCTTCTAGCGCCGGCTAAAAGCCGCGTTCCTCCGAGCGCTGGCCCAATAACTGGGTCGCAAACAAAGTTCCTGCTTGCCTTCGCCCCCGGTGCTAGTAGAAAAACGTGTTTCTTAGGCTTTTTTCAGGGCGGTAACGCAACTTGGACAGCGATCTGGCCGAATCGATTTCAGCGTTGCAGGGCGCATTCGCCCAAAGGCACGTGCGAGCCAAATTCGGCAAAGCCGAAGCTGCGGCGGTCGACCAACTCAAGGCTCAGTTGAAGATCCCGCGGCGCTTCCGCGAGTTCTTGCTGGCCGCGAACCCGGAAGACGTAGAAACGCGCACCCCGGCCGAGCGCGTGAAGCTGATCCCCGCCCAACGCCTAGCGGAAGAGCAGAACGGCTTCGCGTTGGCCGAAGGCGGCACGCTGCGCTCGGGTGCTGCCGGCAACGGCTGGCGCGCCGGCTGGATCATCATCGCGCATAGCTCACTGCTGGGTGATCCGTACTTTTTGGATGTCTCGAGTCCGGATGCAGAGGGGGATTGCCCTGTGTACACGGCGATGAGCGGCACGGACATCTGGAAGCCGCGCCTGTGCGCCTCCAGCTTCGCAACCTTCCTGCGTATCCTGGCAGTCGGCATGGAGGTAGCCAAAGGCTTCCCCGAAGAAGACATCGATATGGACGACGAGCAAGTGTTCCGCGAAGCCTTGGGCCCGAAGATCCGCGAGCACGATCCGGCCGCGCTCAAAGCTGGACACTGGACATGAGCACCCCCGCCACATTGCGCGCCGTCAAACAAGGCGCGCCGGAATATCTCGCGCTGCTCGCGAGCCTCGCACGCCGCGGCGAGAGCGATCTGGATCGCGTTGAGCCCGCCGTGCGCGAGATCTTGGCCGCCGTGCGCAGTGAAGGGGATGTGGCCCTGAAGCGCTTCGTGGAGCGCTTCGAAAAGCGGCCGCTGCCGAAAGCCTGGGTGCAGCGGGACTACGGCGGTGAAGCCGCGCTGCGCAGTCTCCCCGCCCCCGTCGCCGAAGCGCTAGTGGAGGCGGCCGCGCGCATCCGCCGCTATCACGAGCGCCAAGCGCAAGCACTGGGTGGCTTCGAATACAAAGAGGGCGGCGTCACGCTCGGCAGCCGAGTCACCCCGCTAGCTCGCGTCGGCGTGTACGCGCCAGGCGGCAAAGCGCGCTATCCCTCGAGCGTGCTCATGTGCGCGGTGCCGGCGCAGGTCGCGGGCGTGCAGGAAATCATCGTGGCGTGCCCGGATACCAGCCCGGAAGTGCGCGCAGCCTGCCACTTGGCTGGCGTGCACGCGCTGCTCGACGCCGGCGGCGCGCAAGCCGTGGCCGCCTTGGCCTACGGCACGCAATCCGTGCCGCGCGTGGATAAGATCGTCGGGCCCGGTAACATCTACGTCGCCGCCGCGAAGCGCTTGGTCTTCGGTGAGGTGGACATCGACAGCATCGCAGGACCGAGTGAAATCTTGGTCGTCGCCGATGACAGCGCTGACCCGGTGCTAGTCGCAGCGGACTTGCTCTCCCAAGCCGAGCACGACGAAGCCGCCTATCCACTGTTGGTTACCAGCAGTGAAGCGCTCGTCGCGCGTGTGCAGGCCGAGCTCGCCCGCCAGCTCTCTGATCTGCCGCGCGTGGCGATCGCGGAAGTGTCCGTGCGCAATAACGGCTTCGCCCTGGTCGTGCCGGACCGTGACGCCTTGGTTTCAGTCGCCAATCAGCTCGCGGCCGAGCACGTCGCGGTGCACACGGTGGAAGCGCGGGCGCTGGCGGACCGAATCCTGCGCGCAGGCGCCATTTTTGTCGGGTCCATGACGCCTGAGGCCGCGGGGGATTACCTCGCGGGACCTTCGCACGTGCTGCCCACGGGCGGCGCCGCGCGCTACGGCGCGCCACTCGGCGTCTATGACTTCGTGTCGCGCACCTCAATCATCGACTACGAAGCCGGCGCACTGATCGAACAAGGGCCGAAAATTACCGCGTTTGCCCGCGCCGAGGGCCTCGAGGCGCACGCCCGCGCGGTCGAATACCGCACGCTTCGCAAGCCTAAGCGGCTGTAACTGCTGAACAATCGGGCGCCACACGAAATACGTGACACGCGCCTCGGTGCTCGTAGTTGCACACGTTTTGGGCGCGACCTGCCGAGGCCCACGCGGCGTTTCGCGAATTAAGTGTGGACGATCCTGCAAAGCCGCAGGCACCCAAGGTATCCTTGGCCGCGTTTTCCTCGGTGCAAGTGCAGGAGAGTCGATGACCGCGAGCTTGATGCGACGGCTGGTGATGTGTGCGCTCTTGGTGCTGCTTGGTGCGACCAGTTGCGCGAGTGAACGCGCGCCGATCAATCGGGTTCAAGCCAACGCCTTGAAGAAGTCGTTCTTCGTGGGCGAGAACTTGTCGGACCCGACAGACAATCCGGAGTTCTATTACCGACCGACGATCGTGGACGTCGACTACGGCGCGGGCGGCGACGAGCTGTTCACGGCCAGCGGCGCGCAGACGATTGCTCGCGTCAGCTTCGAGGTCACCGAGGACCTGCTGCTGGCGCGCCTCACGTACGAGCGCATCGCGGATTCGACGGGCAACGGCACGCCCAACTCTCCTGATCAGAACAGCGGGCAGATCGTGGCCGCGTTCAAGATCGAGAGCCACTTCGACATCAAGCGCAGTTACAACACGACGACCGGCGAAGAGCTCAACGTCATCGAGGAAAACACCACCGACAGCCCGTGGTACGCGCGCGAGTACATGCGTGTGGATTGGTCGCAGAACCTGATCACGAACGCTTACCAACTGGACACGTTGGCCGCGATGTCAGCCTTCGACGATGCGTTCAAGTACGAACCGGTAGCCTATTCTGTGACGGATCCGACAGATCCGGACGCGCCGACCTTCGATCCGAGCGGCTACTTCGACATCACGAACAAGGTATTCGTCACGCCACAAACGGTCGAAACCCCATTCGGCTCGCTGCCCGCGTGCTTCTTGACGCCAGACTTCTTCGGCGGCAGCGGGCCGGTCGGCAATTGCAATCCGACTGAGGTCAAGGTGCGCCTGTCTTTCAGGCGAGTCGTGAACGACGACTATGAGCCGGTGCACTGGGACGGCCAGCGCATGGCCATGTTCGGGATGTTCACGACTGGCACCGTGAACCCGGACCGCTTGGGCTACGACCGCAACTACGGCGTGGTTGACGACAAGTGGTACCGCTTCACCTCGCGTCACAACATCTGGCAGCAGAGCCACGCGCGCGATGCGAGCGGTCAGCTCATCCCCTGCTACACGGCCCAAACCACGCCCGTGGGCGCGCTGCCCTCGCGTGACGTGGACCCGCTGAACGGCACGGACGACGAGTGCGAAGCCGCCGGCCCGGGTTCGCGCTGCGACCAATTCACGCACGCCTGCACGCTGCCGTATCAGCAGCGCACCATCAAAACTTCGCCGTTTTACTTCGGCCCCGAGAGCGACCCGACGCTGTTCGACGCTAGCGCGCAAGCACTGTCCCAGTGGGACGGCGCGCTGCGCCAGGCCGCGCAAACAGCCCGCTACACGGAGTGCTTGCGCACGTCGAACACGGGCGTTTCGCTGAGCTCCATCGCGGATTGCAAGAAGCAATTCGACCCGAGCTTCGACGCAGCGCAGGCCGCGTTTGGGCATGTGTTCGTGCTTTGCCACAACCCGGTGCTGCGCCACACGCCCGCCGCTACTGGCGACGACGACGATTCGTGCGGTCCCGCTGGCCTTTTGGCGCGCGTGGGTGACCTTCGCTACCACATGATCAATTTGATCCAGAAGCCGCAGAGCAACTCGCCCTGGGGCATCATGGTGGACGCCGTCGATCCGATCACCGGTGAGGTGGTGTCCGCGAGCGTGAATATCTGGAACGCCGTGACGGACCTCGCTTCACAAAACGCCGTCGACACGATGCGTTGGTATCAGGGTGAACTCTCCAACTCGGACATCGCCTCCGGCAATTACCTGAATGACTTGGTCGGTGCGCACCAGGCGCTGCCCGCGTCCGACAGCGCCGGCCCACCCGTGCTGGACGATGCCTCAATCCAAGCGCGCTTGGCCTCGCTCGACTCGCGGCTGAACGACGGCAAGCAACTCGCCCTGCCCGCAGCCGGCATCGGTGCGCAAGCGCTGGCCGACTGGGCCGAATCAGAAACCCGCCAAAAATACGGGGATCGTGTGATCGGCACCGGCAACGTCGGCAATGACAGCCGCCTGACCGCGGCCCGAGGCTCGGCGGTCGAAACGCAGCTCACGACGGCGCCCTACATTCACTTGGCGGGCCTCGATCCGAAAGTTTCACCGACGGACGTGGGCACCAGCTTGGCGTCTCCGCTGCGCGGCAACTTCGCTCAGTTCCTGATCGATTTCGAACAGCAGCGCCAAAACCGCTTGGCTGACATCGGGAGCTGCATGGAGTCAGCACCCGAGCCTAACGACATGGCGGACTGGGCCGCGATCATGGCCAAGAAATTCCCGCTCGCCGATGAAGACTCGAAGACGCCGGGGGTGCAGGCATCTGCCGCCAATATCGCGACGCGCAACGAAAAGTGGCGTGACTACATCCGTCGCCACCTGACCGTCGGCGTGCTGGAGCACGAACTCGGCCACTCGATGGGTCTGCGTCATCAGTTCACGTCGTCTTTCGATGCGCTCAACTACCGCCCGCAGTATTGGCAGCTGCGTACCCTGAACGGCACGCAAACCACGCCCTGTACCTCCGCGACCACAGACGGCTCTACCTGCGTCGGCCCGCGTTGGTACGATCCGATCACACAGGCCGAGCGTGACGGCTTGATCTGGCGCTGGCAGCAAACCTCGGTGATGGACTACGCGGGTGACCTGACGCAGGACACGCTCGGCATCGGCGCCTACGACCGCGCCGCGGTGCGCCTGGAATACGCGGACGTAGCCGACGTTTGGGACGATAAAACGGCCAATTGTCACCCGTCCACGGGCACCGGCGGCATCCTGGGCGGCGGGAGCGCGAGTGCTACCTGCTCGGCCAACGGCGCCACGCTACACTCCTTGTTGGACGGTTTCGGCGGCTTGACCGGGCCCTTCTATAGCGACGACCAGAACTTCTTTCATTACTCGCAGCTCAACGCGCGGCTGGGCCTGATCAAGAACTGCCGGAAGGTCAGCACCGACGCGCCGGATGGCTATGATTCGGACAAGGACGGCGTGTACAGCCCGGAGTTCGACGGCGAGATCGTCGCCGGGACGGTGTGCGACGGCATCCCGACGGACTACGTGCCGTACCGCGAGCTGCAGCCGGACTCGGGCGGCTTCGTGCAAGAGCCCGCCATAGGCGACGGCATCCAGCGCAAATTCGATGCGCTCGGGCGCGTGCGCCGGCCGTACATGTTCGGCACTGACAACTACGCGGACATCGGTAACCTGCCCGTGCTGCGGCACGACAACGGCGCGGACGCCTACGAGGTCAGTCACTACTTGATGAGCGAGTACGAAGATCGCTACGTGTTCGACGACTACCGTCGGCAACGCACCACCTTCAGCCTGAAGAACGCGTTCATGCGCGGCGTCGAACGCTACAACGACAAGCTCAAGGAAGTGACCAAGGGTTTCGCCCTATACAACGAGCTATTTCAAGGCACGAATACGTTCACGCAGTTGACTACGGGGGCGCAGGGCGACGGAACGCTCAAGGCGAGCGCGCTGGCTTCGACCCTGGTGTTCGACCACTTCGCGCGCATCCTGACCCGCCCGAACTCCGGTGCGCACTTCGGGGACACGGCGCTCAGCCCCTTCGGTGACCTGATCCTGCGCTCGACCGATCAGCTGCCGTCGGTGCCCACTACCGGCTCAACCGTCAATTTCCTGGTGCCCGACGGCTCGACCGGCATAGGCAAGGACGTGGCCTGGGGCGGTCGGCTGCTCAACAACAGTTATGACGCCAGCAAGGGCTACTACACGATCGACTACAACTATAACGTCGGCTCCTACTACGACAAGACGCTCGCGATCTCGATGCTCACGGATTCCGAGGATCGCTTCGTGAGTGAAGCTCGCGACGACTTCGTGGATGGTCGCTACCGCAACACCAGCTTTGCCACGCTGTTCCCCGATGGCATGCGCCGGCTCTTGGCCAACAGCTTGACCGAGGACGACGACATCAAGGGCTGGCGCGTGGCATCCACCAAAGGCCAACCGAACGTGGACTCAACTGGCGCGCTCAAACAGCCGATGGGCTTCACCTCGTGGTGGCCCAAGGACGCGCCGCAGGTGTGCTGGCCGACGTCCGGTCGTCTGCAATGCCAGGAATTCCCCTTGGGCTCGCCACTTCCGGGTCAAAATACGCCCAAAGAGTCGATCGCGCTCGACCCAGAAGTGGGCTTCGAGATCGACAAATTCACGACCTTCTTCTCGATGGTCTACTTGGCGGACAGCTGGAAGCTGAATTGGGTGGACATGATGCGCGTCTGGCAAATCGGCGCTGACACTGCGCCAGGCTTCCCCGCCACAGAGACGATCGCTTGGCGAGATCCATTGAGCGGGCAGCTGTTCATCGCACATAGCTACGGGACGGAAGCCATCGGCGGCAAAACGGTGCAGCGCGGGATCGCGGCACGCGTCTTAGAGTGGATGAACATCTTGACCGCGAAGGCGTACGTCATCGCAGCTACCGACCCGGTCACTGGGGAGCAGACAGTGCAGCGCTATGCCGACAATACCACATGTCCCCCGGGCGTAGATTATTGCATCGGGCAACCGGTGCAGGCTGACTCGGCGTTCGCGATTCGCGCGACCAACTACAAGAGCGTGATTGACTTCATGCACCAGATTGCGTCGCAGCTCGGGTTCTACGGTCTGCAGTGGCGCGGCGTCTACTGAGCGCTCGGCGGGGCGGCAAAGTCGTGGCGCTCGCGCTCGCTCTCGCGAGCTGTCGGCACCACGACAAAGCAGCCGCGCCCGCGTCGTCCACCTCGGCCGCAACGATTGCGGCCGGCAATCACTTCGCGGTCGAGGCGCGCGCGCTGCATTTTGCCGTCGAAACGCGGCGTGCAACCGAGGTTTGGCACGCCAAGCCCGGCCTGCGCGAGTGCGCCAAAGTGCTGCACGAAACGGGCGATGCTGAGCTGTGCAGTACGGCAGCGAGCGGGCTGACTGCGATCGAAGAGCTACCGTCGGACGCGCCCACCGAGCGCATCGTAGCAACGTTGGCCGATGGCTCGCTGGCCCTGGCTCGCCTGTCACAACGCGCTCGCTACCAATCATTGGTGGAGGTCGGCCAGCGCCGCGTCACGGGCGATGCGGGGGCACCTTTAGTGGCCTCGGCCTCCGCGGCGTCCGGCGCGTCGGAGCCGCCGCGACCGCACTTGCCGCACAGCCCGTTCGGAGCGCATGAGGAGCACCCAGTGATGGAACTCGGTGATGGCCCGGCGGCGCAGCTCGTGGGCGTCGTGCTGCGCCTCGAGCGAGACTCACTTCGGAACCTGGGCGCGTACCTCGAGTATGCGCCGCTCCCGGACCGCCGCGCCGCCTTCGATGCGGTGAAGCAACTACGCGCCAAGCGTCCGCAGTGGCAGCCACTCGATCACCTCATCCACGAAGCAATGCTGCTCGAGTCCGACCCCGACTTGAAGCGGGAGCTGAGTGACTTATTCGCAAGCGGACTGCCGCGCGGCAGCCACGTCGGTCAGCCCGCGGTTTCCAAGTAGCCGCGCTGCACCAGCGAAACGATGCTCTTCGCGACATCCAAGTCAGCGCCATGAACGTTGTCGAAGACCGCACTCAACGTGGGAGCGTTCAGCACGTCTTGCAGTAAATCCAGCTCGGTTGCGCTGAGTTCGCTCAATTTGGGCTCGCACGGAACCTTCAAGCGCAACGCTTGCTCGAGCGGGGGCAGCCGACTGCGCAGGGCGTTGAACTCGTCCTGCAGCCGGAAACCCTCCATCAGGATTTCTTGTGCGCTCGAATCCACCGGTGCATCGAACTCACGGGTGTCCGGCGGGTCGAGAGCAAACACGCCGCGATGCCACTCCAGCATCCGGTACACTGCCTTGAGCGGGGGCACGGCTTCCATGCCTTCGATCAGGGCGAAGCGCACCTTGCCTTCTTTCAGGAAGATACGCCCTTCACGGGTCTCCGTGCGCAAGACCAGCACACCGTCCTTCTTGGAGGTTCCGAATAGCTGCAGCAAATCCGGAAGCGGGATTTCTTCCAGACTGCCGGACATGCGCGGCGCTTCTTCGCCGCCGCGGTTCAGCGTGGCGCGCTGACGCGCGGTGACGCGGCCGGCGGCAACCGCCTTGAGGTCCAGCTTGCCGTCCCCATTCTGAGCGAACGAGATCACCTTCAGAATGTTGGTGCCGATCAGAACGCGGTCACCTTCCTTCAGGGTGCCCTCGTCGACCTTCTCCCCGTTGACGAAGGTGCCGTTCGTCGAGCCCAGATCCGCGATGCGAATCACGCCGTCGGCGAGGGCGATGCGCGCGTGTTTCCGCGACACCATCTCTTCCACCAACACCATGTCGAGCTCGCTCGAACGACCGATCACGATCTCTTGACCGTCGGCGAGGGGGTACTCCCCGCCTTGATACTTGCCGGAGATGAAGCGCAGACCGACGCGGACGTCGCTGGGGCTGGGCTCAGAGCCGCTCGATTTCGGAGCGAAACGCTTGGTCATGGTCGAAGGCGAGAAGAGGCTCGGGGTCCGAAACTAATGAGCGCCGGAAAGGCGGAGGTAAAAATCATAGGTCTCCAGGGAAGAACGGGTCAAGCACGCTTCAGGCTCGATCGGGTCCGCGAGGCGTTGCCAGTGCCGGTTTGAGGCCCAGCCGCGTCGAAGCCGGGCCTTCGTCACGCGAGTGTGACGGTGTTGGGGGCGTCGGACGTGGCGATACGTGCGGTTCTGCCACAACGGGCAGCACGAGCGAAAAGGTCGAACCGGCCCCGGGGCGCGACACGACCTCGATCCGGCCGCCCATCTCTTCCACGACCCGTTGGCTGATGGCGAGGCCCAAACCGGTACCACGATCCTTGGTGGTGAAAAAAGGCACGAACAAGTTCTTCTGCACCTGGGGGGCAATGCCGGGCCCCTCGTCACGTACCGCGATCTCGATCCAATCCGCCTGCGGGACGAGCGGGTCACGAGCGAGCGCAGCAGAATTGTGCTCGCTGCGGCGGCGCGTAGTGACCTGTACGGTCCCCCGGCCGCCCATCGCCTGCACCGCGTTGCGGATCAGATTGATCAGCACTTGGCGAAGCTGCTCCGCGTCGGCACGAACCATCGGCAGCGCTTCGGTCAGATCTGTGCGCAGCTCGCACTCTTCGGTTCGGTCGGAGGCGAGCACAGTCAGCGTGCGCTTCACGACAGCGTTCACGTCCACCGCACCGGCGTCGCCCTTGGAGGGCCGCGCGTAATCCAGCACCGAGCCGACGACGCGGTCAAGCCGCTCCACCTCCTCCAAGATGATGCTCACGAATTCCATGTCGGCGTGGCTAAGCTTAGTTTCGTGACTCGGATCCCCGAGCAACTGAGCGGCTCCCTTGATAGCGCCGAGCGGGTTCTTCACTTCATGCGCGAGACCGGCTGCCATTTGCCCGAGTGCGGCCAGACGATCACGCTCTTGCATGCGCCGGTACTGGCGAGAATTCTCGATCACGACCCCGACCTGCACAGCCAATGATTCGAGCAGCGCGACTTCGTCGGGCGAAAATGCGTCGCGCACGCGGTCGTCCGCGACCAACAAGATGCCCAGCAGGTCCTGACGCTCGCCGTGTATGCCTAAACACACCGCTTGCTTGAACGAACCGAGGACCTCCGCCGCCGTGAGCAGGCGTTCGTCTGCTTCGGCTTCGCGAGTCCAGCCCGTCCGCCGACTTTCCACGAACTTGTAGCTCACCTCCTCGAGAACGATCGAAGACGTCGCGCTCAGGCGCTCGACCAAGGGCCGCGCGGTGACGACATCGATGCGCGCAGGCGCAACGGGGCCAAAAGAGGACGCGAGCGCAAAGTCCGAGCCCAACGGATCAGGCAAATACAGCGCTGCCCCCGTTGCTCGACGTGAAGCCTCCAACGCCGTGATGACGACGCTCTGCAGCTCGGACACCTGCAGCACGTGCACCAGCTCTGCGCGCGCGCGGCCGATGGCTCGCTCCAAATCCACGCGCTCGCGGAAGAAGACCTTGTGCGCGTAGTTCTCGGCCTTTGTTCGCAGCGGCTCGAACAGCACCAGGATCACGATGGCGGCCAAAATCGCGCCTAAGTACATGGTCTCGAAGCCGCCGAAGAGCACCACGAACACGTAAAAGATACCGGCCAGCGCGAACGCCAGCGCGGTCGACACCAACAGCTGGCCGAGGATGTCGTACAAGTCCACCAAGCGCTCGCGCGTCAGTGATTCGGAGAGCACGAACAGGAACACGATACTGAGCACGGCGCTGACCGGCGGCAGCGGCGCACCGATGAACCACAAGAAATCAGCCAGGCTCAAGATAGTCGCGAGCGCGCCGATGAACACGAGGAACCGCACGCGACGTTGAACCGCGCGCGAACCACTCCGCTCGCCGCGCATCACGAGTGTCCACAACGCGGCCGCAATCAGGCCGAACACGTATAAAAACACCGCACCGCGCACGAGCCCATGACGGTGTTCGGTCAGCACCAACCCGAGCATCGGCACCATGAGGATGCCGGCGACGCGCTTGAGCGGTGACGTGCGACCTGGCTCCGGCACGATCGACTCGAACAAGTGCACCGCAAACTGGGGCAGCAGCACGGCGAGCACCGCGGTCCAGCGTGCCCAAAGGTCGCTGCGCCCAACGTGGTAAAGCCACTGAGCCAGGTACCAAAGCCCAATATCCCCGGCCAGGCCGGTGAAGAACAGCTGCGGTAGGCGCGGCTTACCCTTCAGCAAGACGGAGACGGCGATGGCCAACGCCAGCACCCCGCAAAAAAGCGAAGTGCGCGTTCGAAGGTCCATTCCGCCCATGGCCGAACCTTACCGCGGCCGGGGACCCGGACAAGGCCCGAAGCACGCGCGCCTGAGACGGCGCGGATTTCCAGGTGCGACCCGCCGCGCTGCACGCAGGCAGACCGGAAAGGGCTCAGCTGTGCGCCACGAACGCAGCGGCAAACCCGCAGCCGATCACGATGCTGGCCATGACCGCTAGCAGCGCACGATTGCGCATCCGCGCACGATCCGCCGAATCCAAAACTGCCTCGCGGCCGTAGTCCGCGCGCCGGTCACCCCTCAACCCGTGGACGATGCAGATGCCAAACGCACCTGAGATCACCAGGTAGCTAGCTGCAGCCAACGGCAGAGCAACGAGCCACCCCACCTGCCGGGCCAGCCCAAACTGGCCAGCCAGGTAAAAACCGCCGAGGGCGACCCCTGCCATGAGTACTCCGCCCCGTAGCGCTTGGTTGCTTGCGCGCGCGCCGAGGTTCCGCTGGTTGCACGCCAACACGAACTTGAATTTAGCCTCGGCCCTCGGACTCGGCAAGGCCGTGTCGCGTCCTTCGTCGATATTTGCCAGAGTGGGGCGCGTGAGCTCGCTGGCCCGAAGTCGCCTGATCGACATCCGTGACGGCGAGGTCGCGTTGTTCCTGCGCGTGTTCTTCGTGCTGATGCTCACGATTGCTGGGCACACGCTGCTCGAAACCGCGCGCGACGCGCTGTTCCTCGCGAAGCTGCCGGCGAAAATGCTGACGCTGGTGTACGTCAGCGTGGCCGTTGGCTTGCTGTTGCTCACGCCGCTGAACGTTCGGCTAACGCGCCGAGCAGGCGCCCGGAACGCGCTTGTCGTGTCGCTCTTGCTCGTGGCGATCGTCACCGCTTGGTTTCGCACCCGAGTTCCATCCGCTGCCGTCGTATTTGCGTTGTATGTGTTTGGAACACTTTCTGCGACCTTACTGATTGGGCAGTTCTGGCAACTCGTGGGATCCCTGTTTTCCGCGGCGCAAAGTCGGCGGCTGTTCGGGCCGCTAGCGTCCGGCGGAGTGTTGGGTGCAATCGCCGGAGCAGGGATCGCGACCGCCCTGCTCGAGGTCACCCCCGTGCGTTCGCTGCTGTCTGTAGCAACGCTCGCTTACTTCTCCGCGGCGTGGCTAGCCAGCAAAGTACCGCTAGACGAAGTCGCGAGCGCGGAGCGCGCCCGCACGAAATTGGCGCCCGAACTCACGAAGCTTGGCAAGGATCCATTCTTGTGGCGTTTGGCGGCCATCGCGGCGCTGTCGATCGCCGCCTCGACGTTAATTGACTACTTGTACCGAGCCAAGGTCGCGAGCACGCTGCACCCGTCCCAGCTGGGCCCGTTCTTCGCGCGCTATCAACTGGTGCTGAACGTCGGTTCGTTGCTGCTGCAGCTGACGGTAACGAGCAGCGTGGTGCAACGAGTGGGCGTGCTGGGTTTGGCGCTCACAGCGCCCATCCTGCTCACTGCCGGAGGCGCGCTGTCTGCGTTGTCGGGCGCCGCCTTCTTCGTGGTCGTAACGCTCAAGGCGACCGACTCTGCGATGCGCAATTCACTCGGGCGCGTCGCGTCCGAGTTGCTTTGGGCGCCCGTCGAAAATCAAGCACGTGGGCGCGGCCTGGTGGACTTGCTCGTGACGCGCACCACGCAGGCGTTGGTGGGCGCGGGGTTGCTCGGGGTCACGCTGTCGCACACGCCTTCACCGGTGCTGCTCGCCGGGTGCGCGACCGCGCTGTGCATTGCTTGGCTGGTCGTGGGCATGGGCTTGCGAGCGCCGTACATTGCGCGCTTCCGCAGCGCGCTCAGCCGCGGCAGTGTCGAGCGTGACTTCACGCTCGGCGAACTCGACCTCACGTCCCTCGAGATGGTGGTCGAATCGTTGGCCAAACCAGAAGCCAACGAGGTCATCGCCGCGATGAACGTGCTCGCCGAGCGCAAGCGCGCGCGCCTCATTCCAGCGCTGATCCTGCACCACAACGAGGAAACGGTGCTGATACGGGCACTGGAATTGTTCGCCGCGACCGATCGTAAGGATTGGTTCCCGCTCGGTGAACGTTTGCTCGAGCACACGAGCCCTCGTGTGCGACAAGCAGCCCTACGCGCATTCGCACGGGCTGGAGTCGCACCGGTCCTGCAGCGCATCGCGACCCACGCCGACCCCACGCTGCGCGCCTTCGCTGCGCTCTACCTGGCGCAGCTGGAAGATAAGCCGCTGCCAGGTGACCCGTTGTGCTGGGAGCTATTTCGCGACGACGACGAAGACCACACGTTGAAGCTCGCGTTCATTGAGACGCTCGCGGCGCACCCGCCCTCGGACGCCACCCGCATTTTGCTCGGGCTTGCCCGACTGCCCGCGTTGCTCAGCGCAGTCACGGAGTCCCTCGAGCTCGTGGGAGATGAATCGAGCATACCCTTCTTGATCAGCCGTTTGCCGTTCGCGGAGGAGCGGCTGTCCGCACGGCGCGGTTTGGTGCGCCTCGCGGAGCCCGCATTTCAAGCGCTCCGCCGCGCAATTTTGGATGAAACCAGCGCGCGCCGCGTGCGCATCCACATCCCACGCAGCATCGCCGCATTCGGGACGCCCGCCGCCGTCACGCTCCTGGTCGCGTTGATGACCGGCGACAAAGAGGGCTTGGTGCGTTACAAGGCGCTCCGCGGGCTCGGCCAACTCGCGCGCGAAACCTCGCTCGTGATCGAGGTGAAGCCGACCTTGGAGGAGCTGAAGCGCAATGCGCTCGAGTATTTGCGGCTTTTTTCCGCTCGAACCGCGATCGAGCAAGACACGGGCGACAAACCGCGACTCGCGGTGAAGCTCGTGATCGAGCTCCTGGACGACAAGATTCAACAGTCCTTCGACCGCATCGCGCGCTTGCTGCAACTGGTGCACCGCGGCGATGACGTTCGCACGATTTTCTCGGCGCTGATGGGCGCTGACAGCAGGCAACGCGGACGCGCCATCGAGTTCCTGGACGCGCTGATTCGAGGGCTCGGTCGAGAGGCGGATGACGTCGCGGCGCTGCTCAGATTGGTGGTTGACGACCTTCCCGCAAGCGAGCGCGCAGCGCGCGCGGCGGAGTTGGTCGGCGTGTTCGCCAGCGCGCAAGACACCCTCGCGCAGCTCTCCGAAGATTCAGACGCCATCCTGCGTGATCTCGCGGTGCATGCCATCACCGTGCTCGGCAAACCGCGCGACAGCGGAGTGCCCAGCTTGGCGCAGCTAATGGAGCGCCCCGCGTGACCATCACCGATGCACAGCGTGTGAAGCGCGAGCTGCTCTTGCGCTCGCTGTTCCCCACCATGCCCCTGGCAGCCCACGTGCGGTTCATCGAGCTGCTGGATGATGTGGAGCTCAAGGCGGGTGAATTCGCATTCGCGCAGGGGGACCCGCCGGATCGCTTTCTATTCCTGACCGAAGGCCGTGTTGCGCTGGAAGCCAAAGGCCAATTACCTCTGGAGTTTTCAGGATTTGCGGTAGTTGGCGTGATCGACGCCGTGTTGGACCGCCCGCGTGTGCGCGCGTGCAGGGCGCTTGAGCCAAGCAAGGCGCTCGCGATCCGCACGGTGGATTGGTTCGACATGCTCGAAGACAACGCGGAGGTCGCGCGTGGCACGACGCGCAATTTCGCGACGCGGCTCTACGAGCGTTGGCGCGAACTGGCCCCCAAGCTTCCCCACTACAGCACGCCGCCAGCAGGGCAAGTGCCCAAGGACTTCGCGACCTACGACAAGATCCTAGTCTTGCGTCAGGCGACGTTCTTACAACGCGTTGGTATGCAGGCCGTTGCCAGCCTGGCCACCGTAGCGGAACCACTGCCGCTCCACGCCGGGGAATCGCTGTTCGAAGCAAACAACGACGGTCAATACTTCTACGTCGTGGGCGCGGGACTGATCGAGCTTTCGCAGTCGAGCGGCTTTCGCATCACGCACACCGTAGGTGACTTGGTGGGGGGGCCGGCCTCATTCTGCAACGCGCTACCGAATTACGCAGCGCACGCGCTAACCGACGCCGTCGTACTGCGTATCTCCGAGCAGGATTTCTACGATCAGGCCGAAGAACACGGCCGCTTGGTGCGCGGGATGCTCGCGTTCCTGGTTTCCGAGCTCGAAGCTATTCAAGCCGTGGACCCCGAATAGGCGGGCCTCCTGACGGTACGGAACGAGCACAGCCCCAGATCGGCGCGCTACAGCGACTTCAGCGCCGCCCGGTACAGCTCGTGCTCGTCGATGTACGCGAGGACCGCGCGGGGCAAGGACCGGGAGAGCACGGCGCTACTCGTGGCGCTGTGGCGCGCCGCGAGAGCGTCACGAACAGCGGTCGAGGAGACGTCAGGAAGCAGCGCCCCCTGAGCGCTCGGGTGCTCGTAGCCCGGGCGGCCCACGACGAAGGGTGGAGCGAGCGTGCTTATCTGCTCGAAGGCGTGCCACTTGCTGGTATCCCCGAGCACGTCACTGCCAATCAAGAGCCGCAAGTCCCAAGCCGGGTTCGTGCGCGTCAGGTGCTGGATAGTATGCAGCGTGAGGCTCGGAGTCGGCAGCTGGCTCTCGACCGTCGACACCTGCACCCCAGCGATGCCCGCGAAGGACAGCTCACACATTTGCACCCGGTGTCGAAATGGCGTGAGCTGCTTTTGGAATGCATGCTCGAATACCGGCACCACGAGCACCCGCTCGAAGCCACCGACCTTCAGCGCATACACCGTCGCCAGCACGTGCGAGATGTGCGGCGGGTCGAAGCTTCCGCCGTAAATTGCGACTGATTTTCGCATCCGGTCGGGCAAGTCTATAGTGTTTCCCTCGTCAAGCCCATGCATTCGCGCCCGCACCCGCCCTTGGAAATCCCGTGAGCGACCCATCGAGACTCAGAGCACCCAGAGACCCGGTCACGATCACACACGACGGCGAACGCTTGGTCGTGGAGCGTGGGGAGCTCTTGGCAGGTGGGCTGGTTGCGGCGGGGCGCGTTTTGCTGGCGCGCAGTCCCAAGCTGCATCGAGCGCGTGGGCCGTATTGTTTGCGCGGCGCGTGTGATGGTTGCACCGCGCGCGTGAATGGCGTCCCGAACGTAATGACGTGCCTGGTGCCGGCCGCCGAGGGCGACCAAATCGAGACGCAGAACGTGCTCGGTTCACGCGAGGTTGATTTGTACGAGGCGACGGATCTCCTCTTTCCGCAAGGGTTCGATCATCATCGACTGCTGGCGGGCGCCGGCACCTCGCGCATCATGACGACCTTCGCTAGGCGCATGAGCGGTCTCGGGCGCTTGCCCGAACAACCGCTGCTCGCCGAACCCGCAGAACGTCTGGAAGTCGAGGTCTTGATTGTGGGCGGTGGCGCGGCGGGGCTCGCCGCGGCCGCCGTATTGGGGCCGCGGGCGCTACTCGTGGATGACGCGCTGGCACTCGGCGGCGGGGTAGCCACCCTCGAACCTGCGCGCGCAACGCAGCTCGTGCAACGCGCGCGCGATGCCGGCGCCGAATTACGCCACGGCACAACCGCCCTGCTGCTTTCGCGCGAGCCCGAAGACGGCAGCCAGCGCATCACCGCGCTGCTGGAAGGCCCGAAGCGCGCTACGAGCCTGCGCTGCAAATCCGTGATCGTCGCCAGCGGCGCACACGACGCCGTGCCCACGTTTGGCAACAACGATCTGCCAGGGATCTACTCGGCGCGCGCCGCGCTCAAGCTATGGCGCGCGGGGATCTCGATCGGCAAGCGCGTGGCGCTGGTGGGGGATGGGCGTTTTGCACGCGCGTTCGCAGAGGCACGCAAACAGGTGGGAGTGTTCCGCTTCGAAGCGAACCGCGTGCAACGCGCCAAGGGCCGACATTCGGTCACACGCCTACTGTACGAAGAGGCCGAAAAGAGCCGAGAACTCGTAGTTTCCGCGATCGCCGTGGACGGACTGGGCGCGCCCGCGCTGGAGTTGCTCGGACAAATGGGCGCGGAGTCGTACTTCGACGGGCAGCGCGGTTATTTGGCGCGACTGAGTGCCGAAGGGCTTGCTACGCGCGGGGTGTTTGCTGCCGGCTCATGCGCGGGCAGCGCGCTGCCCAGCGTGGACGACGGAGCGCGCGTGGCGCGCGCGCTTTCGTCATGACCAGCGCCGCCTTCGACCTACCCGAACCCGCACAACCGGATCTGCGCGCACGTGTATCGCCCCGCGTAGAGTTCTTGGTCGTGGGCGGCGGCACCCTGGTCTTGTTCCCGCTGCTGTGGCTACTGCGCACAATCATCGGGCTGGATTCGGCAGAACTCGCCGTCGGGTTCCTGATGTTCCATGGTGCGCACCTGATCAATGACCCGCACTTCGCCGTCACCTATGTATTGTTCTACAAGGACGCGAAGCGGCGCGCGTTCGGGAATGCGTTCGGCGCACGGCAACGCGCTCGCTACTTGGCGGCCGGCCTGTTCGCGCCCTGCGCGCTGGGAATTTGGCTGTATCATAGCTTTTCTGGCACTTCGGCCCGATCGCTCGGCACGCTCATCCAAGTGATGTTCTTGCTCGTCGGTTGGCACTACGTGAAGCAGGGGTTCGGCGTGCTGAGTGTGCTCTCGGCGCGGCGCGGCGTGCGCTATAGCGCGTTCGAGCGGCGCGCATTCCTGGCGCACTGCTTCGCGGGTTGGGCCTACGCCTGGGCTAGCCCCGCCACGCCCCGCGTCGAAGCGGAGGAAAAGGGCGTCGTCTATTGGTCGGTCGCACACCCGCCACTGCTCGATCGCTTGACGCTGATAGCGTTCGCGTTCAGCACCCTCGTGCTCGCGGCAGCACTATTTCGGAAGTGGCAACGTGAGCGTCGCCTGCCTCCGGTGGCGCCGCTCACCGGACTCCTGGTCTCGGTTTGGGTGTGGTCCGTGTACTCCAGCGCTGACCCGCTCTTGGTGTACGTGATCCCGGCCCTGCATTCGCTGCAGTACCTATTTTTTGTTTGGTTGTTGACCCGCAATCAGGCAAAGGCGGCCCAGCAAGCGCCTTTTTTCGGCCCGACGCCGGTTCAGCGCTTGGCATTCTTGGCCATCTCTTCCGTCGCGCTCGGTTGGCTCTTGTTTCACGGCGCCCCGGATTTGATCGACGGAGCCCGACTGTCCCAGCATCGCCACGATCACGAGCGCCTAGGTGACCTGGGGCCCACGCCGTATTTCGCGGCGTTCTTCGCCTTCGTGAACATTCATCATTACTTGATGGATGCCGTGCTCTGGCGCCGGGAGAATGCCGAGACGAGATACTTGCTGCTCTAGCCACGGAGTCGTAAGCAGCGTGAAGTCGGCCTATGCTGACTCCCCCGTAAACGTGCCCGTGCCCCTGCCCGAAAAACGGACACCGCGGCCCAACATCGCTCCGCACTGGCGCACGCAAGCTGCCGCGAGGCGACCCACAAAAACCGAGAGATGAGAGGGCGATCGGGCACGGGCACGTGAATTCAGGGACAGGCGTCGTCCTGAGTTCTTCAGCGCAAAAACGACGCACTCGGACTGGACAGCACGCTACGGGTCAACGTTCGACGAGCGTGCCGAACAGCATGAGCCCACCAGACACGAAGACGAGATCGAAGACGCCCATCAGCTTGAAGTAGTCGCCCAGCTCGGAGACCGGCGCGCCGTTCAACAATTCTCTCGTGGCCGCGACCGCGGACAGCAAAGTTGGTGAAAGCAGCGGAAAAAGCACGACCGCGAGCAGCAAGTCTCGCGCGTGCGTGCGCACGGTCATCGAGCCGAAGAGCGTCCCGGACGCGGCGATGCCCGGCGTCGCGAATAGAGCAATGCACGCAAGCCCGAGGCCCACGTGCGTCAAGTCGAGCGAGAACAACAGCGCGGCCACCGGCACCACCACGCATTCCACGATGGTCAGGAACGCAAGCACGCCGAGCGCCTTGCCAGCGAAGATCGCGCTGCGTGACAACGGCGCGACGAGCAGGCCGTCAAGCGCGGACTCGTCGCGTTCGCGCTGCCAGGTTTTGCCGAGCGCGAGCACCGCGGAGAACGCGAGCGACAACCAGATCACACCGGACGCAACGATACGCCCCGTTGCCGGGCCCCCAAAGAACGCCAGCGAGGCCATGATCACCACTAGGAGCGCGAAAAAGCCGCTCGTGATCACTACTTCCCCGGTCGAAAGTTCGATTGCCAAATCCTTTTGCAGGATCGCGCGCGTCTGGGCGAGCCAGCTCAGCTGACGACGCGGCGAACCGTGCGTCATTGCCTCACTCGCCGAACCGGACGCCATCGCCCGGATTGTAACACCAGGGCGCCCGCGAAAGTCCCCGGCGCGCTATGGATTGTCGTTTTTCGGCTGCTGCACTAGCCTTCGGGTCATGAGCGAGATCCGCGTTGAACACGTCTTCAAGTGCAGCGAAGAGACTTTCTGGACGAAGGTGTTCTTCGACGACGAGTACAATCGCCGGTTGTTCCAGGAGATCCTCAAATTCCCGGTTTGGCGCGTGGCCAAGACCGAAGAGCGGGGTGATGAAATACTGCGAACCATCGAGGCGTCTCCGCCGATTGGGGATCTGCCCGGACCGCTCAAAGCAGTAGTCGGCGACAACGCGGGCTACGAGGAGCGCGGCGTGTTCAATAAGAAAACGCGCCGCTACCGCGTGCAGGTCGTACCGAACCGCATGGCGGACAAAATCAGCGTTGTGGTGGAAATGTGGACCGAAGCGCTCGGCGACGGCCAGTGCAAGCGCGTCGCCATCGCCACCGCCACCGCCAAGATCTTCGGCATCGGCGGTATGTTGGAGAAGAAGATGCTCTCGGATCTCGAGCGTAGCTACGCAAAGAGCGCAAGCTTCACCAACACGTTCGTGGCCGAGAAGAACCTCTGACACCTGGGGCCTGAATGGTGCTGCCGTACCCAGCGCCGATCCCGAGGCTGCTCTACGGCACCGCCTGGAAAGAAGAGCGCACCGAGGCGCTGACCGCGCTTGCGCTCGCCGCTGGGTTCGCGGGATTGATACGGCCAATCAGCGGAAGCACTACTTCGAGCCCGCGGTCGGCACCGCCGAGCTGGTCTTTCGCATTGCTGTGGCGGTCGACATGTTGCCGCTCACGGGAACGTCGAACAGCGACCACGTGCAACTCGATCTCGACGCGCTCGATTTCAGTTTGGAACCGGGCGACGTCGCTTGGCTGGAACGCGCGTTCGGCTAAACGCAAATAGGCAGCAAACCTGGCCTCGCCAGATTCACCGCCTATTTTCAGAGCACATCAGAGAGCGCGCTCGGCGCCCTCTGAGTGTTCACGCCTTGGCGGCTTTGGCTTTCGCCGGCACAGCCTTCGGCTTCTCAGCCTTGGCGGGCCTCTCAGCTTTGGCGGGCTTGGCCTTGGCAGCCGCTTCAGCGCGCTTGCTCGTGCGCGTTGCAGCAGCGTGCAGGTCCAGCAGTTGGGGCAGCGGGTAGGCGGACAGCTTCGAGGCGAAGCCCTTGTCCTTCACGCGCTTGTTGAGCTCCACGATCGAGGCGACCAGTTTGTCACGGCTGCCGAAGCGCTTCTTGGCGTCCGTGAGGGTGTCGTGCAGGCGAACGAGCTTGGCGTTCGAGACGCGCCCGAGGCCCTTGCCGGAGCTCACACGGTCCAACCACATATCCGTGGTGGCGAGTTTTTGCACGGCGGCGACGAGCTTTTCCTTCGACTCGAAGCGCTCTTTGACTAGGCTGACGGGGGTCTTTTTCATGATTCCGGCTCCGGCCCAAGGCGGGCGATACGAAGGGCGCGGTTTCTAGCAAGCGGGGTCGCTTGTTGCAAGTGGAAGCGCAGGGACGGCGCGCCGGCCGCGCGGCCGGCCCGTCGTGCCCCGATGACGCGCCCGGGGCTGCATGCTACCGCCCTCGCCAATGACCCTGCGTATGCGCTTTGCGCCCTCGCCTAGCGGCTATCTCCATATCGGAAACGTGCGCTCGACACTGTTTACGTGGCTCTGGTGCAAGAGCCACGGTGGGACGTTCGTGCTGCGCGTCGAGGATACCGACCAAGAGCGCTCCAGCATCGACAGCGTGCGCGCCGTGCTCGACGACCTGAAGTGGCTCGGACTGCACTGGGACGAAGGACCTGAGGTCGAAGGCCCGTTCGCTCCCTACTTCCAGAGCGAGCGCAAAGGCATCTACCGCGCACACACCGAGCAGCTGATTAGCGAAGGCAAAGCCTATCGCTGCTACTGCACCAAGGAAGAGCTCGACGCGCAGCGCGAAACGCTCAAAGCCGCGAACCCGAAAGCGAACTTCGTTTATCCGGGCACCTGCCGAGATCGCAAGGATCAACCGGACCTGCCGTTCGTGGTGCGCTTCCGCTCGCCGACCACCGGGACGACGGACTTCACGGACAAAGTCTTCGGCCACATCAGCACGCCCAATTCCGCGCAACAGGATTTCGTGCTGATGCGCACGGACGGTTACCCGCTGTACAACTTGGCCGCGACGATTGACGACCACCTCATGGAGATCACGCTCGTCGCGCGCGGCCGTGACCACATCGGCAACACGCCACAGCAAATCCTACTGTATCGCGCGTTCGGCTGGGAGCCGCCGGAGTTCGCCCATTTGCCCATGATGCTGTCGGCCAAGGGCGAGAAGCTGAGCAAACGCAACGGCTCAGTGAGCGTCAAGGAGTACCGCGACAAAGGCTTCACGCCGATGGGCGTGTTGAACTACCTGGTGCGCTTCGGCTGGTCGTCGGGCGACAAGGAGATCTTCAGTCGCGAGGAGCTGATCCAGCTCTTTTCCTGGGATCACGTGAACAAGGGCGACGGCAAATTCGACGAAAAGAAGTTCGCCGATGTCGCCTTCGAGCAGCTGAAGCAACCGACGCTGACGTCTATCGAGCAATACAGCGAATGGGTGAAGCCCTTCCTCGCGTTGCGCGGGATCGAGAATCCGGACGAAGCCTTGTTGCTGAAAGCCATCCCGGGTGTACGCGAACGCGCGCGCACTCTCGTGGACGCAGCACACGACCTGGATTTCTATTTCCGCGAGCCGCCGGAGTTCGACGAAAAGGCGCGTCAAAAGTTCCTCACGCCGGCGGTTGCGCCGCATCTGCAGGCGCTGCGATCCGTGTTCGAAGCCGCCGCCGTTTGGCAAGCCGAACCGCTGGAAGCCGCTTTCAAAGCCTGGGTGGAGGGCGCGGGTTTGACGATGAAGGACGTGGCGCAACCGGCGCGTGTCGCACTCACTGGCCGCAGCGCGAGCCCGCCGCTGTTCGACGTGATGACCGTGCTGGGCAAGCCGCAGACTCTCGCGCGCTTGGCGCGCGCGGTCGAAATCGCTCGAAGCGCTTGAGCTGAGCATGCCGAACCCGCGCCACTTCGTCGGCCCCGTCCATCTACTCTCGACGCATCTCGCGCCGTTGTCGTGGTTCGACTCGTTCCTCGGTTATCCGCCCATCAAGGCGCTGATCCCGATCCCAATCATCGCCGCGATCGCGCCGTTGATCTGGCTGTTCTTCCGCGACACCTGGCGCGAGCTGGACAAAGAGGCCGACGAAGCGCGCTTGCACGGCGGGCTGGACTACCGCCGCCCGGCGGCCTGCCTCATCATCGTGGCCTTGGTGCTGACGCTCCAGGAGTACTACGGCGGGCGCGGCTTCTACGAAACCTGGTTCCGCCCTTGGGTGGCGGAACTCGAAGCGCACGGGCACCCGCGGCTCAACCTGGCGAAGTACGACGAGTACTACGCCTACTGCTGGTGGGTGCTTTCGCGCGTGACGGGCTACGTCTTGATCCCGTTTCCCCTGTGGAAGCTGCTTTTTCCCGAGGACAGCCTGCTTGATATGGGCCTGCGCGGGAAAGGCTTCACCAAGCACATCTGGATCTACGGGCTGTGCCTCGCGGTCGTCGTGCCGGCGATGCTGCTCGTTTCCTCCCAGCCGGACTTCGGCAATTACTACCCGTTTTACCGCCTCGCCTCCCGCAGCTGGTTCGACTTCATCATCTGGGAGAGCATCTACTGGCTGCAGTTCCTAGCGCTGGAGTTGTTCTTTCGCGGCTGGATCCTAGGCGCGCTGCGCAAGGCAATGGGGGCCGGCGCCATCTTCGTGATGGCCGTGCCCTACTGCATGATTCACTACGGGAAGCCGTATCTGGAGGCGAACGGCGCAATTGTCGCCGGCATCGTCCTCGGCTCGCTGGCGATGCGCACGAAGAGCATCTACTCCGGCTTCCTGGTCCACATCACGGTGGCGTTTTCCATGGATTTTCTGTCGCTGTGGCGGCGTGCCGCGTTGCCCAAGGTGTTCTGGCCCTAGCCGGCGCCGAGCCACGTGATTGTCACGCGGCGCGTCTACAACTTTGCGCCCCGCAGCCGGGAGTTCCCGGTTATATTCCCGCGCAACAAAACACACATGGCACAACACGTCAGCTTTTCGTCGCAGCCTCCCGATGCCGAACCCACCCGGCGCGCCTTCGTCGAGAACGGTCAAGATGAAAACGGCCACACCGAATGGACAACCGAACGCAGCGCCCTGCGCTACCAGATCCAAGGTTGGGGGTCGCCGTACTTCGCGGTAAACTCACGCGGCCACGTGGAGGTCACGCCCGATCCGGATCTCGGGCGCACGATCAACTTGTTCGAGCTGACGCAAGATCTCAAAGCACGCGGCCTGGAACTGCCGCTCTTGATCCGCTTCCCCGACATCGTCGGTGACCGCATCAAGCGCATCAACCTGGCGTTCCAAAAAGCCATCGCCGAGTACGAGTACGCAGGCGTGTATCGCGGCGTGTTCCCGGTCAAGGTAAACCAACAGCGCCACTTGGTGGAAGAGGTCGTGAGCAGCGGCCGCCCCTGGCACTTCGGGCTCGAAGCAGGTTCGAAGCCAGAGCTGTTGATCACGCTCGCCGCGATGCAAGACGTCGGCGGGTTGATCATTTGCAACGGCTACAAGGACTCCAGCTACATCGAGACCGCACTCGTCGCACAGAAGTTCGACAAGATCGTGATCGTAGTGCTCGAACGCCTGGAAGAGCTCGACATTGTGCTCAAGGCCTCGGAAAAGCTCGGCATCCGGCCGATGCTCGGCGTGCGCGCCAAGCTCACCGCCAAGGGTGTCGGGCGCTGGGCGGATTCCGCGGGTGATCGCGCCAAGTTCGGCCTCACCACCTCGGAAATTGTGGAAGTCATCGACCGCTTGACCGAGCTGAAGATGCTGGACTGCTTGCAGCTCCTGCACTTCCACATCGGCAGCCAGATCTCGAGCATCATCCCGATCAAGAATGCCATGCAGGAAGCCTCGAACATCTACGTCGAGATGGCGAAGATGGGCGCGCGCATGGGCTACATCGACGTGGGCGGCGGCCTCGCGGTCGACTACGACGGCTCCAAGACTGATTTTCACGCCTCCAAAAACTACCAGCTCGAAGAGTACGCGGCCGACGTCGTCGCGCACGTGCAGGCCGCCTGCGTCAAGGCAGAGCTGCCGGTGCCGACCATCGTCAGCGAGAGCGGGCGCGCCGTCGCCGCACATCACTCCATCTTGGTGTTCGAGGTCGTGGGCGCGAACGAAGTGCGCTTCGGCGAGCCGGTCGAACCAAAGGCCGAGCAGCACCGCCTGCTGAAAGAGCTGTTCGACACGTACTGCGGCATTCAGCCCAAGAACGTGCAGGAGAGCTACCACGACGCGAGCCAAGCCAAGGAAGAGGCGCAAAGCCTGTTCAAATACGGCTACTTGGGTCTGCGCGAGCGCGCCCAAGTGGAACGCTTGTACTGGAACTGCTGCGAAAAAATTCACCACACGCTGCGCCGCCTGCGCTTCGTGCCCGAGGAACTCCAGCACCTCGAGCAGAACATGTCGGCCATCTACTACTGCAATTTCTCGCTGTTCCAGTCGGCGCCGGACATCTGGGCGATCGATCACTTGTTCCCGATCATGCCGATTCACCGGCTCGAGCAAGAGCCGACGGTCCCGGCGAAGCTCGCGGATCTCACCTGTGACAGCGACGGCATCATCGATCACTTCATCGATGTCGAAGACGTCAAAGGCTCGCTGGATTTGCACCGCTTCGACGGGAAAGAGCCGTACTACCTGGGCATGTTCCTGAACGGCGCCTACCAAGAAATCTTGGGTGATTTGCACAACCTGTTTGGTGACACGCACGCGGTGCACGTCGCACTCGGTGACGAGGGCTACAACATCCGCCATGTCATCAAAGGCGACAGCGTGACTGACGTGCTCCGCTACGTGGAATACGTGCCCGAGAACATGGTGGACGCCGTGCGGCGCCAAGCGGAACGCGCCGTCAGCGCCGGTCGCCTGACCTTCGAGCAGATGCGTACGCTGATGCAGCACTACGAAGAGTCGCTGAGGAGCTACACTTATCTGACTGGTGATGACTGAAGAGAGAGTTGTTGCGTCCTGATGGGGCGCCTGGCGATTTCGGGTTTTGGCTTCACCCCTTCGGGTGTCACGAAGCGCGTCGTTTTCGGTGCGCTCCGCTGCTCACCTAAAGGCAGTAGGCTCCGCTGCGGTGCTCCCGAAAGCCTCGCCAAAACCCGAACTTGCCAGGCGGGTTGGCTGATTTGAGAGAATCCGGCTGCAGCCCCTCGCCGATTGGGGGGGCTTTTGGGTTGGATCCAGCGGTTTACCGGATAGGGCGTGAGGCAACTTGCGGTTTGGGGAATGGCGGGGGTGTGGGGCGCGTTTGTTGGACTCTAGGCCGCGGATCTCGGTACCATTCGGTTGCGCATGACAAAGACCCCGGAATTGTCGCCTTTGCCCCCTGCCTCACGTCGCACTCGGTTCCTGTTGGCCGGCGTCGGTGGCCTGGCCGTTTCGACTTTAGCCGGAACTGGGCACGCCGACATCTACAAGCAAGTCGGTGCTGACGGCGTGATCAGCTTCACTAGTAGCCCAAGCCACGGTTCGAAAAAAATAGCAGCCGACCACAAGCCGCCCGTGTTCATGCCGAGCGATGACTCGCCCGCGCGCTTCGGTCGCTACGACGAGTACATTCGTCAGGCGGCCACGCTCTATCAAATCCCCGAAGAATTGGTGCGCGCGGTGATCCGCGTCGAGAGTGACTTCGACCCGCGTGCCGTCTCCCCCGCGAACGCGCGTGGCTTGATGCAACTCGTGCCCGAGACCGCCGAGCGTATGATGGTGACGGACTCCTTCGACCCCCGTCAAAACATCTTCGGCGGCGTCCGCTACCTGCGCGTGCTGGCCAACCTCTTCAACGGCGACATCGAACTCACCATCGCCGCGTACAACGCCGGCGAAAACGCCGTGATGCGCTATGGAGGCATCCCGCCGTATCAGGAGACGCAAGACTACGTGGTCAAGGTGCTCGGGAATTATAGACAGTACCGTAAGCAAAGCGCGCTCTGATCCGTAAGTCCGAGTTCACAGGGTCGAGGCTGCGCAGGTTCCTCTGGCCGAGTTCCGCTGCACGCTGCTGGGCCGCTCGTGCTGCGATGAAAGATCGCAGGCGCCTGTGCGGTCAGCTTTCGTTGGCTTCGCCTCTCGGTCGCAGATCGTGATCTGACCATCCAAGACTTGCGGCTCGTTTTGGTTCCGGGCGGGCTGCGCACGGTGTCCTCGGGAGAGGCGGCGCACGGTGTCCTCGGGAGAGGCTGCGCATGGTGTCCTCGGAGAGGCGGCGCACGGTGTCCTCGGAGAGGCGGCGCACGGTGTCCTCGGAGAGGCGGCGCACGGTGTCCTCGGGAGGAGGCTGCGCACGGCGTCATCGGCGAGCCGAACGTCTTCGGAACAGCGTGGACTTCGCGGAGAAGCTGGCAAAAAAAACGGGAACTTCCGGTAGGAAGTTCCCGTAATTTCAGACTAGCTCCTTGCGGAGCCAATCACTCAGCCGAGCTTCACGTTTTCAGCGCGCGGACCCTTGGGGCCTTGGCCCTTGGTGAACGACACTGCTTGACCCTGCTGAAGGTCTTCGAAACGGACACCTTCGACTGCCGACATGTGGAAGAACAGGTCTTCCCCACTCGCGGTCTCGATGAAACCGAATCCCTTGTCAGTCAACTTCTTGATTTTGCCTTCAGCCATTCAATTCACCATACGACGCAGCGTCTAATTCACCG
>JBDTJC010000261.1:0-3102 GCA_039936055.1 Polyangiaceae bacterium | reverse complement strand
GGTACGGCCAGCGCAATCGAGTACACGCCGCGTTGGCCTTCCGTGCCCTGCGCGGTGATGAATAGGGATTTGTGGTCGGTGCCGCCGAAGGCGACGTTGGTGGTGGTGCCGGCACCGCTAGCGAGTGGAATGGTCGTGAGCAACGCACCCGCGGGCGAGTACACACGCACGTCGCTGGTACCGTTGCCCGCGACGAACAGATCGCCTGCACAGTCGACGACCATGCCATCACCGCCGCTGCCGGACACGAAGTCCAACGCGGCGCTCAGCGAACCGTCGGTCATCACCGTGAACTTCTTCAAGCCGCCGTTGTTGGCGCTCACGTACAGCGTTTTCTCGTCGGGCGAGAGTGTGACCCCATTGGGTGGCATCGGCGGGTCTGCGATGACGCTCACTGTTCGGGTGGGCGGCGGTGTGACGCGATACAGGCGCTCGCCCATCTGGGGATTGGCACTGTTCTGATAGCTCGGGTCCGAGAAGTAGATCGTGCCATCACTGCGAATTGCCAAATCATTGGGCGAAGTGAAGCGTTTGCCCATGTACATGCTGACGAGCGGCGTGGCCGCGCCGTCCGTCAGTGAGATCTGCGAGATGGATCCGTCTTTGTGGACTGCGGCCATCAAGTTGCCACTGGGGTCGACGGCCAAGCCATTGCTGCCCGCGTCCGCCGCAAGGACCGAAACCGCGCCGCCCGCGGCGATCTTCAAGATCCGCGACGGTGGGATCATGTTGCTGCTGGTCATTTCCGAAAAGTAGAGCGAGTCGCCGATCCAGACTGGACCTTCGACGTTCGTCCAGGCGTCTTTGTTGAAGGCGTCAGCAGGCGGCGCGCCGGCGATCTTGGTCGCCATGCCGGTCGGTGGCGCGAATGTGAAGGGGCCCCCCGAGCACTTGAATGCGCCACCGGGCGCGCCCGCGCTGCCTGCGCTGCTCGGATTGCCAGCGCTCCCGGCTGTGCCGACGACTCCGCCGCCGCCTGCGCTACTCATCAGCCCGCCACTGCCGCCGGTGTTCGCGCCTGCGCTCGCCGCACCCGCGCTCGCTGCCCCTGCGCTCGCCGCCCCCGCGCCGCCGGCGTTCGCGCTACCGCCGCCCGCCTGGGAGGTTGGCGAGCCTGCCACCCCGCTGGCACCGCCATGGCCTACCGAACCTGAGTTTGGGTCGCTGTTCGAGCAGCCGATCGCCAAGAGCAAGACAGACGCACACGCAAAGAACCGCTTCATCAATATTCTCCGTACGCTCGTCCGGGAGCACACGCGGAGGAGCGTAGCTCATTCCTCCGCGACTGGAGCCGAATCCAAACCGGACTTTCGAAATAAAACAACACCCCGACGCATTACCGTGCTCGATCAAGCACTGCACACGAGCCGCTTGATGGAACTTGCTTAGCCGGGCTCGATCCTCCCGCGTTGCTCAGGCGCCTGGTGCGACGGTGCCTTTGTCAGGCTCGTTCACGCCGCGAACGGCGGGCGGATCGGCGCTGCCGAAGAGGGCCGGATAGGTGACGCCAGCGAGGGCGGCTCCGGCGAGCGGCGCGAGCCAGAACAGCCAGAGTTGAGTCAGGGCCCAACCGCCGACGAACACAGCAGGGCCGGTGCTGCGTGCAGGGTTCACAGAGAGATTGGTGACCGGGATACCGATCAGGTGGATGAGTGTGAGCGCGAGGCCGATCGGGATCGGGGCGAAGCCCGCCGGCGCGCGGCCATCGGTTGCGCCGAGGATCACGAACAGGAAGAAGAAGGTGAGCACGAATTCGGCCACGAACGCCGAGGCCAGCGAATAGTTACCAGGCGAATGCGCGGCGTAGCCGTTTGCCGCGAAGCCTGAGCTCAAGCTGAAGTCGGCGTTGCCGCTGGCGATCACGAACAGCACGCCGCTCGCGAGCACACCTCCCACGAGCTGCGCGGCGACGTACGCCGTCAATTCGCTGGCGGGGAAACGCTTGCCCGCGACCAAGCCGAGCGTGACCGCAGGGTTCAAATGACAACCAGAGATGTGCCCGATTGCGTAGGCCATCGTTAGCACGGTTAGCCCGAACGCGAGCGACACGCCGAGCAAACCGATGCCCACCTTCGGAAAGCCTGCCGCGAGCACCGCGCTGCCGCAGCCGCCGAACACCAACCAAAACGTGCCAAAGAGCTCTGCCGCCATCCGACGCTTTAGGGTCATCACGCCTCCAGGTTCGAAGATAAGTGAATCGATCGAGCGGAGGACGATAGAGCCGAGCCGCCCGGAAAGCGAGTCACTCGCGAAAGGAGCCACTCGTGATCCGTAGAAGCGGGAGCGGGCGAGCGCGGCCCCGGGAAGGGGTTGGGGTTGGGGAGCGCTCGGCAGCGGCTTCACCCCTTCGGGTATCACGAAGCGCGTCGGGCAAGGCCGAGCCGGGGCCGCGCTGCCTGGGATCGGTCTCGGACAGAATCCGGTATTTGGGTTTGGGTGCGGGCGTCGGCCCTTTGGTTTTGGCTTTGCAGCTCAGGGAGATCGGGCCGAGCGTGGTGTTTTGAGTTGGTGTTCGGTCGCGGTGATGAGAGCGAAGAAGATGTCGGAGATGAGCCCCTTCCACGGGACAGCTCGCCGCTCATCGGAGCGCTGAGTGACGCGGCGAAACAAGGCGAGGATCGTGTAGGCACTGCGGCGCAAGATCGCGATGACGAGAGCTGCTCGCGGATTGCTCTCGATCCACGGGTGGTCGTCCTCGGCGAAAGCGGTGTCGAGGATTTGGTGCGAAGTTTCAACGCCCCAGTGGCCTCGTTAGCGCTCGGTCTGCAGGCCGAGTATCGGGATAGCGACCACGTTGGCGGCCCCAAAACACCACATCAATCGGGTTCACCTTCTCAGAGAGTAGCGGCGGCGGTTGATGCAGCAAGCGTGGCGCACCTGGCTCTGCCGGCGCGCGCCCGTCGCGAAAGCAGGATCAGCGCCGCCGTGGCGCCGAGCAGCCCCAGCGCGGAGGCCATGAACCACAGGGGCGAGAGGGGCAACGTGGCGTTGATGAGCACGAGATCGACCGGTGTCGCACCGCGGTTTTCGATCACGAGGTCGTCCTTGATACCTCTTACCTGGACGGCGGCGTTGGCGGGCTCGGTCCGTACGGACATGCCG
>JBDTJC010000260.1:0-5847 GCA_039936055.1 Polyangiaceae bacterium | reverse complement strand
CAACCGCGGTCGGTGACTGGAACATGGGCCCGTGCTGCGCCGACGGTATTGATGACATCGCATTCGCGAAGGCCCTGGTCACCGACGTCAGCCGACTGGGCTGCATCGACCCGAAGCGTGTCTACGCTACTGGCTTCTCGATGGGCGGCGGCATGTCACATCAGCTGGCGTGCCGCGCGGCGGATGTTTTTGCGGCCGTGGCGCCGTCGGCGTTCGACTTGCTGCAAGAGAACCTAGCAACGTGCAAACCGCAGCGCCCGATCACCGTCGTGGCCTTCCGCGGTTCGGCCGATACGCTTGCCCCCTACAACGGTGGCCTTTCGAATCTGGTGCGCCCGATCAACTTTCTTGGCGCCGTGGCCAGCATGAAGAAGTGGGGAGAGCTCAACGGTTGTACCGGGTCATCGGCAGATTTGGGCAACAACTGCCAGGGTTATACGGCTTCGCAGTGCCAGGGAGGTGTGGAGGCCATTGTCTGTACGAAGACCGGCGGCGGCCACGAACAAGGCAACGCGGTCCTGGGTTGGCCCATCCTCAAGCGCCATCAGCTCCCGTGAACGGGCGGCTTTCGCCTTCACGAATCGGCCGCAGCGTCGCGGTACGGTGGGTTGCCGCTCTCGAACGCGCCGCGGGCGGGAGCGGAGCTGTGGCACCTGTGGCACGCTGCCTAAAACGAGTACCATGCGACCGCATGACGGACACCAGCGCATGGGGACCTCTCGCCGCTCTCATTGGTGAATGGGAAGGCAACGAGGGCCTCGATATTTCGTATCACAACGCTCATGGACAGGTGCGCGAGACGCCCTACCGCGAACACGTCACGATGGACGCATTCGGCCCGGTAGCGAACGGGTCGCAGCTATTGTACGGGCTCGACTACCGCATGGCGGCTTGGCGAGCCGGCGAGGAGAGCCCTTTCCACACTGAAATCGGCTACTGGCTTTGGGACGCCGAAGACGGCCAGGTGATGCGCTGCTTCATGGTACCGCGTGGGACCACCTTGCTCGCGGGCGGCAGCGCGCTCGCCACTGATTCGGCTTTCTCGCTCGAGGCCGTCATCGGCAGCGAAACCTACGGCATCATGTCCAACCGCTACTTGGCCGCCAAGGCGCGCACGACCAAGTACACCTGCCGCGTGTCCGTGGTCGGCGGCGCCTTCAGCTACGAATCTTGCACCACGTACGTGCATGGCGTAGGCGGCGAAATCGCCCACACCGACCGCAATACATTGCGCCGAGTCAGCAAGCCCTGAGCGTCACCTTCACCTAGGCGGCGTCGTTCGACTGGCCTCGCCTGCCCGCCGTGCCGGACGCGTAGTGCCGTGCCATGCCCCTCGAAGCCCTTCGTAGCCCTGCAAGGGCTGAAACGCGCCGATCGCGCGTTCAGCCACTTGCACGGTGAGAACCTCGAGCCCGCAGCTCAGTTGATTGGCGGATAGGCGTTTTTGACGAGCTGCTCGAACTGCTGCTCGAACCATTGTCCCGCCGGCGGCGAGGCAGCGATAGCGCCGTTCGCGACGCTGCACATCGGATCGGCCAGGCTCGGATCAGTCACCGTGGCCGTGTCCGACGTGCCGTCAGACTCGCCGGGCGGCTTCACCCAAACGTACGCCGCGACCGTTGCCGACGGCCAAACGCGCGGACGCTCACCCAAACCAGCACCGGCCTGATTGCACCAGAGCGAGCGCGCTGCGCGAAGGTCGATCCGGTTTTCATCGACGAACGCCGACGGGGTGATCGTCGTGGGATCAGCTGGTGGGACGACCCCCGCCGGCCGCGCGCTGCCGCCCCAGCCGTTGCGCCCGGTGTCGATCAGGATCGACAGCGTCGAGGGGAACCCGAGGGCGACCAACCCGTCGCGAAAAGCGGAGGCGTAGCTCTGTGTATCGATGTACGGGTTCCAGGCGTAAAAACTCGCCGATACTACCGGTCCTCCTGTGACGCCGTCCCAGGCGCCGGGCACGCCGAGGTAGATGCTCGGGTCCAAGAGGAAGGGCGCGGAGAGGAAGGGCTCGCTCAGCGGCACATAGTTCGAAACATCCGCTACGATGCCGTCGATGCTGTGAACGCCTGAATCGGTATTCGAGAGAATATCGAAATACGTGCTCAGCGCCGTGCCGGGCGCGGCTAGTTTCCATCCGAGCCACGCGGGCTGGCCGATATCCGCGAACAGATAGAGGTTCGGGATGGGATGCAGCTGATTGAGCGCATATTGGACGCCCTGTTCGTACGCTTTACTGGTCTTTGCTTCCTCGCAGCGAGGCAGAGCAGGCGTCAGCCCGACGTTCGTGACCAGATTCGGAATCGAATCCGGTTCAATCACTGTCACGATTCGCAGCGGCCTGTACTTCGGGTCCACGACGATCGCGGTGATCGGGTCGATGAACTCCTGCTTGTACCGATTTAACCCGTCAGCTTGCACCGTCAGCTCGCCGGCTGACGCGCTTGAGGCGCAGTCGCGGTTGGGGAGGTCGTAAGCGACCAACGTCACCACCACTACTCGGTGCTTTGCTTCGGACTGCGCAAGCGCAGCATCCAGGTGCGCGCGAAGGCCTCGATGTACGACCGAGCCTGCGATGTCGCCGATCTTCGAAAGCCACACCGCGGTCGACGTGTCTGAGATTGCGCTGATCTGCTGAGCCAACGTTGCATCCGACGTTGCCGTGGCAGCGGCCTTCACGTTGTCACTCCACTCCGAGTTCACGTAGCCGACCGCGCCGTCATAGGGATTGGGCACATGAGCGCTATAACCTTCCGGGCCGGTTTCGCCTGCCGGGCCGACCCCGCCAGCGGGTCCCGCGGTGCCGTCCGCACCGGTGGCCCCCTTGACGCCATCCGCACCGGTGGACCCCTTGGCCCCTTCCGGACCTTCGGCCCCGTCCTTACCGGGCGGCCCCTCCGGTCCAGCGGCGCCTTGGTCTCCAGCGGCGCCTTGGTCTCCAGCGGCGCCTTGGTCGCCAGCGGCACCCGTCAGAGTGCTACTCGTGCCGTCTGAGCAGGAAACGGTGGAGATTCCGTGCTCAGTCGCCACGGTGCAACGACTGCCATCCTTCCCATCTTTTCCACTGCAACCGGCGAGGGCCAGCAATAACCAAACGTGTCCGTACGAACTCCGGTTTAGCGCGCGCATCTTCAACTCCAATAATTCTTCCGCTTTGTAAGCGAAGTCTTTTGCAAGGTACCGCGTCGAACGACCGTCGACTCGCGCAGCGCGCGAAGTAAAGGCAGTCGAACAATGCAGCCTCCCCCCATTTTACGGCGAACCATACGCAGCACCCCCGCAGGCGACAAGGGCTAACTCAGCAATCGAACGGTCGGCGCCCGTACTGAGCCAGCCCCCCCGGCCCGCGCTCGACTTTGAGCGAAGGCGCGCGCCTTCCGCTCTCGATGAACGTCATCGCCCGGAAGCCACCGCGCTCCGCGCGTGTGAGCACGAGGTACATGGCTAGTGCCGTGTTCCGGACTCCGGGAGCGAGTGGCTCAATCTGGCGTCCGGGTAACCGGATCAGCTCCACACACTTCGTAACCCCTTTTGCCTGTCGAAGGACCCGTGCGTTCCGCCTCGGCGCGGGCGGTTTCAACGCGCGGTTTGGTCTGGAGCGCCGAAGAAGGCGAAGAAATGGTCGCCGAGCGGCCATTCGATCGTATGCTTGGGGTGATGCGTACAGTGTTGAGCTTGTTGGGCTTCGGCGTGTGTGTGGCGAGCGTGGCGTGCAGCGCCGGTAAGCCCTCGTCCTCCGGGGTCTCTCGGAACATGGGCGGCGGCGCCGCAAACGGAAGTGGCAGCAGCGGGAGCGGCGTCGCCGCTGGTAGCGCTTCCGGCGCGACGGCTGGCGGCTTCTCCCTGGTGGTTGACGACGGCGGCCCCTCGGGCGGGTCAGGCGGTAATCTGATTGACGCGGGCTCGTGTGCGACGCTCAGCGTGCAAACGGTGGAGGTCGTGCCGACGGTGGACCTGCTGGTCGACACCTCCGGCAGCATGTTCCAACAACCTGCGCCGTTCTGGACCCCACTGTACAACGCGCTCATGGACCCAACCGCTGGTGTCGTGAAGCAACTACAAGACACCACGCGCTTCGGCTTCACGAGCTTCACTGGCACCGGTACCGGGGCAATGTGCCCACTCCTACAAAAGGTGCCCTACGCGATCAACAACTACGACCCCATCAACGCGGTGTACGGCGCGATCCTCGCCAAGTACAACAACCAGAAATGGGAAACGCCCACGCACGCCGCGGTCGACGCAGCCGCGGCGGATTTGGTTGCGTTCACCCCCGTGCCGGCCGGCCCGAAGTACATTTTGCTGGTCACGGACGGCAGTCCGGACACGTGCTGGGCAAACGACCCGCAGTGCGGGCAGGACGCGTCAATCAAGGCGGTCCAGGATGCCTATGCGAAGGGGATCGGCACGTACGTGCTCGGCATCGGTGACATTCTGGACCCCTCCGCTGACGGCTGTGGCGCGGGTCGCTGCGGCAAGGACTACCTGCAAGACATTGCGAATGCAGGCACTGGACAACCAGTCGAGCCGACTGCCGACGCTAACTACGTCTATTCGAGCTGCGTTACGAACAGCCCAACCAAAGCGTTGGCCGCAACGTACGCCGCCAGCGCCGGTGGCGGGATGGCGCCGTACTACACCGTCTCGGGCAAGGGGACAGCGTCGGACGAGGCGCTGCTCGTCACCGCGATCAAGCAAGCACTCGTCCAAACCCGCAGCTGCACGTTCGCCATGACCGCGACCCTGCCGACCGGCATGACGACCGGCGTCAAGATTACGACCAACGCGGAGAAGGGCATGTTCAGCTACAACAGCAATCCGCTGACGTACAACGACCCCAACGGTTGGACCCTGAGCGCGGATCAAACCGGCATCACGCTCAGCGGCACCACGTGTGCCTCGTGGAAGACTGCCGGAGGAACACTGACCGGCTCTTTCCCGTGTGAAGTCACGTTCGATCCGATCCCGCCACCTCCGCCGCCCAAGTAAGCCCGCCCACCCGGCACCCGACAGCGCGCGTTCCCCTCGGCAACGCGCGCTGCGACTGAAGACCTCCTGCGCTGGAGGTCACTGGTTCGAATGCACAAACATCCAGCGGTCGCCACATCTCGCTCGCTGGCGAGCGTGAGCTCAGGGTCCGGCGTCAGTACCGACCGGGTCCACCGCTGCGCCCAAGCAGGCGATGATCGCGACGGCATCCTGCGCGGGAGTCTTCACCGTTGCGCTCGCGTTCACGAACTTCAGCAGTTGCTGCTCGGTCGTCGGGCACTTGTTGAGCAACGCCGCGACCGCTGGCTTGTCGGCAGCAGAGGCGGTGGACTCCGCGCTCGGATCCACGTAGCAGTAACCGGGCTTCTGTCCGCGATCCGCCTGACACGCCGCCCGGTCATCGCCCGTCAACTGCGTGATCTCGCAGCCACACCAAGTCGAGCACGCGGGGCGCCGGTCCTTGCCATCGCGGGTGCAATCGCCCGCCTTCTCAAGTTGGGCTTGCATGGCCGGCAGGATGCTCGCGTCGGCCACCGCACGGCCTCCGACCTTACAATCGCAGCCGGACTTCTGGGCCTCAATCACCTTGCACAACACCTGACCGTAGGTCGGCGAAGTGGGCACCGTGTCCGTTTGAAGCGGGCGCGGCAGGCACTTGCCTTGTAGCGCCACCTTCAGACGTTCGATGATCGCGCCAACGGCTGGGTTGTAGCCGTAGTCTGGGTTGGTTTGGTCGGAGACCTTCGGGCAGATCGACGCAACGATCGCGTTGGGACCGAGGTCTTTCAGCACTTGGAGCTCGCGGCTACCCGGGTAAGCCTTAGCAGATACCTGGGTGGTGATGCCCGCGCCGCCCTG
>JBDTJC010000259.1:0-21256 GCA_039936055.1 Polyangiaceae bacterium | reverse complement strand
ATGCGGTCGAGACCGCCACGCGCGTCGGCGTGAAGTACCTCACCCTGTACGCCTTCAGCGTCGCCAACTGGGCGCGCCCGCGGCCTGAGGTGGAAGCCTTGATGCGTCTCTTGGTCGAGTTCGCGCGTCAAGAGCGCCACGAGCTGCGCCAGAACGGCATCCGCGTAAACGTGATCGGCGCGCTCGAGGATTTGCCGACGTCCACGCGCCACGCCGTCGAAGACTTGATGGCGTACACGCGCGATGGGGATCGCATGACGCTCACGCTCGCGCTGTCCTACGGCGGCCGCCAAGACATCGTCGAGGCCGCCCGCTCACTCGCGGTTCGCGCTCGCGCCGGCTTGGTCTTGCCAGAAGAAATCGACGAGACCTTTTTCCACCGCCAAATGACCACGCACTCCTTGCCTGATGTGGATCTGCTGATCCGCACCGGCGGCGAAACGCGCGTCAGTGACTTCCTGCTGTTCGAGTCGGCCTACGCGGAGCTCGTGTTCCTGCCCATCATGTGGCCTGACTTCAAGCCCGAAACGCTCACCTCCGCCATTGCAGATTACGGTCACAAAGAGCGCCGCTTCGGCAAAACCTCCGAACAAGTGCAGATGCCGCAAGCCGCATTCGACCCCGTGGATCGCGTCGGCTGAGCGGTCTCGTCCGCGGTATAAGCCGAAACCGCGATCGCGCTGGCAGGGTCTGCGCCAGAGTAGGGCAGCGCGGGCTGCTGTTCCGCGCGAAACGAGCGAGAGCGCCTGCCGAAGCGTGGGCGCGTTTCTTGCTGCAATGCACTCGATACAATCGAAACAGATGCGAGCAGTCACAGGTCGCGGACCCGACGTTAGTGAGTGAAGGCTATTGCCACCACTCCTCCGAAGTCTCGCGCGTCGAGCTCGATCTGCGCGCGACTCAATAAGCCGTCGCTGGGCCGGGCGTCGGGCGCTCGCGCTCCAGCATCGCACCTCCCAACGCCCGGGGTTCCCGTCGCAACACGCCGCCGAAGGCTGTGACGAAACGTGTCGCGAAGCGTGACCATCAACTCCAACAACACACCGAGTCTTGAAGGGTCGGCCGCACTACATCGAATATTCGACCGTATTCAGCGACGGCACCTTGGCGGGCCAGGTGAGCTCGTGGATGCGGCCTTTGAGGCATTCGACGAGCTTGGGGGTCTTGGGGGTCGTGGTCATGTCGATGGCGACAGCTTTGCCGCGCCAGACGGCAATGCGCATCGTGAAGTGTGTGCTGCCGGGCTTGCACGGCGCGTACACGCTTTCGTCCGTGAGCGGCTTGCTCAGGGTTTCTTGATCCACGTTCAAGCGCTCGGTGTTTTGCGCGGCTTTGATCGCGTCGTCGACCGACATGTCCGGCGTGAAGGCGGGCTCGACCATTTCTTCCTTCTTTGGCGTGGTGGCCTCGGGCTCGGGGTTCGGCTCGGCCTCGGAGCCGCTGGGGGCCGGCATTGCCGTGGCTTCGGGTTTCGGTGCCGTTGTGCTCGGACCTCCAGCGGGCGGCGTAGAACCACCGCAGGCTGCGGCACACAACACGAACGCAATGGACCAAGCGTGGTAGCCCCGCATCATGCGGCGAAGGCTAGCACAGCCGCTGTCGGGCGGCGGAAGCCGTCACTGCGTGGGCGTACGCTCGCTGAGCTGACGCTCGCTGAGCTGACGCTCGCTGGAGAGCCGCGCGAGATACTCAACGACGCGGAAGGCTCTCTTCGCCGGGTGTGACCCGGGGTTCGCGAGCACCGCTGCAATTTTCCAGCTAAAGAGCGGCGCTGAGCGCAGGAACTTGAGCTAGCGAGCGCTGAGGGCGACCTTGCCGAGCCACGTGCGCAGGATGTCGCGGCCGACATCCAGCAACGGCAACTCAGTCCACTCGTTTTTCTGGTGCGCTTGAGCTTGCGTGCCCGGGCCGAAGTTGACCGCGGGGATGCCGAGCGCCGCGAAGCGCGCGACGTCCGTCCACGCTTGCTTGGGCTCCACGCTGACGACGCCGCTTTCCGCGAGCAGCTTCACGAGCGGGTGGGTGCGCAGTGGCGGCGCCGACGGCGACACGTCCGTGAACTCCAACTCTGCTTCGCCCGCTACGAGCTCGCGCACGTAGTTCTGCGCAGCTTCCGCGCTCGTGCCGGGTGCGAAGCGGTGATTCAGGTTCAGCTCGAACACATCCGGGACCACGTTCTTGCCACGCCCACCTTGAGCCATGGTCGCGCTGATCACGCTGCGCCATTCGAGCCCGTCGATCTGGTGCACGCGCGGGGCAACTGCTGCGAGCTTGGCCAGGAAGCCCGCCGACTTTTGAATCGCGTTCTCGCCTTGCCACGGACGAGCGCTGTGTGCTGTTCGCCCACGAAAACGCGCCGTGGCGTGTAGCGAGCCGCCGCAGCCGAGTTGCAGCTTGTTGTCGCTCGGCTCGAGCGCAACGGCGACGGACACCTTGCTGAGCTCGGGGTCTTCCGCGAGCACTGGGCCGAGTTCGTTCTCCGCGAACGGCCCTTCCTCACGCGCGTAGAAGACGAGCGTGAGGTCCACCGCGGGGCGATGGGGGTCTTCCGCGAGCTCCAGCATCAGCGCGAGACCGCTCTTCATGTCCGCGGCGCCGGCGCCGAACAGCTGATTGCCTTCGATACGCGCGGGGCCCTCGTGCTCGGTACGCACGACGTCCAAATGACCCGCGAGCGCGACGTGCGGGCCGCCGTTGCCGCGCGTGAGCGGCACCACGATGGATTCACCGTAACGGCGGATTGGTGCCGCGAGCTTCACGGCTTGCAGCCGCTCCACCACGCGGTCGCACAGCTCACGCTCTTCGCCGATGGGTGACTTGATTTTACATAGCCAGAGCAGCGTTTCGGCGAGTGACATCAGACGCTCACGTTGAAGTCACGCAGCGCGGAGTTCAAGCTGGTTTTCTTGTCGGTGCTCTCTTTGCGTTGACCGATGATTAACGCGCAGCCGATTTGATACTCGCCAGCGGCGAACTTCTTGGTGCGCATGCCGGGAATCACGACGCTGCGCGCCGGCACGCGGCCGCGGTATTCCACGGGTTCGGGTCCGGTCACGTCGATGATCGCGGTCGAAGCGGTGAGCGCGACGCCTGCGCCGATCACGGCTTCCTTCTCGACCAACATGCCCTCGACCACGATCGCGCGCGAGCCGATGAAGCAGCCGTCTTCGATGATCACCGGCTGCGCTCCCGGCGGCTCGAGCACGCCGCCCAGGCCGACGCCGCCAGACAAATGGCAGTCCTTACCGACCTGCGCGCAGGAGCCGACGGTGGCCCACGTGTCCACCATGGTGCCGGAGCCGACATACGCGCCAATGTTCACGTAGCCCGGCATCACGATCGCGCCCGATTCCACGAACGCACCGTAGCGAATGGTGCCCGGCGGCACGACGCGCACGCCCGCTCTATCCAGGTTCTTTTTGAGCGGGATCTTATCGTAAAATTCGAAGGGCCCGACCTCCATGCGCTCCATCTTGGCAATGCCGAAGTAGAGCAAGACGGCCTGCTTCAACCAGGCATGCGTGGTCCACTTGCCCGGCGCATCCTGCGTTGCCACGCGATACTTGCCCTGATCCAGATCCGCTAAGACCTGAAGCACGGCGGCCTTGTATTCGTCTTTGGCGAGCAGCGAACGGTCGGCGTAAGCGGCTTCGATCAGAGGCTGAAGTTCGGATGCGGACATGCGCTCTCAATACGCGCGCTCCGCGGGAGTCGCAAGGCCTAGGCACGCGGAGCAGGACACTCAGCCGGCTTCGTCTTTACACTCTGCTTTCACTCGCTCCGGAAACGCGAAGCGCAGGCTGCGGGTGTCCGCGTTCCAGGCCAAAGACACGTTCGAAATGTGGGCGACGGCCTGCAGACAAGCCAGGGTCGGGTCGATCACGCCGCGCGCGATCAAGATCAGATCATCCGCGTTGGGCACGCTGTGGCGCTCGATTTTTACCTGATGTCCGCCCGCGGGATCGCGGTCCACGAACACGTGCGGCGTGCCTTCGCCGCCGCGCGCCACGAGCTCAACGCCCAGCGCGAACAGCGCGGTCACGATGCGCGGGTTCAATTCGACCTCGATTCCGGCTTCCACGAAGCTCAGCGTCGCTACGATGCGCTCGCGATTCCACGAACCACCGCTGGGCGGTCCGGAAAAGCTCTGTTGCACCAGCTCCGCGAGGTCCAACCGTAGGGACCGGTTCGACACGGCATCAGCGAGCAAATCCAGCAGGCCGCGGGCGGTGTCCAGTTCCAGCGACAGCTGCGTAATCAGGTGCTCGAGCCCGAGCCTTGACTTGGCGCTGAGTGGCTTCGTGGCGGCGGCCGCAAGCTCACGATCCAGCACCGCCAAACGCGGCACGAAGTACGCTTGCAGTTCGCGGCTCGCCGCAGCGAGCTCGGCGCGTTGCGCGACCGCGCCGAGCAAGCCCTCCACGGTGGCGCGCATCGGCGCGCAGCCGGCAGCCACATCCGGCAGCACCGAGATCAGCGCTTTGGAACCGACGCGTACCGAGTGCAATAACTCTGCGAAATTACGCAGAGCGCTCAACGCTTCGCGCAACGTACCGCGTGCGGCGTCTAGCTCCGCGCTACCTAGCGGGTTGGTACGCGATTCGAGGGGCGGCTTCCCGCTGGGCATTCCGCGCCACGCTAGACCAGTTCGGCGCCTTGGAAGTAGTAGGCGGTCTCGATCATGCCGTTTTCCGCCGAATCCGAACCGTGGACGGCGTTTTCGCCGACGTTGCTGCCGAACTGCTTGCGGATGGTGCCTTCGGTGGCCTTCGCCGGATCCGTCGCTCCGATGACGGCGCGCAGGTGGAGGACGGCGTTTTCGCGTTCGAGCGCGATGACCACCACCGGGCTACGCGTCATGAACGTGCACAGGTCCCCGAAAAAGGGGCGCTCTTTGTGAATGGCGTAGAAGCCTTCCGCGGTCTGGCGCCCGAGCTGCGTCTGGCGGAGGCCGATGATTTTGAAGCCCTCTTCCTGCAAACGCTGCAGGATTGCGCCTTGCTTACGTTTTTCGACGGCGTCCGGTTTGATGATGCAGAGGGTGCGCTCGAGGGCCATTGTCGTGCTCTTTTCTCTTACTATTCCGACTAAGCGGGCGATTTGTTCGCGCACTCATAGCAAGACTCGGAGCTTTGACAATGCCCAAGTGCGGCCGTTCGGCCTCGAAAGCCGCTAAAAACTAGCGCGGAGGGCCGCCGTAAACGGGCATCGCGCCGCCGCCGCCCTTGCCAGCTGCGTCGGAGTCATTCCCGGCGGCGCCGTCATCGCCGGCGGCACCGTAGACCGGCACTTGGCCGCTGCCGCCGTTTTCGTTGCCGGTGTCGCCGCCGGCGGGCGCGCCGTAGAAGGGAACTGCGCCGCCGCCGCCAGCCGGCGCGCCGTAAACGGGGATTGCGCCGCCACCGCCGTTCTCATTGCCGAACTCACCGCCAGCGGGGGCGCCGTAAATGGCGATTCCGCCGCCGGTGCTCGCGCCAGCGGTGGAGGTCCCTGCAGCACCCGCAGTGCTCATGCCCGGCGCACCAGCGGCGCTGCCGGTGCCGGTCTCCGCGTCACCGCCGCACCCCGCAAGAGCAGTGGCTGACACGAGCGTCGCGCCGAATGCGAGTGTGGCCGCGCGCGACAGGCGCGACGTCGGCAAGCGATGCTCCGGCGTGCCCGCGAGGTCCAGCGGCAGCGCGCAGAACGGACACGCAGTTTCGGAAACGCGGACGTGACGACCGCACTCGGGACACGGCACCAGGTGTTTCATTCGCTCGCCTCCAATTGCGCTTGCGCATCGGGGCCAGGGTAATCCTCGACCACGATTTCGAAGTGAGAGTAGTCGAAGGGCGCGCCCGACGCCAATTGGGTTTGCACGAGGCGCTCGCGCTTGCCGTTTCGGCGCATTTCGAGGGCGCGGTGGTGGCACATCGGGTTGTTGCCGGGGCGCCCGAAGTACACGTGGCTGGTCCACGTGCAGCCCGCCATGCACTCCTCGGCGTAGTAACAGGTGCGGCAAAAGCCCCACAGGTCATCGACCGTGCGATCGCGGGTGTAACGCAGGGGAGCCGAGCGCTCCCAAATCTCGCGCAGCGAATTGTCGCGCACGTTGCCGCCCGTCCACGCTTCGGTCGGGAGCGACGGGCAGCCCTTGATCGCGCCGTCCGCCTCGATGCCGAGCGTGCCGCGGCCCGCGCCGCAGGAAGCCATGTGACCGCGCGGCATACCGCCGCGCAGCACGCTTTCATACGGCCCAAAGTAGCCGATGTTGTTGCCCGGCCAAAGGCGCACCCCGAGCTGGTCACAGCGCGCTTTGAGCTGCGCGAGCAAGGGAAAGAGATCCAGCATCTCCTCGGGGCGCAGCAAGATATCCGGCTCGTCTGCGGCGCGGCCCATGGGCACCGTGAGTGCGAGTTGCCAGCTGTGCGCGCCGTACGCGGCGATCAACTCCAGGATTTGCGGAAGCTGCGGCATGCTCAGGCGATTGATCTGAGAATTGCTGGCGACGCGCATACCGGCGGCGCGCATGTCCCGCATCGCTTGCAGCGCGGCCCGGTGCGAGCCGGCGACTCCGCGCAGGCGATCGTGCGTGGCTTCGATGCCGTCTATCGACACGCTCACGCTGTCCATGCCCGCGGCCTTGGCTTGTTTGGCACGCTCGGGGGTCATGCCGCGCCCCCCGGTCGTCATGGTGGGGGAAATGCCGTGGCGCTTCAGCTCACGCACGATCTCCAGCCAATCATCACGCAGGTACGCTTCACCGCCGATGAGCGTGGTTTCGCGCACGCCGAGCTCGGCCATCTGCCGCACCAGATCCAGGCATTCCGCGGTGCTGAGCTCGTTGCTGCGTTCGTGGCCCGCGCGCGAGCCGCAGTGCCGACACGCGAGGTCACACTGCAGCGTGATCTCCCAAACGGCGTAGATGGGACGCGCTGCTTCATCCACCGGGCGCGCGCTGGGTGCGAGCGGCAAGTTCCTGCGCCCCTGTGGCGCGCGCGGTGCGATCGGCAATTGTCGCGGTCGCGGGCGGAGCATTTGTTCCGCCCGTTCGTCCGGCGTCATCGGATCGTGATTGCCCACACCGGGAAGGGTAGCAGGCCTGGCTGCGCGTGGTAGCGGTCTTTCGGTAGCCTCGGGTCGCGCGGCGCGACCCGAGTGCAGCTACGTGATCACCAGCTGAAGATGATTTTCGCCGGGATGCCCGACGAGGTGACATTCAGCACCTGCGTGGTGGCAGTGGCGATCATGTATGAGCCGCCGCCGCCGGCGCCGCCATTGGCGCCCACCACGACGTAACATTCACCACCGCCGCCGCCGGAATAACCACCGCCGCCGCCGCCGGTGAGCCCCGCTGCTCCGCCACCGCCAAATCCGCCGGCGCGTCCTGGTTGACAGGTCGTGGCACCTCCGCAGCCGTTGGGAGTGCCGCCGGCTCCGCCGTGGACGAAGGCAAGCCCCGGCGTAATTGCCGTGCCGTAGTTGGCCCCGCCGTCCGCATTGCCCACGCCGTCGCCAAGCAAGCCACCGCCGCCCGTGCCGACCATATAACCCGCGCTGTTGGAACCGGTCTTTCCGCCCAGACCGTTCACCCCGCCGGCATCGATACCTGAGGTCGGGGCCTTCCCCGCTCTGTCGGTGGCGGCATTGATCCCGTTGCCGGGATTATAGTTCAGCCCGCTACCGTACTGACTTGCGCCGCCTCCTCCGCCGGCGATCACCAAAGGATTCGGCGGGGTCGCCGAGTCGACCACGAACGTTCCGCCACCGCCGGACGCTCCGGCATTCTCTGCCGTGTCGGTCGCGGCAAGCCCGGGGCCGCCAACGAGGTATTTGAGCGCTTGGCCGCCCGTCACGACGACGGTGCCTTTCATGTGCGCGCCGAGACCCCCCGTGTAGATTCCGGCAGCGCCGCCCGGCGCACCGTAGGCCTCAATGGTGAGCGCGGTAACACACGCCGGGACAGTGAAGGTCGGGATCGTACCGGTGAACGTGTACGTCACAGTGCCCGTTGCACAACCGAACACCGCGCCCACCGCGACGTCTGCGGTCGGGAAAACGACGCACGTCCCCGTGCCCGTACAAGCCCCCGTCCAACCGGCGAACGTACTGTTCGGGTCGGCGACGGCGCTCAAAGTCACGGGCGCGCCGTACGTGAACCCAGCTGAGCAAGTCGCGCCGCAGCTGATGCCTGTGGGAGTCGACGTGACCGTGCCGGTTCCAGCGCCCGACTTCGTGACCGTGACATGCTCCAGGATAGCGAACGCCGCCGTCACTTGCGTTGCGACGTTTACGGGTACGGTGCAGGGATCGGTGCCTATGCAGCCGCCGCCCGTCCAGCCGGTGAAGACGCTGCCCGCTCCCGGCGTTGCCGTCAAAACGACGGATGTACCGTAGTCGTACACGGCGCTGCACAGTGCGCCGCAGTTGATCCCGGCAACGTCGGAAGTCACCGTGCCAGTACCTGTGCCCGCTTTAACGACGGTCAGCGCCGGAGTGGTGAGCGTGAACGTTGCCGTCACTGTGGTGGCCGCGGCTACCGTCGTTACGCATGTGCCGGTTCCCGAGCAGCCGCCGCCGTTCCAAGCAGAGAACAGCGAGCCCATTGTTGGAGTCGCAGTCAGCGTGACCTGCGTGCCCGGCGCGAAGTCCGCCATGCACGTCGCACCGCAGTCGATGCCGACCGGATCCGAGCCCACGACGCCCGCGCCGGTTCCGTCGAGCGCGACGGTCAGCGTGCTGCCTGGAGCCGCGGTAGCGCCCGCCGCGCCTGCAGCGCCGCTTTCACCCGCTTCGCCGGACCTGCCGCCTGCCGCTTGTCCCGCGTGACCTGCCGTTCCACTTCCGGCGTCGCCGCCGCTTGATTCGCCCGCGTTACCGTTGTCGCCGGCCTCGCCAGTGCCGGTGCCTGCGCTGCCGCTGCTCGGCAGCGAGTCATAACCGCGGTCCACCTGCGCACACGCGACGGTGAGCAACAGCGCTGCGCCCAACGAGGCTCCGAGCCTCTTACCCAATGAGTTGAAGCAAGTCATGGAAGCTCCTCGAAGTCAGGCTTCGGGGTTGAGCGGACAAAGGGCCAAGGTCCGGATGGTCGGTGTTCGTATCGTGCAATCAGTAACCAAAGTCGCGAGAGGTCGGCTTGGAAGGTTTGGCGGCTGGCCGGGGCGCAGCGGCGGCGGGCTTCGCTGCCGCAGGCTTCGCTGCCGCCACCGCAGGCTTCGCTGCAAAGGCTTTCGCCGCCGCAGCTGCAGGTTTGGCCGCAGCTGCGACGGGCTCGGCCTTCACTGGTTCGGCCGACGCAACGCTCGGTGTACTCGGCGTTGGACTCACTACGGGAGCCGCGCTGGCGACCGGCGCGACGCTCGGCGTGTCTTGGGTTGGGTTGGGCGCGGGCAGCGCGCTCGTTGCGGTGACGGCGGTTGCGCTGTCCACCGTTTTGCTCGCCGACTTGCCGACGAATTTTTCGTATGCGGCGAACGCGCCGCCGGCGAGCAGCAGCACACCAACACCGGCGGCAATCAGCAGCGGAGCACTGGATGTCTTCGGGATATCTGCGTGTGACGCGGCCCAAGTGTTACCCGTTGGCGCCCCAGGCGTGCGGACGGGTACGGCGGGATACGCACCAGATGCGACCGCGGGGGGCAGCGCGACGACCGGGTTCGCCGCCGTGCGGCGGTATTCCCCTTGAACCGGCCCGAACTGCGAGTCGATGGCCTGAATCATCTGTTCGGCGGATTGGAAGCGCCCATCCAGCGAGCGCGACATGGCTTGCTCCACGAGGCCGACCAGTTGCGGATCCAAATGCGGCGCCATCTGCTGCAAGGGACGCGGGTTTGAGAGCACGATCTTGAACATCAGCTCGTTGAACGTGTCACCGTCGAACGGGACCGCGCCGGCGAGTGCCTCGTACATGATCACGCCCAGCGAATACACATCGCTGCGGCCGTCGATGCCTTGCGTGCCCTGTGCCTGCTCCGGCGACATGTAATACGGCGTGCCCATGACGGCGCCTGTGCGCGTCATGCTCATGTCGCCGCCGAGAGCGTTGAACTTCGAGATGCCGAAATCGATGATCTTCGCGAAGTCAGGGCGGCCTGCTTTTTCGCGCAGGATGAAGATGTTGTCGGGCTTGAGATCGCGATGAATGATGCTTGCCGCGTGCGCGGCCTGCAAGCCAACCAACACCTGTCGCATGATCGACACGACCTGCACCGGGTCGATACGGCCCTTGGACATGCGCGCGCCGAGCGTTTCGCCGTCCAAGAACTCCATCACCATGAAGCGATCCCCATTGGGCAGTGAGCCCAGATCGAGCACTTCTAGAATGTGGTCGCTGCCGATGCAGCCGGCGGCTTGCGCTTCGCGCTCGAAGCGCATCACCGTTTCGGGCGAGACGCTGTGCGCGTGCAGCACTTTGATCGCGACGCGGCGCCTAATGAGGGTGTTTTCGCCCTCATAAACCGAGCCCATGCCGCCTTCGCCGATCAGGCGCGCGATGCGGTACTTGCCCTCGATGATTTGCCCAAACTCAAGCATAAGCGCTGTCCGCGACTATAGACCGAAGCCCGCGGCGGATCACCCGTTTCCGCGTGCGCTCGATGTGAGCACGGCAAGCCCGGTGATTTCGCGAAACACCTACATCTGCTCTGTCGCTGTCGCTGTCGCTGTCGCTGTCGCTGTGCTCGCCTGAGCCGCACTAGCGGGGCTGGAGCCGCCGGCAAGAGCGGGTTAGCCTGAGCCGATGCTTTTCCGTCGAACGCATTTCATCCTTTGCGGCACGCTGCTCGCAGTCGGGGTCACGAGTAGTACCTGCTTCGCGCTGTCAGACGAAGAGCGCGCGGGCGCGCGTGCTGCCGCGAACCAAGGCGCCGATGACTTCGACCAAGGTAAGTGGGCCGAGGCCGTGGACATGTTTTCGCGCGCCGAAGCCATCGTTCATTCGCCGATTCATCTCTCGTACATCGCGCGCTCTCAACTGAAGCTGGGGCAATGGGTCGAGGCGTACGAGCTGTTCAACCGGATCAAGCGCGAGCAGCCCACGCCGCCCGTGCCCGCGCCGGTTGCTACGGCGATCGCCGACGCGCCGAAGCAGCTCGCCAAGCTCGACGAAGAGATGCCCTCCCTCATCCTGAACGTGAAGGGCGCCGACCCGACGAGCGTCAGTGTGACGATGGACGGTGTTGCGGTGCCGGCCGCGCTGATTGGCCTGTACCATCCGGTCAATCCGGGCGTGCATCGCTTCCGCGCCACCTCTGCGTCGGCCTCCAGCAATGACGTTACCGTCGACATCAAGCCGTCGTCTCGGCAAAGCGTCGATTTGGTGCTCAGTGCGGCCAGCGCGGCGGCGGCCGCCGTGCCGGTGCCGGCCGCGACTACTCCAGCAGCGGCCACACCCGCTGGTCCGCCGCATGAACCCGCTACTCCCTCGGAACCGCCTGCCACCGGCGCTTCCTCGGGGAACGGGCTGCGTGTTGGCGGCTACGTGGCGCTCGGCGTCGGTGTCGTCGGTGTCGGTTTGGGCACGGTGTTCTTGCTCGCTGCGAGCAGCAAGCAGAAGCAAGGTGATGATGCTTTCGAAGCGTGCGGTGGCAAGAGTTGCCCAGTGTCGCAACGCGCGTTTGTTGATTCGCTGGACAGCAACGCGGCCAGCGGTCGCACGCTCGCTTTTACCAGCTTCTTGGTGGGCGGTATCGGCGCGGCGACCGGCATCACGTTGTTCGTGCTTGCGGGTAAGCACGGCTCCAGCGAGACAACGGCTCACGTCGAACCCTGGATTGGTTATCAGTCGGCCGGCTTGAGCGGCAGCTTCTGAGCGGTCTTCCGTGCCTTCGCCGAAAGACTTGTATTTCCCTGAAGGGCTTCGTGACGAAGCTGCCCGTCGAGCTGAACGGCAAACACTTTCGAATCGAGGTTCCGCTCGGCAAGAGCGGGCGCGCCGGCCGTTATGAAGTGAGCGTGTGGGGGAAGTTCCCGGACTCGGGCTCGCAGCTCGACATGGTGAGTCTGCGTGTCATTACTGTCGCTCGTTAGCGGCGCGTGGCGCGCGCTGTGCACGCACCACATCAACCTGAAACGTGGTTAGAGGTCGGCGCGTTGCTGGCGATGAACGCGGCGAATGTGTGTGGCGTGAATTCGCTTGATTTGGCGGGCAAAAGTCGTTTTTTGAAACTAGTGCCTGAGCGCCGTGACAATCAGGTACTAGCTACTATTAGACAACTGCTCACTCGGTATCTTCATGCGCCGAGTGTAGTTTACTGGAGCACATATGGTATTTGCGCGTGGCCCGAGGGTTGTGTCGTTGGCTTTCGTTTCGGTGCTGCTCGCTGTTGCGTGCGGCTCCGCGTCATCCTCCGGGTTGTTTTCCTCCAGCGGTGAAGCGTCGCTGGGCAGTGCGGGAGCAGACACCGGCAAGGCCGGTGTGAACGGGAGCGTAGCCGGCAACAGTGGTGATGGCACCACGGTCGCCGGCATGAGCGCCGGCGGTGCTTCCGCGGGTCAGCCGGGTGTTGCCGGAGGCGGCATGTCCACGGGCAAGGCTGGCGAAAGCATGGGCGGCGCTCCGGGCGCCGGCGCGCGCGGCATGGCCATGGGTGGCTCCAGTCAAAGCGGTGCGCCTAGCGCTGGCGCGCCGAGCGGCGGCACGGCTGGCGCGGCGGCGGGCGCTGGTGGCGCGAACGCCGGAGCGGGCGGCGCGAACGCCGGAGCGGGTGGTACGAACGCCGGAGCGGGTGGCGCGAGCGCCGGAGCGGGCGGTACGAGCGCCGGAGCGGGCGGTGCGAGCGCCGGTAGCGGCGCAGGCGGTGCCGGCACCAATTGCCCAGACACCGCGCAGGCCGGCGCTTGCCTGCTGGCTACGCCGGACAGCTGCTTCTACGATGGGAATGCGTGCAGTTGCCAGGCGACCGGCCCCGGCGTGTACCTGCGCAAATGGAACTGTTACGGGACGCCCGGGACCAAGTGCTCGGATCCGGCCATGGCCACTGGCAACTCCTGCAAGATGTACGGCAGTGCGGAGTGCCCGCTACCTGGCGGAGGCTTCTGCGCCTGCGTCGGCATCGGCATCGGCATCGGCATCGGCATCGGTGAACAGGCGAAGTGGCAGTGCCAAACCAATCCCGTGAGCTGTCCCACGGGCAAGCCAGCAGTGATAGGCCTGGCCTCGCAATGTCAGAGCGTTCGCACCTGCGCGTATCAGGACGATCAGTGCTTCTGCAACGGCGTCAACTGGAGCTGCGAGAGCAGTTAGTCAATTCGTGGTGGTTCGCGCCTTGGCTAGGTCCCCGAGGGGATTGGCTAGGGCGCTGCCCGCGTTCTCGAGCACGCTCAGGATGCTCAACAGCAAGGCTTGGCGCACGTCCACGAATTGCGCGTAGTTCGTGGTCGCGAGCATCGCCGAAACCTCGATATTCAGCGCGGAATCCGTGAGGCCGACGAAGCGCACGCGGATCGTTTCGTTGACGGCTTTGGGTGCCTCGCGGAGCGCGTTTTCGATACCGCTGACCAGCGCCTGCATCTGGCTGGCGGCCGAGTGCGGCACGCCGAACATGCAGTAGAAGCGGATCTGATCGCGCGCGCTGATGGTCTCGACACGCATCTCCGCGAGCTTGCCGTTGGGGATGCTGATCAGCGTGCGGTCGACGGTGCGGATGCGTGTCGAACGCAAACCGATGGTTTCCACGGTCCCCGAGACCCCATCGACTTGAATCACGTCACCTTCGCGGAACGGTTGGTCGATGGCGAGTGAGAATGCTCCGAACAGATTCTCGACGGTCTTCTGCGCGGCCAGCGCGAGGGCGACACCGCCTATGCCGAGCCCGGTGACGATGCTGGTGACGGGGTAGCCGAGCTCGGCGAGCACGGCCACGAGCGCGAACGCGGCCACGACGACCTTGCCGAGCCGCGCGGCGAGGTTCAAGAGGGAAGCCGCCGTGAGCGAGTTCCGTGCCCAGTGCGACGAACTCCAGGTGTGTTGCGAGAGCTCGACGGCTTTCCAGAGCGCCCAGAAGAAGGCCACGAGCAGGGAAACCGAGAACCAACGCCGCACGTAGACGTCGGCGGGCTCATACAGGCTTAGCCAGGGCAGGAGCGCGTAGCAGGCGCCCGTCATCCAGGCCAGAGTCGCGGGACCGCGCAGTTTGCGGGCTGTTTCCGCGCTGTGCTCGGGCATCACACGCACGATCGCGAAGCGCGAGACGCGCGTGACCACGAAGCCGACCAGCCAGCCCGTGATCAGGAGCGGTACGAGCGCTAGCCACTGCCACCACCTGAGCTCGTGCGGCCCGAAGTTCAATGCTCGTTTGGGCAATCGCTCAAGCAGCCAGCGATTTTCGAGGTGATTGTACCAATCGTCGATGTGCGCGACGGTACTCGCCGCAAACACCCAACGCGGTCCAGCGCGGTCCACGCGCCGCACAATCACGACGGGCTCCGGCTCGCCCGTCGCTCCCGGCACGTTGCCCAGCGTTTCGCGATCCGGAGCTAGGCTATCGTCTTCGTTACCGTGGGGATTGGGCGACAGCTTCGCGATGTCGATCCACAAATGACGGTCGAGCACTTCGCGCAAGCGCTTGACCAGAACCGGGCCGTCGCTCTGATTGACCGACGACAGATCGAGGTAACGTACGGCCTTCGCGTACTCGCCCGCGCGCGTCAGCTGATTGAAATCCGTCATCGAGGCGCGCGGCGAGTCCGGCGCGACTTTCTCGTCATTCGCCGCAGCCGCGGAGGCGGCATCGGCTTTCGACCCTGCAGGCGCTACGCCGCCAAACTGCGCGGCAAATGCCGGCGCATTCGAGGCCACCACCCCAATCAACAACGCGATCGCTGCGACGGCTACAGCGAGACACCGCGCCACCGAAGGCAAAAAACGAGACACGCGACGCACAACCATGTCCGACTTCTCCCCCGCGCCCCCGCGCGCGCCAAGCCCCAACAGCCGCCCGCCTCTCTTCTCAGCCTCCCCGGTGCGCGCGAAGCGCCGCCCGCCACGCCCGCGCGTGCGCCCAGCAGCCCAGCCGCCTCCGCTCTCCTCCCGGTGCGCGCGGAGCGCCGCACGCTCGCGCCTCAGCGTGCGCCGAGCAGCCCAGCCGCATGCCCGGAAACTAAACGAGCGACAAGTCTTGGAAGACCCCCCCGTCGGGGATCACGAAGCGCGTCAGATCACGATCTGCCAACAAGGAGCAGACCCACGAAAGCCGGCGAAGCCGCTTCGGAACACCCGACGGGGTGAACCGGAGAACTACTGTTTCAACCGCAAGCGTTAGCCGCAGGACGCCCCACCCGATCACAACCCAAGAACCTCCCAACACGCCCACACGCCCCAAATCCCCCACCGCCTCGCAAGTCAAAATTCACGCGAGGCGGCGGCGCAAAGCCGAACGGGTCAGCTCCTCACGACTTCAACAGACTACGCAGCGTCGTCCCCATATCACTCGGCGTCGGCGCGACACGCACGCCAGCAGCCTCCAAGGCGGCAATCTTGTCTTTAGCCGTTCCCTTACCGCCAGAAATGATCGCGCCCGCGTGACCCATGCGCTTGCCGGGCGGCGCTGTGGTTCCCGCGATGAAGCCTGCGACCGGCTTCTTCATGTATTTGCCGATGTATTCGGCGCCGCGTTCTTCGGCGTTGCCGCCGATTTCGCCGATCATGATTACGCCTTCGGTGTCCGGGTCGTCGTTGAACATCTTCAGGACGTCCACGAAGTCCATCCCCGCGACGGGATCGCCACCGATGCCGACGCACGTGCTCTGACCCATGCCCAGCGCGGTCAATTGCCCCACCGCTTCGTACGTCAGCGTGCCGGACTTGGACACCACGCCGTACTTGCCGACGCGGTGAATGTGCCCCGGCATGATGCCGATTTTGCAAGCGCCCGGCGTGATCACGCCCGGGCAATTGGGACCGATCAGCTTGGTCTTGCGACCTTCGATGATGCGGCGCACGCGCACCATGTCCATCACCGGGATGCCCTCGGTGATGCACACGACCAGCTTCAGCTCGGCGTCGAACGCCTCGAGAATCGAATCCGCCGCGCCCAGCGGCGGCACGAAGATGCACGAAGTGTCCGCGCCGGTTTGCTTCACGGCCTCGGCGACCGTGTCGAACACCGGCACGATCACCTTCTTACCGTCAGGACCCTCGGCTTCGAACCGCTCTCCGCCACGGTTCGGAGTGACGCCTGCGACGACTTGCGTGCCGTAAGCGATGCATTGTCTGGCGTGAAAGGAGCCCGCAGAACCAGTGATCCCGGAGAACAGGACCTTGGTGTTCTTATCAATCAGAATTGCCATCTATCGGATTCCTCTTCACGCAGCGCGCACGGCGGCGACGATCTTCTTCGCACCGTCGGACATCGTGTCGGCAGCCTGAATCGCCAGGCCGCTGTCTTTCAAGATTTGCTTACCGAGCTCGACGTTGGTGCCTTCCAGGCGCACGACCAACGGCACCTTGAGCCCGAGCTCTTTGGTCGCCGCGACCACGCCCTCGGCGATCACGTCACACTTCATGATGCCGCCGAAGATGTTGACGAAGATGCCCTTGACCTTCGAACTCGATAGAATCATCGAGAAGGCTTTCTTCACCTGATCTTTGGTGGCGCCGCCGCCGACGTCCAAGAAGTTCGCCGGGTTGCCGCCCTCGTGCTTGATGATGTCCATGGTCGACATGGCCAGGCCTGCGCCGTTGACCAAGCAACCGATGTCACCGTCCAGCGACACGTAGCTGAGGCCCGCGTCGTGGGCTTCGAGCTCGACCGGGTCTTCTTCAGCCTTGTCCATGAGCTCGGCCCACTCTCGGTGGCGGCCCGCGGCGTTGTCGTCGAAGGTGACTTTGGCGTCGAGCGCTACGACTTTGCCGTCTTTGGTGACGACCAGCGGATTGATCTCGCACAGCGAGCAATCCTCTTTGTCGAACAGCTCACCCAGCTTCATCACGAGCTTCACGAACTCGTTGACGGTGTCTTTCGGGCTGGGCGCGCCTTTGCCGATTTCGAGCGCGTAAGCGAGCTTGCGCGCTTGATAAGGGGCAAGACCTGTCACCGGATCGATGTGCTCGGTCAGGATCTTCTCGGGCGTGTGCTCGGCGACGGTCTCGATTTCCATGCCGCCTTCGGTCGAGGCCATCAGCACGACGCGACGTGCTTCGCGGTCGACGACCAAGGACAGGTACAGCTCACGCGCGATATCGAGCCCTTGCTCGATGTACAGGCGTTGCACCTTCTGACCTTCAGGCCCGGTCTGGTGAGTGATGAGCTGCATGCCCATCAGCTTCCCCGCCACGGCCTTGGCCTCTGCTGGGCCGCCCTTGACGACCTTCACGCCGCCGCCTTTGCCGCGGCCGCCCGCGTGGATCTGCGCTTTCACGACCACGACCGGGATCTTGGTCTCGTCGATCAGCTTCTTGGCGATGCCTTCGGCTTCACTGGCCTGAAATACCGGAAACCCCTTGGGCGTGGGGATGCCGTATTTCTGGAACAGCTGCTTACCCTGATATTCGTGAATTTTCATGTGCTGATCAGGACTTGGCTTTGACGATGTCGACGACTTTTTGGACGCTGTCCGCGCTGGTCTTGAGCATCGCCTTCTCGGCAGCGGAGAGTTCGATCTCGATGATCTTCTCGACGCCGCCCGCGCCAATCACGACCGGTACGCCCAGGTACAGGTCCTTGTAGCCGTACTCGCCCTCGAGGTACGCGGCAGCCGGCAGGATGCGCTTCTCGTCGTTCAAGTACGCTTGCGCCATCGCGATCGCGCTGGCGGCCGGCGCGTAGTACGCACTGGTACCCATCAAGCCGACGATTTCGCCGCCGCCCTTGCGCGTGCGGTCGATGATCGCGGTCAAGCGGTCCTGTTTGATCAGCTGCTGCACCGGAATTCCGTTGATCGTGGTGTAGCCGAGCACGGGCACCATGTCGTCACCGTGGCCGCCGAGCACGGTGGCGCGCACGTCCTTGATGCTGGCGCCAACTTCGCGGGCCAAAAACAGCGAGAAACGCGCGCTGTCCAGCACTCCGGCCATGCCCACGACCTTTTCGCGCGGGGCGCCGACGCGGCGCTTGTACTCGTACACCATGGCGTCGAGCGGATTGCTGATCACGATCACGAAAGCGTCCGGGCAATGCTTCTTGGCGTTGTCGGCGACGTTCTGGATGATGGGCAGGTTCGAGCCAACCAAATCATCACGCGACTGACCCGGCTTGCGCGGGATGCCGGCGGTGATGATCAACACATCCACGCCTGCGAGGTCTTCCCAGTTGGAGGTGCCGGTGATCTTGGCGTCGCTGCCGGAGAGCACGCTGGCTTGCTCGAGGTCGAGGGCCTTGCCCTGAGCGAACTTCTCTTTCGCCGCGATGTCGAACAACACGACGTCGCCCAGTTGCTTCGTCGCCGCGAGGTTCGCGAGTTCGCCGCCGATGTTGCCCGCGCCAATGAGACCGATTTTCTTTCGTGCCATGGTCGATAACTCCTGACTAATTCTGCTCTGCAACTGGCGGACCAGAGCGCGCTTCGTGTGGCGGTGGTCCGTAACTTTTGGTGGATAACGCTAGCGTCGAGCTAAGTGTCGGCGCACGGACGGTTCCGTGGCTTGGGCGGCGATGAAAGCGTGCTTGCCGGCACGTGAGGTTAGCGCCAACGCGCTAGCGGAGTAGTCCAGCACGAATCCCGCAGCAAGAACGCATCTGTTCTGGGTGAAAGTTAGCGATTTTGCGACTATTTCGTGAGCCGTTCTGCGCTGGTGTATGGTCGTCGGGTGAAGCACTTTGGGCTCGTGCTGGTTGGAGCCGCGCTCACGCTCAGCATGGGCGGGGCGGCATGCGGTGGAGCGCCGGAACCGCGCACTAGCGCGGCCTCCGCAGCATCGTCGGCAGCGCCTGCTCTGTTCGCGCACCCCGTAGTTGCCGCCGCCGCCATGCCCGGGGACTGCGATCAAGAGCCCGGCGAGCCGCCTCCCGAACCGCTCTGGCGTACTTACACCGGCGTGGCCGCCAAGGCGCGCTGCCAGCGCGAGGTGTACATAACCATGGCCGGCGTCACCCGCTCCCTCGGGGTCAGGTGTCAGTACTGCCACCTCGTTCCCGACTACAAGGCGATGACCCACCGGAAGGAGATCGCCAACTGGATGGCCTCCGACTTGATCCCGGCGCTGCAGAGGAAGAAGAACGGCGAGCTGCCCTGGTGCAACAACTGCCACGCGGCCGATGGTAAGGGTGTCGCCAAGATCCTGGGCGACCCGCGTCGGGCCTCGTTCGCCATGGAGTGGATGACCACTCACCTCGTGGAGGACTTCCAAACCAAGGACGGTAGCCCGCTTCATTGCAAGAGCTGCCACCAGGGCAACGTCGGCACGCCCGAGTTTCAGAAGCAAATCATCCTTACGAAGCGCCTTCCCCGGTAGGGCTGGTCCGACGCCGCCCGGCACGCACTTCTTGCTGTTCGCTTACGGCTCGCTCAAGCGGGGCCACAGCAATCATCACGAGCTCGGTGCAGCGCGCTTCGTGGCCGAGGCGTGCACCGTCCCGCACTACGCACTTCGCCTGCTCGCGGGCTACCCGTTGCTCGTGCTCGGTACGAGTTCGATTTGTGGTGAGTTGTTCGAACTGCCAAGGGCGCACATCGCCGCACTCGACGCGTTCGAAGGCCAGTCGTATCAGCGGCGAGAGGTCGAACTCGAAGGCGGCGGCCGGGCAATCGCGTATCTGGCGCGCGATGCCAATTCGGGCGCGCCGTACCCGGCGCATGAGTGGCCGGCCCCCGAAACAGCGGGCTGAAGTGCGCGGGGTGCGTGTGCGCGCTTGTCGCACTCAACTTCCGGGTGAGCACGGCCGTTCCCGTGAACGCCCCACCGCATGGCCTCTTTCTCGGACGAACTCAGCGCTGCGCTAGAAGAACGCGATGCTCCCGGGTCGGTGCGCGCTCCTGAAGTCGAGCAGCGGCTGCAGAGCCGCGACCGCATGGCGTCGATCGGCACGCTGGCGGCGGGTGTGGTGCATGGCATCAACAATCCGCTCTCCTATGTGATCGCGAACCTCGAGTACGTGAAGCGGGTGCTCGCGCAAGTCCAAGCGCAGGGTTCGGGGCGGCTCGAAGGTTCAATGCTTGCCGAGTTTGCGGACGTCCTGGAGGACAGCTTGGACGGCGCCGAGCGCGTGCGCCGCATCGTGTCCGACATCGGCAGCTTTTCGCGGCCTTTGGACGTGCGCGTGGTCGCCGTTGATTTGGAGCACGCGACCGAGCGCGCGCTGAGCGTGGCCACCAACGAAATCAAACACCGCGCGCGCGTGGTGCGCGAATTTGCGGGCGTGCCGGCAGTGTTCGGTACCGAGGCACGGCTCGGTCAGGTCATCCTGAACATCCTGATCAACGCGGCTCACGCGATTGAACCGGGCGCCAGCGAACACAACGCGATCACCGTGCGCACGCGGCAAGACCCACGTGGGCGCCCCACGCTTGAAATCGAGGACACGGGCTGCGGTATCGCCAAAGAGAACCTCACGCGGGTATTCGACCCGTTTTTTACGACCAAGCCGGTCGGAGTGGGCACCGGGCTCGGGCTCTCGATCGCGCAGCGCATCGTGCGCGAGCTGGAAGGCGAAATCCTGGTTGAGAGCGAGCACGGCCGCGGCACGCGCGTCACTGTCACGTTGCCTGCCGCGCCGCTCGCCGCTCCTTCGGAGCCGCTTCACGAGAGCGTGCCGCCGTTTTCGAGCGACCGCTTTCGCGCGCGCATTTTGGTCATCGACGACGAACCCGCGATCCTGCGCGCGTTTCGGCGCGTGCTGTTCTCGCACGACGTGCACGTTGCGACTTCCGGGCCCGAAGCGATGCAAACGCTTGCCGAAGGGACGTCCTTCGACGTCATCTTCTGCGACGTAATGATGCCCGAAATGTCCGGCGTGGACGTGTACCAGCGCATCCGCGAGCGCCACCCCGGCCAAGAGCACAAAATCGTGTTCATGACGGGCGGCGCGTTCGCTGAACCGGCCGCCCACTTCTTCGAAGCCGTCGACAATCCGAAGCTAAAAAAGCCGTTTACCGGCAGCTCCGTGCGCTCGCTGGTCGCGACTGTGATGCGCTTGCCCTAGTGAGGCGCCCGCACAGCGGTCCTCTCAGTCCCGCGACTCGTACACGTTCATCGCCGGCAGCTCGAGGGCAGTGAGGAAGCCGCCGTTGCCGCAACCGGTGTCGATGCCGACGACGTTTTCGCCAGCCCACAGGTCCGTCGGATCTTCCGGTGTGTAGCCGGACAGCTCGGGCGGCAGGTACTCCGTGCGCGTGTGCC
>JBDTJC010000258.1:0-4713 GCA_039936055.1 Polyangiaceae bacterium | reverse complement strand
CCGTCGTCGCGCCGGAAGCAGCCGTCGTCGCGCCGGAAGCAGCCGTCGTCGCGCCGGAAGCAGCCGTCGTCGCGCCGGAAGCAGCCGTCGTCGCCATCGAAGCCGAAGCCGCGCCGGCAGAAGCCGCAACCGCAGAGGCAGCTCCGGCAACCGATGCCGAGCACCCCACCCCGGATGCAAACGGCGTCGCAGAAGCCGCTCCCGCAGAAGCCGCCGCTATCGACCTCACTCCGCGTGTGACAGAAGCCGAGCCCGTCGAGCCGGCCGCTGCGGCGTTCCAAGAGGCGCCGCCGACACCGCCGGAGCCATTTCCGCGTGTCTCTGCTCCGGCCTCGGAAATGCCCGTGGTGCTCAGCACGCCCGTTCCGCGCTTGCGGGTCGAGAGCTCGCTCCGCGTGCAAGCGCTGTGGAACAAGGGTCAAGCGTGGCTGCCGCGGGCCGACCGTTGGTCACGAAAAACGCTCCGATCGGCGCCACGCGCGCTAGTTGTCACGGCTCCGTTCATCGCTCTGTTCGGCATTTGGCTCGCGCACAACCTAGTGACGCACCACCACCACGCCGCCGAGCAAGCCATCAGCGCTCCAGCGAGCAACGCGCTCGTCGCAAACGAGACGGCCGCGCCCGTCGTGGCACCCGCGGATGCGCCCGCCGCGCCTCCAGCGTCGGCCGTGCTCGGCGCGGTAACTGAAGCGCCCGCAGCGGCGGCAGTCGCCGACCCCGCGGCGCTCCTGCACGCCCTCAGCCGCGGTTTGCCCGCCATCGAGAGCTTGGCCCTTCAATTCCCCGACGATCCGCAAGTCGGCATCGCGCTCGCGAGCGAACAAGCTCAAGCGCAACGCTACGCCGCAGCCGTGAGCACGGTCGAACACCTGCTGGAGGTCGCGCCGACCAGCGCCCAAAACGGCAAGGTAATGGGCATTTTGTGGCGTGCCGCGCAATCCGCCGCGTCCGAACAGAGCTTCGCTTGTTTGCGCAAGTTGGGCGGGCGCGGCTCGGACATCGCGTTCGATTTGGCGACAACCTCCGGCGTGCGCGAGTCCGTGCGTGAGCACGCCCGCGCCGAGCTCACGAACAACCTCGCGTTCGACGCTAGCGCAGATACGCGCGTCGCCGCCGCTCTGCTCTTGGCGCCGGACTGCGCCGCGCGCCAAGCACTGCTCGGTCGGGCCGAAGCAGACGGCGGGAAGCGCACCCTGAGCATTCTGGAACGCTTCGCACGTGGTTCTGGCTGCATCGCCAGCTCGGAAGCCTCGTGCAACTCCTGCCTGAAGGGCAGCCCCTTATTGACTCACGCGTTGGCCAAGCTGAGCCCCGGAGCCAAGCCGTGATGCGCTCGCTCTCGCAGTTGCTCGTTCCTGTTGCGTTGTGTGCGCTCGCCGGTTGCGGACTGACGGGCACGGTGAACGTAGAGCCCGTCGCTGTCAGCACGCAGAAGCCGGGCAACGTCGCGATGTACGTGGCCGTCAGCCAACACGGCTCCGCCGTGATGGGCCTCGATACACAAGCCTTCAAAGTCTACGAAGACGGCAAAAAGCTCGATAACGAGCAGATCAAGCTCACCTTGCTGCCTACTGCAACCTCCGCCACGCGGCGCGTCGCGCTCTTGGTGGACATGAGCAAATCCCTCAATGCGGACGACCGCAAGGCGATGGCCGAAGCGCTGCGCCCGTTCATCGTGAAGCTGCGCGAACGGGAAGCCGTGACCCTGTACGCCTTCGACGGCACGAAGAGCGCGCATCTGATCGCGGACTACCCGCGCGACGCCCGCGCCGAGCCGGACGAGAAAGACACGAGCATGGATCGCCTGCTCGCCTTCAGCCGCCGTGATTCCTCGTCCAGCCTGTACACGGCCGTGATCGATAGCGCGCAGAAGCTGAGCGCGAGCCTCGCCGCCGAAGGCAAGCCGATTCAAGACGGCACTGTAATCGTGGTCGCGTTGAATCCGGATTTGGCCGGTCGCGTCGACGACGCCAAAGTGCGTGACTTCGTCGCTGACTCGCCGCACCACTACTTCTTGCTGACGGTCGGCCAGTGGGCGACTTCGACGAACATCTCGTTCTTGGGCAAGAACGGCGAAGCGCGCGCGGGCTCGGTGAACACGCTTGGCTCACCGCTGTATGATCTGGAGAAGGCCGTCGACGACGACTATTTCCGCGACTACCTCGTGTCTTACTGTTCACCCTCGCGCGCCGGCATGCGTGAAGTACGGCTCGAAGTGACGACGCACGACGCCCAAGGGAAAGTCAGCAAGGGCTCATACGAAACCGAGTTCGATGCCAGCGGCTTCGGTCCCGGCTGCTCCCCGCAAGCCACGCCTCATTTCGTGCTCGCCGCCAAGCCCAAACCCAAAGAAGCGCCTCGCGTCACCGTCGCCTCCAACAGCAGGCCCGCGGCAAAGCCAGCCGCCCCCGCGAGCGCTGACAGCAACGCGAAAGTCTCCGCCGCCACGCCGGAAGCCAAACCTGCCGCTACGCCGAGCGGCGCGCCCAGCGCCGGCACACCCATCGCCGAGCCGCCCAGTGGCCTCGGCTACGAGTGACACGAGCGCGCGTCACTCGTGCTACGGAGCGCTGATGGACCCGCGCGTCGTCGACTTAGAGATTCGCTACGCCCACTTGGAGCGCCAGCTCGCCGAGCTGAACCAGGTCGTATTCGAGCAGCAAAAAGCGATCACGGCGCTGGAACAGCAACTCGCGGGGATGCGCACTCGCGTATCCGGCATGGGCGAACCCCAGCCGCTGGAAAAGCCGCCTCATTATTGATGAGCCCGCGCCGCGGCGCGGGTTCGGTCATCAGTTCGCGGTCTTTTAGAGACTCGTACATCTCACCATAGTGGCGCACTCGTTCGTATTGGGGGCGCGCGGGCTGCCGTCCCAGCGGCCATTTCAATGCTAGCGTCGCACGACATGCAGCTGCACATCCACGCCATTCCCGTGCTGACGACGTTCGATGCACCGCCCGGCTACACCATCGTGCGCGTAGTCGGCCCTTGCTGGGGCATCACGGTACGCTCTCGTAGTGTCGTGGGCACCGCCTGCGCGGGATGCCAACAGATCTTCGGCGGTGAGATCTCCGCGCTGACCGAGCTTGCGACTGAATCCCGCAACGTGGCAATGCAGCGCTTGGAACAACACGCGCAAGCGCAAGGCGCCAATGCGGTGCTGGCGATGCGCTTCGATTCCGGGGAGCTGATGCAAAATACCAACGAAATCGTGGCTTACGGCACGGCCGTGGTGCTCGCGCCGGTCAACGGCTGAGCACATGTCGCGCGCGCGGCTGCCCACGTCCACGGCACGCCAGGTGGATCGCCTGGCGCGGCGCGCGCACGCGTTCCATCGCTTCGCCCATCATCCGCTGTGTGGGCGTTACGCGACGGAGCTGATCCCGCTCGGGCGGCGAGCGCGCGTGTGTCGCGGTTGTGCGAGTTCAGCCGCCGGCACGCTGCTCGGCGCCGCCAGCGCGTTGCTAGCGCGCCCGGGTGTGCAGCTGCTGTTCGTGTGTGCCGCGCTCGGCGTCAGCGTATTCCTCGCTTCGCTCGCGCTACGCTTACCCAAGTCACTCGGGCGCGCTCTGCCCGCGGCTGTTGCCAGCTTCGCCGGGCTCGGGGGACTACTGAGCCCGGCACTCGCGCCGCGCGTGTTCGCGCTTGTTTTGGGCGCCTTCGGCGGCGGGTTCTTGTGGTTGTACCGCCGCCGCGGCCCGAATCGCAGTCCCTGCCAAACCTGCCCGGAACGCAGCGCGCCCCGCGTGTGCAGCGGCTTGCAGCCCATCGTGCAACGCGAGCGCGCATTCCGCCGTCTAGCGCAGCGCTACATCGATTCGGCCGCAGTCGGTCGCTGATGCCGTTCTTCGTCCCCCGCGCGCTCAGCCACGCGCTCGACACGCTGCTCCCTGCGCTCGACATCGTTCGGCAGCGCGTAGACACGGCTTCGGTTCCCGCTTGGTGTGAGCGGCGCGGCTGGGCTGAATTCCTGCTCAATCTGAGTGACGCTGAGCTCGCCAGCTGCGAGGCACAGGGCCTGGCAACAGCAGCGACAACGCTGCCCGGCACGCCCGAAAGCCTGGCTGAACTCGCCAGCCAGGTGCGTGAGCTCAGCGCGTTGCCCGCGCTCGAAGCCGGCGCGCTCACGACAGAGCAAGATTTTCGCGGAGTGTCGTGGCGCAAGCAGCGTCAGCTCTCGGCGCTGCTGAGCGCCCTTCCGCCACTCGTCGCGAACGCGCAGCGCATCGTGGACGTGGGCGCCGGCAGCGGGCATTTCACGCGTCTATCAGCGCGCCACTTCAGCCGCGAAGCACTCGGTCTGGAACGAAACCCAGAGCGCGTGGCGCGCGCGAGTTCGCGTGAACTCGGCGCGGCGACGGGCACGTTCAGCGCACAATTTGCCGTCGTCGACGCTTTCCGTGATGGCCTTGAACTCCGTCCAACGGACCTCGCGATCGGCCTGCACGCGTGCGGTGCGCTCGGCGACACCCTGGTGCGCGCGGTCGCCGAAAACAGCGCGGACCTCGCGCTCGTGTCCTGTTGCCTGCAGAAAATCAATACGCCCGAGCGCAGCGCCTTGTCGGACGCCGCACGCGAGTTGACGTTGCACAAGGACACGCTGGGGCTGAGCAACCTGACCTCGCAGGCGGTCGGAGTCGAGGCAAGCATCGAGCACACCATGCAGGCACGCCAAGCGCGTTTCGCGTTGGGTGAGCTGCTACGCGCGCGTG
>JBDTJC010000257.1:0-3896 GCA_039936055.1 Polyangiaceae bacterium | reverse complement strand
CCGTACACTTGATTTCCAGTCAAGCACCTTCGACCACTCGGTCACCTCTCCAGGGGCGTCTTTGGGGCGCGAAGCGGGCGGAATCTGGCAGGCGGCGGTGGGGGTGTCAACGACAGACGGCGTTTGGTGGGCGCGTCGCTCGGGTGTGCGTGAATTGAGCGGAAATCAAGGGGGATCGGCGGGTGTTAGGCGACGCCGAGGCGCGCCGGCACGCCGACGTAGCGCGCTCGCGGCCTCAATAGATAGCCGGCCGAGCGTTGCTCCAGAGCGTGCGCGACCCAGCCCGCGCTGCGTCCGAGCGCGAATACGCTTGCGGCGCTACCACGCGGTAGACCCAAACAATGGCACAGGGCGACGAGGCCCACGTCCAGGGTTGGTGCGGGGTGACCGCCAACGGCCATTGCGTTCACGAGCGCGAGTGCGGTGCGCGCGGCGATACTTTTTGCGCCCTGCGCGCGTGCGAGGTCGACTAGGTACGCGCCACGCGGATCGCCTTTGGCGTACAGCGGATGTCCGAAGCCGGGCACGGGTTCACCGCGGCTCAACCATTCACGCACGGTGCGCGTGGCGCGCGCCGGTACGCCGATACTGGCGATCAACGCCTCGATTCGGTCACATGCGCCGCCATGCGCGCTGCCGCTCAGGGTGCTGAGGGCGGCGCTCAGGCAAGCGTACAGATCCGCTCCCGCGGAGGCCGCCACGCGCGCCGCAAACGCGGAGGCATTGAGCTCGTGCTCTGCGCACAGCACGAGCGCGCGATCGACGTTGGCGAGGCGCGGCGCGGTGATCTTCACGCCGAGGGCGTTCAGCAACGTGATGGTGAGCGCGTCGAAGCGCCGCGCGTTCGGCGGAGTTGCTGCGGGGGCGTGTGCCAGCCAATGCATCACCGCGCGAGCGCGCGCGTGCTCCGCGGAGTCCGACGCGCCGTGCCGATCTTCATCACCGAGCGCGAGGGCGGCCACGATGAGCGACATTTTGGGCAGCGCGGCGCGCCCTTTCAGGAGCGGCCAAAGGCGTTTCTCGTCGCACTCGAGAGAGCTCAGCTGCGGTGCAACGGCCCCCGCGTCGGGCAACGTGCCTGTCCAGAGCAATTCGGTCACGCGCTCGAAGCCAACGCCCGCGCGGCACAAGTCGATTGCGGCGTAGCCGCGATAGCGGGGTCCCTCGGGGCCAACGTCGGAGATGCTCGTTTCCAACACGGGTTCGCCGAAGCGCAGCGCGCCTGCTGCGACGGGACCGTGACCCGAACGCGCGCTGTGGCGCACGTACAGGCGCTCCACGTCTTCCCCCGCGTACAGCCGACCGCGCGGTCTTTCGCTGGCCAAACTCGTGATCAGCCCGCGACTCGCATACGCATACAGGGTCGCGAGCTTCACCCCCAGCCGCGCGCTGGCCTCGCGCGATGTGAGCCACTTCTCTTTGCTCGCCATCCGCGAAGCGTACCGAACGCACCTTGATTGTCGAATCAACGTTGATCAAACACGTCTCGAGTTCCATCCTCAGCTCATGAACTCGACAGAAATGCAGGGAAAAACCGCTTCTCTCGAGCCCGCCGCGAAGGCCGCCGGGCTCGAGGGCGTGGTGGTCGCGGACACCCGGCTGAGTCATGTGGACGGTGAGCGTGGTGAGCTGGTAATCGCCGGTGTGCGCGTCGAGGCGCTGGCTTTGGACCAAGCCGCGACGTTCGAAACCGTCGCAGCGCGGTTGCTGGAGCTCGGCAGCGGCGCACCTCCGCCGGGTTTGCACGCTGCGTTGGCAGAGTCCCGTTCCGCCGCGTTCGCTGTGCTAGGTGACTTGACCCGCGCGCTGAAGCTGCCGGATGCGATGGACGCGCTGCTCGCGTGCGTGACGCAAGGCTCCGCAGGCGGTGACGCGCTCGCGGTGCTCGGCGCGCTCCCGGTGTACGTTGCTGCCGGCGCTCGCCAGCGCGCGGGCCTGCCGCTCATCGTGCCCAATCCCGCGCTCGGCCAAGCCGAAGACTTCTTGGCTATGCTCGGCTTGCCGCACTCGGCGGCCCGCGTGCGCGCGCTCGACGCGTACTGGGTCACCGTTTCCGATCACGGACTCAATGCGTCGACGTTCGCGCCGCGCGTGGTCGCTTCGACCGGGTCGGACGTCATTTCGTGCATCGCGGCCGCGCTGGGTGCCTTGAAAGGCCCGCTCCACGGCGGCGCTCCGGGCCCAGTTCTCGACATGCTGGACGCCACGCAGGGCACCGCCCCGCGCGCTTGGCTCGAAGCCGAGCTCGCCGCAGGTCGCCGCATCATGGGCATTGGCCACCGCATTTACAGAGTGCGCGATCCGCGCGCTCTGGTCTTCGAACGCGCGCTGTCCCGCCTTGCGGAAGAAGAGGGCGAGAGCGCGATGCTGGAAGCCCGCCTCGCACACGCCCGGCGCGTGGAACAAGCTGCGGTCACGCTGCTCAATGAACGTCATCCGGACCGCCCATTGCGCGCGAACGTAGAATTCTACACAGCGCTTCTACTCGAAGCGCTCGCCATTCCGCGCGCACTCTTCACGGCTACGTTCGCCATTGGTCGCTGCGCAGGCTGGCTCGCGCACATCGACGAGCAACGCCGCACAGGCAGATTGATTCGCCCTGCGTCGCGTTACGTCGGTGTCTTGCCGGCGTGACCGTCAGCGCGCTCCGGCATCCACCGGCCCCGGAAAATCAGGCGAATCCGGCCCCGGTTCTACGGGCTGATTCGGCGGCAGCGGCGGATCTTCAATCGGTGGCCGCGGCAGGGGGGTGAAGCGTTCGACTTCTTCGGCGAAATGGGGAAACCAGGTAGGCATGCCCTAAACGAGAGCAACAACCGTTCCCGAACCCCGTGCCGCTGCGCAGCCAGCGATCTCCAAGCGTTACGGGCGCCGGTTGGCGTCGGAGACAGAAATGCCGCGTGCGCGTGAGCCCCACTGAGGCGCCCGGACGCGCCCGAGCGTCACTCTTCCAAGCCCACTGCGCGTCGCCATTCCGGTGTGGGCGGGATGAGTTTGCGCGTCTCAGTGTCCCACTGCGCAATCACGAATTTGCCCTCGCAGCACACCTGGTCGGTCTCATCGATCAAGAGCTGCGTCATGCGCCCGATCTTGCCTTCGTAGCTGTCCAGTGAAGTGCGAATGCGCATCTGCTGGCGGTTCTTCACTTCACGCAAGAACCGCAACGCCACTTCCAGCACAACAGGCCCGGTGCCGGAAGATCGCACGAAATCCAATCCGAAGCCGTTCTCCGTGATCAGATCCCAGCGTGCTTGCTCGAAAATCTCCAAGTAACGCGCGTTGTTCACGTGGCCGAAGGTGTCCAAGTGCTCTTCGCGGATCAGGATCGCTTGCTCGAACACGCGGTTGCCCATCGGCGGATCTTGGGGTCTTCTTTCGCGCTTGAACAGTGGCTAGCGCGCGCGGCAACAGCGGAGTGCTTGGGGGCCGCGGCCCTGAAGCCAAACGAGACGGAGCGCGGCCCACGGGCTCGCCTTGACAGAGCCTAGGGCATGAACTACCTCACGCCATGGTATTCATCTACGATGAGCCGAGCCGAACTTTCGGCGAATATCTGCTCATTCCGAGCCTGACGACCAAGGATTGCATCCCGGCCAACGTCGAGCTCGCCGCCCCCGTAGTTCGCTTCAAGGCAGACCCGAAGCAGCCTGGCCCGTTCGCCCGCCAGTCCGCCCTGAGCATCAATATTCCGGTCACCAGCGCGCTGATGCAATCAGTGTCCGGGGCGGATCTCGCCATCGCACTCGCGCGCGTTGGAGGGCTCAGTTTTGTGTTCGGCTCGCAGTCGGTCGAAGACCAAGTGGCGATGGTGCGCCGGGTCAAGAACTACAAAGCCGGCTTCGTCGTCAGTGACTCGAACCTGAAGCCGACGGCCACGTTGGCAGACGTGCTCGCGA
>JBDTJC010000256.1:0-13305 GCA_039936055.1 Polyangiaceae bacterium | reverse complement strand
CTGCAATTCGACGACCGTTTCTTCATCGCCGACTCGCCGTACTTGTTGCAGGCGAGCGAGGATGAGTGGCACCAGCACCTCGCTCGTATCGTCGCCCAGCAGCAAGGGGCGGCCAGTGCCTCCGCTCCGCAGAAGGCGAGCAAGCTCAGCAGCAAAGAGCAGGCGCGGAGGCGTCAAAAAGACAAGGCAAGAACGAACCGCAACGAGCCAGAAGAGATCATCCGGCGTTACCTGAAGTTTGGTCCGTCTGCTCGCTATTGGTTCGATTATGTCATGGACGCCTACGCCGGAGAGCGGCGAGGCATCGTCTTCCTCGCGGGTGTCCCGGATCGGCCCGAGCTGCTCCCGCATGCGCAGGGCGCATCCGAACCGAGCCTGCCGCCCGAGTTTGAGTTTCGAAAAGCATTGCTGCAGACCGCAGTGAAGGAGGGGCTGCTCGAACTCGCATTGCGAGAGCTGGACCGGCTTGGCGAGTCCAACGGCGCCGCAGCGGCCGCGCTCACGCCGAACGAGCAAAACCTGCTCGCTGCCTATGCGACATTTGGTCTTCGTGCGGCAGACGGTACCACCGTGCTCACACGGGCCGAGCGTTCGCGCGGGGCAGAATCCCTGCATCCGGACGTGCGCTCATTCATCGACAGCCTGAAGAGCGGCTGGTTCACGGTGCTTCGGGTCGATCGCATTCACCTCGACAAAGGCCTTGATGCCTTCGATCTTCTGCGCGAGCAAAGATTGCAAATCAGCGAGCGCTCGGCGACGCGCCAGTTGGGACTGGGTGACCTCATCCTCGGTTGGCTGTGCAAGGACCCCGCCGGGACAATCACGCTCGATGGCGGCCTTGCACATCTGCCCTCCTTCGCGTCCGCCCCGCTCCTGTCACTCGTGACAAGTCTTCGGCGCGCCATGCCGCCACTCGCCGATGAGCAAGCGTGGAAGAGCAGCGCCGCGGACCTCCCTCTACCGCTCCTGGCCGGCATCCTCGAGCTGCGGTCGAACCCGCCGCTGCCGAAGCTGATGAACACGAACGGCGATCCGCTAGAGCTGGCTACTGGCCACTATCGCGTTCGCGACCACGCCCGAGTCGTCGCAGCCTTAGCCACTGAATTCCTGGAAAACGGCGACGGGAGCTACAGCTGGGTCGACGACGCGGGCACTTCGCTCGCTCGGTTGGAGCTTTCTGCCAGCATGCTCCGCGTCCAGGTCAATTCGCGGAAGCGCCTCAGCGCGGCTCAGCAGCGGCTTGAGGCGCTGCTCGGCGACAGCGTCGAGCGCAGCCTTGACGCCCACGAGGACCTGGAGCAGGCGCTGCGCGCACGCCAAGCGCGCCCCGGCAAAACGGGCCCGAAGTCCCCACCGCTCGAGGTTTCGCCGGAGCTTGCCGCAGAGTTCCACGAAGTCGTGCTTGCGAAGATCCGCTCGACGCTCGACGAACCCATTCCGCAATTCAAGGGCAAGACGCTGCGCCAGATCGCGCGCAGCGCGAAGAGCCGCCCGGACGCCATTGCCTGGCTCAGGGAGCAAGAGCGGATCTTCAGAAAGAATCCACAACTCGCCGGCCTCGACATGCGCCCCCTGTGGCAAGAGCTGGCACTGCCGTTCCAGGGGCTCGAAACCGACCCGCCGCTGTAGCCTCGCTGAGGCGAGCACCGGCTGTTGCACACCCGTGGTGTCCGAAAACCCGCAGGGGTCGAGTCATGCGGCGGCTCGAGGGTAGAAGTTGACTCGATGAACGCCCGCAGCAGCGGTGTCCTACGGCGCGTAAAGGCGGTGAACCAATGCTGGGGATCGGTCCGCGGTGAAGATGAAGCTCGAGTGATGCTCGTCGAGGCGGGCCGCACTCAGTCCGCGTGCCGCTCTAAAAGCCGTCTTTCCGGCACGAGACAATCATGCTTGCGGTGGCCGTATTCACACAGTTGCTGTTCGCGTGAACGTGAATCGATGCAAAGCGCGCATCCGGCGTGCCAATCTGAAACAGATCACACGTTCCGTCTGCTGGGACGCTGACCATCGTGCAGGTCGCGCCCGTGGCGTGTGAACCGTTCGGGCAGATTTGCAGACCCACCGAACTGGGGCTCTTTATCGGATAGTAGCTGTCAGAACTCAAACAGTTCGGCCCACTGGAATACGAGCCCGGAACGGCAGCAATATTGGGTGCAAAATCCCCGCACACTTGGCGGCCGCCACACGCACCGAGGGAGCAGCCGTCCGAACTGCACACTCGGTAGTCAGTGCAACCCGAAAAGCTCGAGCCGCAGGCGGCGTCGCCGACGCACACCGTAGCGGCACTACAGCTGCTCCACGAGCGAACGCCGGAGGAGGGATACTGATTGCAGGTCTCGCTTCCGCCGCAGATACAACCTTGTGTGCCCCCCACGGGTGAGCAATTGCACGTCGACCAGGCGCGGTTGTCGTTGTCGTCGCAATCGTCGCTCGGGCAGCCCGATGACTTCTTGTAGTCGGCTCCGAGCAAATACCCGTCACAGAAGGACTGCGGCGTGCCCGTGCAATGTCCGTCACCGTCGTGGTCGACCGACCAAACGGCGGTCACGCCGGTGACAACGCATGCGCCGCCCGTTACGCATTGGCGCCCATTGCACTGGTTGCCACTCACCGGCACTTTGCAGCCGTTGATCCACTCGGCGCTGTCGGCGCTGCCGTCGCAATCCAGATCTTTGGCCGAACTGCAATCACGCACCTGTGGGCCCTGAAAGCCAGTACACGCGCCCCAAATGCCATTCGCTCCGCAGACTCGGTTGCCGGGGTGACAGGCGGCCACGACAGCCGGCGCTCCCTTCCACGACGTCGGACCGGTGCACGTCGCGTCTACCGTGCTGGGCACGCACGTGCAGGTGGCATCCTTGGTGTTGTCGGCGATTCCATCGCAGTCGTTGTCGAGCGATGAAGCGCAATCGCGAGCTTGCGGACCTTGAGCGCCGACGCACGTCGACACGCTGCCGTCGCCCTGGCACGTGATGTGGCCTACGTGACAAATTCCGACGGGAGTTCCGCCCGGCCACGTGATTGACTTTCCGTCGGCCGCCACGCTGCAATCCTTCTGATTCCCCGGATAGAGCTGCGGGTCGTTGTCGTCGCAGTCATCCCCGGCTTGAATCGCGGGGCCCCCCGGCGCCGTGCAGCTGGCCGCCGGGTGTCCGTCGCCGTCGGCGTCCTTGGCCAGGAACGCGCATTGACCCTGGGCAGGATCGCAGGTCGCCCTGGCGCAATCAGCGGGAATGGTGGCAGTGAGGAGTGCCGCGCAGTCCGCGTCAGCGACGCATCCCATTGGCGCGGAGCCTCCTTCGCCGCTACTGCCGCCCTCTTCGGTGCGGGCGCCAACGCCGCCGCGGCCGCCAACGCCGACGCGACCGCCACCCCCCGAGGTCCCTCCAACGTTACCGGCGCCGCTGGCCGATTGCCCGCCGGAATCAGCCACGCCCGCGTCGTTCTCGTTCCCGGGCGTGTAGGTTGGCAAGTCCGAAGCCGCGACATCCGGAGCCTTGCACTTGCCGGTGCCGTTGTCGCACGTGTAGCCGGGCGGCGAGCACAACGGTTCTCCTGCGCCGTTTATCCATTTCGAGCATTCGGCGCTGAGCACGATTCTGAGCTCCGCCACGCGGTCCGCCGGGATCTGCGTGACTATCGCGTCACGGCGGTCCAATGCCACATCCGGCTCCCCCGGCGTGACCTCCCAAGCAGTGATCGAGATCGTGGCTTGCGCTGTCGCGCTGCCGTTCGACACGATTGCGACGGTCGCGGGAAGCGTGGCTTCCTCCGAAACCTTGTAGGTGTGATTGAACAGCGGCCCATCCGGCGAACTCACCGCTACATCCAAGCGGCCGATCGGCAACGCTCCCTCTTGCGATATGATCAACATCAAGCCGCCACGCGCAGGTTCGGTCTCGCTGCACGAGCTGGCGCCGAGCGCCATGATGAACGACGAAAGAACGAGCGCACGAGCGGCGCGTCGCGCCCGCGACGAACGTCGCGCAGCGATCATCGCCCCGCCCCCATGCTGCCCGAGGGCAGGAATATCGTGGTCAATGACCCGTTTGCATGCGAGCCGGGTTCGTCCTTGGGTTTCAATAGGAAGTAGCCGCCGACGACCGCGCCGGCAGCCAGGGTGGCGCCGCCAGCGACCCAGTACCAGAGCGCGCTTCGCGTTTCGTCCTCGAGCGTCACTTCTAGGCTCCGCACGCTCCCCGCAAGCATTTGCAGGTGAATTTCGTAGGGCTTCTTGTGAAGCGCGGTCACGCGCACCGTGTGCTCCCCGACCGTCAGCGCACCCTCCCAATGCCGCGAACCAACGACTTTGGCGTCGACCGACACGATGTCGCGTTCACCGCTGCTGGTCACACTCAGGTGCGGCGCCGTAGCGCCCGTGACGGTTTCAAGAGCGAGCACTACGGGCACATCCAGCACCGTAGTGCCGGGCACTTCAACGTCGGTTTCGAATGGAGCGTAGCCGGGCATTTCCACACGAAGCTTCCGCGTACCCAAATCCAGGAGAGTCGGCTCACTGAGCGGCGTTCGCCCGAACGCGATTCCATCCACGAAAATGCTAGCGCCGTCGGGGATCCCGCTGAACGTCACGGTCGAGTAGAAGGCGCGGAGCGCGGTGTGTGTGTCGTTCGCGCTGCGTTGCTGTTCCGCAGAGAGCAAGTTGGCTCCCTCCTTCAAATAGCGAGTCACCAGAGTGGCGGCGCGGGCGTAGTGTCGCAGCTCTTTCTCACATACTGCCATGTTCCAAAGCAGACGTGAGTCCTTGGAGGCGTCATACGCGCTCTTGAACTTCGTCAACGCGCCCGCGTAGTCGCCGTCGTCGAATACCAACCGGGCGCTCTCATAGGCCGACTTTGCGCCGCCAGTCAGTGATTGGGACAGCGCTAACGGCGCGGCGTTTTTCTGCGCGGAGGCCGGAGTTGCGGTGAAAAGCACGCAGCATGCCACGAAAAGCGCACAGCTGCTGCTCGACGAAAAAGTTGACGTTCGCATTCTCACTCCCTCTTGGCCCGCTTCTCAAGGTACGCTAACACGACCGACCAGATAGTTGCGTTTTGAACCTCCGTCGTTACAAGAAAATGACTACGCGCTTCGGCGCGGGCGCTCGCCCGCAGTGCGCACACGCCTAGAGCTTGAGCTTGAGCTTGAACAGAACTGCCTCGGAGCAGCGCGAACCTCTCCGATACGCCTCTGGCAATCCCATCAATCCTCCTCGGCGCGCTTCAGTTTCGATGCTTCCAGTTCAAATTCTCGGAATTTGGTTGGGTGACCTCGTCACCCGCAGCATGCGGCATGCCGGCCAACATCTGCCTGTTTTCGCTAGAACTCGCGCGAGGAGTTCCACGAGATGTGAAGCGTCGGCGCAAGAAGCACCTCGCGTGTCTGCCGGCGCTACTTCGATCGAGGTTGTGCGGCGTCCGCTTGCAAAGGGCGTTTCGCCTGCAGGCCGCTCGGGGTTGGAAGAGTGAAGAAGAATGAGGTCCCTTCGCCGGGCACGCTCTCGGCCCAAATGCGGCCGCCATGGGCTTCGACAATACCGCGTGCGGTGGCGAGGCCGAGGCCGGTTCCACTCCCGCCGCTGACCCGAGGTGAAGTCCAAAAGCGGTCGAACAAGAGGGGAAGTTCCTGCTCGGGGATGCCCGGACCGTCATCGCGAATCGCGTACGTGCATTCGTGCGGCGAGGTCGCGACGGCGAGACGCACGGTGCCGCCTGGTGAACTGAATTTGATCGCGTTCCCCACGATGTTGTCGAATACCTGAAGCACGCGCTCGCGATCACAGATCACCAGCCCTTCGGGCCCCCCGTCGTTCTCCAAGTGCACGGGCCGTTGTTCGGCCATGGGGGCTCCTTGGTCAATTGCCTCAGCGAGCAGATCGCTCGTGTGCTCTTCGCGCACTTCGATTTCCACGCGTCCCTCACGGATCTTAGCGAGATCTAATAGGTCGGTGATCAGGCGATTCATCCGAACAGACGACCGGCGGATGCGTGCCACGTGAGATCGAAGAGGGGCACGCTCCGCTTCCAGGTCGGCCGTACCGAGCGCGTCGTCAAGCATCGCGACACTCCCGTAGATCACGCTCAACGGGTTCTTCAGATCGTGGGATACTACCGCTATTACATCTTCGCGCGCGCGAACGGCCGCCTCGGCGGTGCGCAGTGCCTCGTTGATCTGCCCACTTGCCCGCAACGTGAATTCGACTGCCGCTTCCGCGAGGGCAGAATTCAGCAGTTGCGCTACTCGGTCCAGTTCACGGGTCGTCATCTCGTAGCCCGCCTGCGCAACTACATCGCCGATCGTCGATCGGAGTACTCCGTACTCGAGGAGCACGCTCTTGAGATCGTACCCTGCGTACCAACGCTGCTCGCCATGCGCTTTGGCAACTTCGTCCGATCGGTCGTCATCACCTAGTTGATAGGCGAGCGCCAATTCGCGAACGTATCGATTCAGGTCGTCTACCACGTCGCTGTGAACCGCCTCGCGCGGCGGAAGCGCATGTCGGCGCGCCCGACCGACGAAGACGTCGACGATTCGGTCGGCGTTGTCGCGGATGACCTCGTGAAGTTGCTTTGGTGGCATCGAATTGGCGCGAATTCCCTAGGAACCAGCGAGACACGCCCCTTGTACCACGACGAGCACCCACGCGGGGCTAGGGCGCTCGTCGCTCGTTCCAGCTGTCTATCAGAGATACCGAGCGTCGCTGTGCGCTTCGCGCGCACTTGCGACGCCCGCGCTTTCCGATATTCACGGGGCTCACGCTGTCAAGAGACGGCGACGCTAGGCGGCGCACTCGGCAGAGCCGGACTGCGCGCGCAAGCGTCGCTTCGCAACTCGCACGTGAAGCAGATCGTTCACGTGCGAGTTGCGTAGATCACGCCGAGAGAAGTCGAACGGGAGCGCGAACACACGCATTGCTCGGCTCGGCTCCTGTTGCTCATTCCCAGCATGTTTCAGCGGCGGACCCCAAATGAAGATGTTTCGATGATTTGCTCGAACGCGCAGATCCTTTCGCTCGCAATGTTTCGCCATGGCAGGGAGTTCAAAACGCGGGAACATTGACGCCTCCTTTTTTTGCACACGCTTGTCTCTGGTTCGGACCGGTTAGACCGGGTTTTGCCCGACAAACCGGGTGCAAATGCGACCTATTCCCGCTTCTGGACATGCGAAAACGAGCGTCAAGGGGTCACGAAACTTTTTTGGCGGGGGCGTCGTGGGAATGCGACGCCCCCCGCAGACGGCGCCGCGGGCGGATTAGGAAGATTTGTGCGCCTGCGCGAGATACGCGTCGCGAAGTGCCCTTCGCGACGACAAGCCCAGACGCCCCATGGCTCGCGAAACGAGCACACCGACGGTGGACGTCGCGATGCCGAGCTCGTAGCCGATGCACTTGTTCGAGCACCCCATCGCGACCAGCGCCGCGACCTGCCGCTCGCGGTTCGAGAGCAGCGCCAGCGGCACCGTTGCGTGCTCGTTCCGGCGCGCGATCAGGTACTGCTCACCGTCGCTCCTGAAGCAGTCGACGAGGGACCAGCGCGCGTCGACGAGCGCCTTCCAAGTCATCAGAGCGCGATGAGGGTCGTCCTTTCGATGTCTTCGTGCGCGCGTGACGGCCAGCGCCGCTCGGCGCAGCTCTTCGGACGCATCGCCCGCGGCGCCCTCTGCTTCGACCGTTTCACCATTCGCACGGAGCACGGCCTCGTCGACCTGCGTCCGCTCTCGCAGGCGGTAGCCGGCCGCCACGTGTCGCGCGATGCGCGCGAACGAGACCCGCGCCTCGCCACCAAGCCGGCTGAAGCCGCGCGGAAGATAGACCCCGACGATGCAGCCCCGCCCCGACGTGTTACGGCCGTTGATGCCGTACATATCGCCGACGTTCCACGAATGAAGGATGCTGCGGATGGCATCCGGGTCGCCGCCGGGAAGGTCGAGACCGAGGCCTTCGTCCGCCGAGCCGTAGGTACCGCTCACGCGCTCCGGATGCTCTCGGTAGTACGCGGCGAGGTCGGCGCCGAGGCCGCTGGCTCGCGACGGGTCGCTCGCGGCCCAGGATGGCTCTCCCATCTGCGGGCGCTTCGGATCGGATACGTCGTAGACCTGCGCGAACGTCCCAAGCGTGTCGCCGGAGACGCAGCCCACCGCCGCCTCAGCGAGCCCCTCAAGCCAGTGCCGCTCGGGCTTCTCGACCGCGTAAGCCGCCTCGATGATGGCGAGTAAGTCGGCGTCCGGCATTCGGCCAGGCTATCATGCAGGCGCGCCCGGTCGAAGGGGCGGGCCGAGGGCTCGCGGCGGCGGCGGCGGACCGCGCGCGGCGGCGCGATCGGATGAATGAGTGCCCGAGCCACCGGGCGCCCAGGATCTTGGGCGGAGCTATGTTGGCTTGGAACGAGGCTAGCAGCCGAGCGCCGCCAGAGGGCTGCTTGGACAACCGGTGGGGGGCGGACCGCCGGCGATGCCCAGCGCTGTGTTCGCGGCACTCGCGCCATCCCCGCCCAACTTGCTCAGGCCTGCGTCTGAGCCGATGTCGCACGCAGCGCTTGCGCCAATGTCCTTCGCTAGTTGATCGGGATCGTAAGTGAAATTCGGATCAGAGATGCCTTCCAGGATGATCCCGGTCGCGGCAAACACTGCCGCCACGGCTTTGCCTAACACCCCGTAAACCCCGAGATCGCCCATGAGCCCCAGTGCGTCGAGCGCGTTATCCGCGGCTCCGATGTCGCCGCATGCGCTCGGCGACGAGCTGCCACCCGAGCCGTCGGGCAGCACGCCGAGCAGAGTGCCCGTGTCGGCGTTGACTGCCCAGAACGCAGTCAGCGAGCCCTGCGCGGGAATGAACTTGTAAAAGTCTTGGTAGCCGTTCAGCAGATCCACAGCAGCTTGCTGCTCGGCGTCGGGGATGGTCGCTATTTCACCCACGAAAACGTGCGTCGCACCGACGAACTGCAGCTTCTTTCCGGCCAGCAGCGAGGACGCAGTGACCGCCGAATCCGCGAGCGCATGGGCTTCGAGGACAGCTGCTCGCGCGCTTCGAGCGAGCGTCAGGGCGAAGGAGTTGGCGGCGTCTTTCGCGAAGGTTAGATAACCCGGGAATGAGAGGACATCGACACTTCGTAGGCGTGCTTTGCCGAGCTGGATATGCTCAGAGTAGCTCACTACGCGCAGCCCGCTCGGGTACGTGAGCGTGTCAGTGGCTTGCGTCAGCGGGCATTGTAGCAGCGCGAGCGCGGGTGGAATGTAGAAGCGCGTCACCCCGCGAGCGGCGTGGATAGCGTCGGCATCCTGGGCTGCAACGGCGTCCCAGAGCGGCTTCATCGCGAGCTTCGTGGTCAGGAAATCGTCGACCCACGCGGAGAACGTGGGGGCGGCGCCCTCGAACGAGAGCGAGGTGCCGCCGAACATCGCGCCCTGAACGTCGTCGAGATCTGCCTGGGTCACGCTGGTTGCGGTCGTAGGAGGCGCACTGCTCGAATATCCGGCTAGCACGCGCGTGACCGTGTCCGAGCCCACGGTGACCGCCAAAAACAGCCCGCACAAGCCTCGCGGCACTCCGTCATTCGCCGTCCCTGGGACGGTATACTTACCGGTGTCGGAGAGCTTGCTGTTGGCCGTTGCAACGGTGACAGTTCGAGTCGCGGGGCCGCTCGTTTTCGCAGTGTAGGTCAGCGTGTAGTTGCCGGCGGCGCTGCGCGCGCTGAGCACCTGGGCGAGCGCCGCCAGAGTATCGGTGATGCCAGCCTTGGGGAGCGCCAGACCGCCGGTCGCGGCCACGATCGCTGTGACTTGTGACACTTCGGTAAATACGCCGCCGTCGTCGGGAACCCCGACTGCCAACACTGGAGGCCCCGCGTAAGCCACGTTCTGATAGGACGCGGGATCGCCGGCGGCGAAGCCCGTGTAGTCACTCACGAACACGGTGGCAACTGCGCCCGTTCCTGCTGCTGCCGCGATGTCCGGCCAACAATCGTCGTCGTCGTTGTCTTTTAGGGCCGCCAAGACATCAGCGACCTTCGTGAGGGGCGCGCTGGCAATTCCGGCATAAATCACGACCATGCTGCCGCCTGCGGCGAGGACCAACGTCGTGACTTGCTTGGCTAGCTCGAGCGCGTCGTCGCCGTTGCCGAGCGGGCCGTCGACGTCCACGATCAGTGCGACGCAGGGCGCTTGCGTTGGACTATCGGTCTCGACGAAGCCCACCGGCGCGCCGAGCTCCGCGACTCGAAACGCCGCGGCAGGCAGACCGGTGACACTCGCGCCGTCTGCGTCTTGTGCCGAGATTTGCACCGAAATATTGGGGAACGCAGCGGCGTTTACGGACGCGACGGCAAGCTTCTTGACCTTCGCGATTGGCCCGGTGTCGCTCGTCGTGTCGATGCCCACGACGGGCAGACCATTGAGCTGCACGGTGCCGTCCGGCAGCGTTTCGATGATCTCGCCGCGCAGCGTAAGCGCAGAACCGACGACGACGTTTTGCGCGAACGAAGCATCACCCGCGTTCGGATCGCGAAGCGACAAGACCGGCCGAAAAACGTGCAGATCGCCGATCCGCAAGCCAGCCAATAGGTCGAGATCCGGCACGGCCGGGACGAATTGAAGCACGACTTGGCGGCCGACGACTGCGTCCGCCGAGAATGTCGTCTTCGCAACGGATGTGCGCGTCGTCGGCGATGTGGTTGACGAAGCGAAAAGCTCGACCGTTACCGGTAGCGGCGCAGCGGCGTCAGCTGCGGCGCTCGGCGGTTCGCTGATCAGGTAGGATTTGCCGAAGACCGCCGCTGGAATGCTGGGATTCGCGTAGGTCATGTGCCCGTCGACCCTGACGCCGACGAGAGGCAACTCCGTGATCGGAAGGCTCGCTGGCGTAGGCGGAACGCCGGCCAAGCTGGCGCTGGCGTTCGCAGGGACAAGCGGCTTGAGCGAGGCGACCAGCGCTTTCCGCTCGCTGTCGTCGGCGTCGATCGTGGAGGATGGCTGCGCTCCGCCCATGTCTTTCAGCCAACTCGCGAGCGTTGCGTCGTCGACGCCTGGAGCAAAGGAGCGACTCGACTGCTGCGCGTATACGCTGGCCGCGTCGGCCGCGTCCGGGCTGACGGCGCCACTGACGACGCTCGCTTCGAGCCCGGCCTGCACGTACAGCGACGCCAACAACTCGGCCTTTTCGCGCGGCGTGCCCATGCCACCGCGCAGGGTTGCGGCAGAACCCCAACGCACGCTGGTAGTGGTCGTCGCATTCGTGAGCGGCGGACAGGTCAGGATCTGATCGCGGACGAACTCGAAGATCGCCTTCGGATCTTTACCTTGCACGAGACGGCTCGCGACCTGTCCCAGGTGATCGGGACTCTGACGGACGGCCGCCCTGAGCTGCTCCCAGATGCCAAAGGGCACGGAATCGGAAACCGCAGCCGCACCGGCTTCGCCTCCGGCACCCGCCTCGCCTCCGGCTCCCATGTCCGAAGGACCACCTTTCGACGAAGACGAGCAGCCAGCAGCCACGCCCAACGCCAGGACGCATTCGAGAAAAGTGCGGCGATCCAAGGCGAGACGGGAGTTCCGACGGGCAATTGAGGCGTTGTTCATGCGCGGTCTCTTTCTAGTGACAGCCGGATGTCACTGCGTGCTGTACCAGAGTATCCCCGTCGTGCTCTGGACGATGAGCACCACGCCGTTCGGGAGCGTCACTGAGGAGCGCGTCCCGCTCACCAGAGTGACCGGGAACGATGTCGACCCGGAAGAGAATTGCGCGACGACACTCGCAGGAATGGTCCCCGTACTCGCGCCCGAGTCGAACGAGCACGTGATCAAGTCGCCGGCGTCGTTGACGACCGTGAAGTCGGTGCTGGCACCGGCTGTACCTCCGCTCCACGCGAATGTAAGGGCCGAGCTCAGGGACACGGGATAGACCGGACCGCCGAGAACGTTCCCGACGGGTGCGGGCGACGTGATCGTGACGGGCCCCGGCGCAGCAGCCGACATCCCAGAAAATGCCGGGAACGTGCCGCCCGCTGCGCTCACCTTGAAAATGTCACCGGGCGCGAAGAGCTGCACCTTGAGCGAGGTCCCCATGTACGAGCCGTCCGCGAAGCTCAGCGTCTGCGCCGGGATCTTGCCGCCGGTGAGCGTGATGGTGCCAGCGCTGTCGCTGAGCACATCAGCGCTGTCGGATACCGCGCTGCAATTGGAGATCTTGCACGGCCCCGACGTGGACGACGTGCATTGGCGCGGGTCGACCGAGTAGTGCTCGTCGATGAACGCCGCGACCCCGCCTGAGTAGGCGCCATCCGAGAAGGCCTGGGTGACGACGACCGCCGATGGGTCTGCGTTCGTCGTCCCGCCGTCGCTGTCGCCATCGACCTCGCTGCCGCCTACCCCGCTCGCTCCAGAATCCGCTTGAGTGCTTCTGCCGCTGTCGCCGCTGCTTGCGCCGCCGTCGCCATTACTCGCGCCGCCATCGCCGTTGCTCGACTGGCCACCAGGGGTCGAACTCGAGCACGCAGAGCCCAGACTGCTGACCAGAAGACCAAGGGCGAAGGGCACTACCAAACGGTTTCGATCATTCATCACACTCTCCGGACCTCGCGGAGCAGCGAGCCTGCTGGGCGAAGCGACGACCCTGCGCTCGAAGGACCAAGCGAGCAACCGTGTGTTTGCTTACGCGCTCGTAAAGGCTCGTTTGCCACGGATCGCTCGCCCAGCCGATGTCGCGCAAGCTTGGGCCCGCGCGCTACGGCGAGCCGCAACTGACCTCAACGAGCAGCGCTCTCGGCGTCGGACGCCATTGCCTGGCTCAGGGAGCAAGAGCGGATCCTCAGAAAGAATCCACAACTCGCCGGCCTCGACATGCGCCCCCTGTGGCAAGAGACGCGCGCTCAAAGGAACTACAGCCCCTTGAAATCCAGCGGAACGCGGACCGTGCCGTAGGACGGCGGGTACTGGAACGTGGTGCCCTGAACGAGCTCGAAATCCGCGACGAGTTCCCGGAGGCCCTGTACGAAGCGGTCGCGGAAATTCTGCGAGCTCTGGCAGGGCGAAAATTGTCAGCAAGAACCCTGAATTGGGCGTGGGCCGCATCAGGGCCGCGCGTGGCCGTAGGCCGCTCGCCCGCTTTTCGCTATAATCCGCTAATGACGGCCTCGGTTTCGAATTGGGTGGGTCTGGGTTCGCTGGTGCTGCTCGCTGCGTGTGGGGGGCGCACTTCGACGCTCACTGACGACAACGAGCCTTTCCTCGGCAGCTCTGTACCGGGCAGCAGTGCCGGTGGCGCCGCAGGGAGCAGCTCTCGCACCGCACCCCCTTCGATGCCCGCGCCCTCCT
>JBDTJC010000255.1:0-12824 GCA_039936055.1 Polyangiaceae bacterium | reverse complement strand
CGGCTTTTTTTACTTTCTCAGGTCGTTGCATGCGCGGCTCCTAGCAAGGTGCGTGCCCGCGCGCAATGGCGCGAGCCAAGGAAATACGGAATTTGTAGATGAAAACGACGGTAGCAGTGATTCTCGTGGCGGGCATCGGCTCGCGTCTTCGACCGATTACCGATGACCGTCCGAAGGCTTTGGTGGATCTAGGGGGCGAGACGATTTTGGGTCGAGCGGTGCGGTTGCTGACCAGCTATGGCGTGCGAAAAATTGTACTCGCTACGGGCTACCGCGAGGACGCGGTGCAGGCGGCGATGCGCGGCGCGCCCGTTGCCGTGGAGTATTGTAGAAACCCCGAATTCGATCGCACTCAAAACTCCGTATCGTTAGCGTTGTGTCGGGCCAGCGTGGGGTCCGATGCTTTCTTCAAGCTGGATGGTGACGTGGTGTTCCAGCGTCAAGTGCTGGAGCGCCTGGATGAATCGAGCGCTGCGCTTTCAGTCGCCGTTGACTCCGGTCGTACGCTCGATGCCGACGCGATGAAAGTCACTGTTTCAGGGGCCGACATCCTGGCGTTCGGCAAGGGGATCGAACTCGCGAAAAGCGCCGGGGAGAGCATTGGAATCGAGCGCATAGCGGCCAGTCATTCGGCCGCGCTGTTTGATGCTTTGGACCGCGCGATTCAGGGCGGTGAGACCGGCCTCTACTACGAGGACGTGTACTCGCGGCTGATTGCTGCTGACGCTCTGCGGGCCGAGGCAGTCGAGGTCCGCGATCTGCCGTGGACGGAGGTCGACGACTTCACCGACCTGGAGCGGGCCCGCGAACTGATTCGCGCCGGGGCGTGATCTGGATGTCGCGTGCCGCGGCTCACTGCGAACCATGTGACGCAGTGCGCTGAATCAAGAAATCGGCCTGAAACGCCAGATTTCTGCAAAAACAGCCACTATCTGTCGGAAATGGCTGCGGTTTCCCGTGGCCCAGCCAGTGGTGCCGGGCAGGGACAGTACTGTGGCGATTTTACAACAGTGTGTCCGGCCTGAGACACCTGTCAGGGGCTCTAAGTTGTCGAATCGAATAGGCTTTGCCCACTTGTCACGGCGCATGCTAAGGCCCATAGATGCTTCAGCCTGGAGAGCTCCGGGTGACGAAAGTGAGCCTTCGAGAATGACCGAGCGACGCGTAACGCGGGCTATCGTACTAGCGGCGGGAACCGGATCCCGCCTGAGCGAGGGCGCAGATGTGCTGCCCAAGCCCCTACGTGTGGTGGGAGGTGTGCCGCTCGTGGTTCGCGTCTTGCGGACCTTGTGTGCTGCCGGCATCCAAGAGGCGGTCGTCATCACCGGTTTCCAGGGTGAGCTCGTGCGGGCGGCGCTCACGGCTGAGGTGGGGCTCGGCTTGAAGTTGTCCTTCGTGGACAATCCGCACTTCGAGAAGAAGAATGGTGTCAGTCTGCTCAGCGCGGCGGCCTATGTGGACCGTGAGTGCATACTCACGATGTCGGATCATTTGTATTCGCCGGAGCTCGTGCGGCGCTTGCTCGCCGCGGACGTGCCGGAAGGCTCGTGCGCGCTCGCCGTGGACTACGACATCGAGCGCTGCTTCGATTTGGACGACGCCACCAAGGTCGGCGTCGAGCACGGCAAGATCAAACGCATAGGCAAAGAGCTGGAGAGCTACGACGCGCTCGACACCGGCGTGTTTCGCATCGGGCCGGCGCTCATCGCGGAACTCGCCGCGGTCGAAGCCAGCACGGGGGACTGCTCGCTCAGTGACGGCGTGCAAGCGCTCAGCCGGCGTGGCCATTTCTTGGCCACGGACGTGGGTGACGTGCGCTGGGTGGACGTGGACACGCCGCAAGCAATGGCGTGCGCGGAAGCCATGTTGCGCGTGTTTGGGGATACCCTAGGGGATGAGCCCGGGAGCGGTCAGCCGCCGATCATCGATCCGGAAACGATCGAGTTTTACGCGCCGAGTTGGGTTCGTGCGGCCAAGCCGTACAACGAGGACCATTTCGCTGTGGCGGACGGGCAGACCGATCTGCTGCGCATGATGTCGAATGAGAGCCCGTACACGCCGAGCCCGCGCGTGATCAACGCGATCATCGAAGCGGCCACACGCGGCAACTACTACCCGGGTGGCGCGCCTGCGTTGAAGTCCAAGCTCGCTCGGCGTGACAACCAAGCCGAGGGCAGTGTGATTCTGGGCGCCGGCTCCACGGAGCTGATCGACCTGGTGATTCGCACCTTCGTCGGCCCTGGTGAAGAAGTGCTGCTGAGCGTGCCTACGTTCAGCATGTACGAGGCGCGCACGCGCACCGTCGGTGGCATCCCTGTTCTGGTGCCGATGACGGAGGCGCACGATCACGACCTCAACGGTCTGATCCGGGGCGTGACGGAGCGCACCAAGGTCATCTTCCTGTGCACGCCCAATAACCCCACGGGAGGCCGCATCACCGAAGCCGAGCTGCGCCGGTTGCTGCGCCTGGGCCTGCCCACGGTGGTTGACGAAGCGTATCACGAGTTCAGTGAAGGGGAGTCGTTCTCCCGCCTGCTGGAAGAGTTCCCGAACGCAATCGTGCTGCGCACTTTCTCCAAGGCTTTCGGCTTGGCCGGTATTCGCCTGGGTTACGCGCTCGCACACCCGGCGGTCGTGCGGCTCTTATCGCGCGTGAAGGTGCCCTGGAACATCCCGGCGATCACGCTGGCCGCGGCCAGCGCGGCCTTGGATGACGCGGCAGAGTTCGACACGCGCATGTCCGAGCTGCGCGTGGCTCGTGAAGAGCTGACGCAAAAATTAGGCCTGATTCACGGCTTGTTGCCCGTCCCGAGCGAAGGCAACTTCGTTCTGATTGACGTCTCATCGACCGGCCAGTCCGCCGATCGCATCGTGGAATCGATGCTCAAGGACGGCGTGCTGATTCGTTCGTTGTCGGTTCACCACGCCAAGCGCAGCTACGTGCGTGTCACGGTGGGCACGCGCGAGCAGAACACACGCTGCGTGGCCGCCTTCGAGCGCGTGCTAGGCGGCCGTTCGCGCCGCGAGGCTCCACGTTCGTACCTCACCGTTTCCAGCCCTAGCGACGCCGAATAGATTCCTTCCGGGGGGCCGTGTGCGCAGCGAACTCCCGGAACAAAAACGAGCTGTAAGTCTTGGAAGACCCACTCGTCGGGGATCACGAAGCGCCTCAGATCACGGTCTGCGAATGAGACTAGGCCCACGAAGCCTCTGCGGGAACACCCGAAGGGGTGGAGCTGGCGAAGCCTTTGCCGAACACCTGAAGGGTTCACCAGCGGACTACTGTTTCTCCCGTCCGCTGCCGTCGCCTATCGTTTTGCGCAGCGTGCACGCCCCCGTTCAAATTGGACCGCGCAGAACGCGAGGACGCGCCGCTGGAAACGCGAGTATCCCCAATGACTGAACGCTTCTGGGACGCATACTTTCGGAGTCTGAAGCCGCTTGAGGTAGAGGAACCGATCGACGTCTGGGTGCATCGCCCGCCGGCGTACGTGCTGGCACGCATCCTCATGCCGACGCCCGTGTCGCCGAACGCGGTGACGGTCGGGTCCATCTTACTCGGGCTCGCCGCGGGCGCCTGCATCTTCGCGAGCTTCCCGCGGCACTTGCCCGTGGCGGGCGCGCTCATCTTCAGTTCCGCCGTGTGGGATTGTGCGGACGGGCAGCTGGCTCGCTTGCGCAAGAGCTCGTCGGCGTTCGGACGGATGTTGGATGGCGTGGCTGATTTGGTGGTGTCGACCGTGGTTGTCGGGGGCGGCGCGTGGCTGGTGATGCGGAAGTTTCACGACCCCGCTTGGCTATTCGCGGTCGCCGGCGTGCTCACGGTGACGACGATTCTCACCGGCTCGTTTCACACCACGATGTACGACCAGTTCAAGAACGTGTTCTTGCGCATGACCCATCCGACCTACCGCGAGGGTGAGGATTTGGAAGTGGCGGAAGGGCGCTTCCACGCCCAGCGCGCGCAGATGTCCGTGCCCTTGCGTTTGGCCTGGGGGATCTACTTTTTCTACATGCGTAGCCAGAAGAACTACGCGGACAAGTTCGATCCGTACGCGAAGCGCTTACTCGTCGAATTTCCGGACTTCAGCGAGCGCAACGCGGCCATCTACCGCAAGCACGCGGGCGCGGTGATGCGCGTGTGGCGCAACTACTTCGGCTTTGGCTCATTGGTGTTCGGGCTTGCGGTCTCCATCGGCTTCGATGTGACCGAGTATTACTTGTTGTTTCGCCTGCTGCTCCTGAATGCCGTGTTCTACGGCTACTTGCGGCCTCAGCAGCGCGTTGCCTCCGAGCGCGCCCTCGCGGAGATGGCGAGCCCCGTCTGAGGAGTGCTAGGGTTGGGGCTGCGTGCGACCCTCGACCTTCGCGCTGATTGGAACGCTCGCACTGGCGTTCACTTCGAGCGTGCCGGCTCGAGCGGTGCTCTGGCCGAGCACCGTCCTGCGCGTCGAGCGTGATTTACACAGCGCGGACGTGGCTGTGCGGCGGCGGGCCGCGCTATCGCTGCGCGAGTTGCCGTCCAGCAGCGCTAAGCGTTTGGCCAGCGCTGCGCTCGACGACGCCGACGTGGACGTGCGTTTGGCTGCGCTCGATGCGTGCCTGAGCCTGAGCGTCGCCGGTCTCGGTGATCGACTGGTACCGTGGCTGTCCGACGGCGAAAGGCGTCTGCGCTTGGCCGCGGCTGAGGCGCTCGGTGACAGCCCGAGCCTGCGCGCCGTGCCGTCCCTAGGGCGCGCGCTCGGTGATGCCGATCAAGGCGTGCGCAGCGCAGCCGCCATCGCACTGGGCAAGTCTGGCGCGCCGGAGGCGGCCTTGGCGCTCCTCGGTCACCTCGACGATTCGGCTCCCGAAGTGCGGCGTGACGTCGCGCTCGCGCTCGGCGATCTCGGTGATGTCCGCGCGGTCGTGCCCTTGATCGGCAAGATCCAAGACGCGCGCCCGATCGTGCGTGAAGGGGTCGCCGCAGCCCTTGCTCAACTCGCGGACGCCCGCGCCGTGAGCGCGCTCGTGCTCTCCTTGCATGATGCCGATGACGGCGTGCGTATTGCCGCGCTGAAGGCGCTGTCGCGCATCGCCGACCCGAGCAGTGTGCCGAGCATCGCCGGGTTGCTGCAAAGCGGTTCGGACGTAGTGCATTCGGTGGCGTTGGACACGCTGTCGCACATCCATAGTCGCCTCGCGACCAAGCTGCTGATCGGCGAGCTAACCAGTGAGCGGCCTGGCAGAGCCCGCGCGGAGGCGGTCAGCGCGTTGGGGCGCTCGGGTGAGTTCGCGATACCCGCCTTGAGCGCGTGCCTGAACACCGAATCGGACGCGGAGCGCCTGGGTGGCTGCGCCCTCGCCGTGGGCGAAACACACCGCGCGGAGGGCGCCATAGCGATTCAAGCCGCGCTGCACCGCAGCGCTCTGCCGGCACTTCCAGCACTCTTGGCGCTCGCCGAGCTGCGTGCCCCGGGATCGCTGTCCACGGTGCTCGAGTACGTGTCGGATCCAGACGTGTTGGTGCGTCGCGCTGCACGGGCGGCGGCCAAGCCGCTCTTGGACCCGCGGCAACCGGACGGTCGCGCGATCGAGCCGCTCGAGCAAGCCCTGGGCAAAGCTCACGCGGACCGCGCGGAGCAGAGTGACCTTCTGGAATTGCTCGGTCAGACCGGTTCGCCGCGCGCTGCGTTCAGCCTGCTGCCTTTTGCGACGGGCGGGGATGATGTGCTCGTGCGCACGCACGCGCTCTCCGCGCTGGGCTTTTTGGGCGACGCAGGCCAAGTGCCCGTGCTGCTGCACGCGCTGGACGACGAAGAATCGGGCAGCATACGGCTCGCCGCTGCGCTCGCTTTGGGGCGGCTGTCGTTGGGCGCGCAAACCGTCCCGCTGTTGGAACGCTTGGCGCACGCGAGTGGGGCAGAACGGCTGCTGCTAGCGCTCGCATTGGGCACAACGGTGTCCGGCGCGCGTGACCCGGAAGTCGTGAAGCGCTTGGAGAGCATGCTGCTGCGCGCGCAAAGCGAAGACCGCGACGCCCTGATCGAGCTGCTCGGGCGCGTGCCCACTGCGGAAGCGAGCGAGCACTTGGCGCGCCTCGTCGGGAAATCCTCGTCCAGCGCGGACCGCGCGAAGTTCGCCGAGGCGCTCGCTGCGCACCCCGCCGAACGCGCGCGACTCACGCCGTTACTGCGTGACACGAATGCCGCCGTGCGTGCCAACGCGGCCTGGGCGTTGGCCGAAGTCGGCGTCGGCGCGGACCGCGTAGCGTTGCAGGCGGCTGTGCGGGATGCCGACGTGAACGTCGCTGGCAATGCTCTGCAAGCGCTGGCACGCATTGCCGCGCGCGAGCATGGGAAAATTGCGGAGCTTGCCTGCTCACGCCTGGCCGATGGCCATTCGGCGCCCATGTTGCGGGACGCGGCCCTGCGTGCGTTGCGCTTCAATGCCGAGCGCTGCGCCCACGGCGAAGAAATCAGCGCGCTGGGGCACGACCGAGCAGATTTCGTGCGCCAATCAGCGGCCGCGCTGCTGCGCGACGTGTCCCGTGGCAGCGCCGACGAAGTCGCGCTCGCGCGAGCCCGCGATCGCGACCCGAGTGGCGCCGTGGCTGCGGAATGCGATGGCCCGCGCGCGCCCAATCCCGCGGGAGTAGACGCAACGGTCATCGTCGTGATTCCGCCGGGGGAGGATTTGCCGCGTGCGTCGCAACCGTTCGCGCTCCTTCGTTCAGATGGCTTGGTTCGGTTCGGCGTTTCGGATCGCCGTGGGCAGCTGTTCGAGGTCGCCGCCCCGCGCGGCGCCTTGTCGCTGCTCGAACCCGCGGCGGATTTCGAGTAGGCAGGGCAGTCACGTGTCTGGTGCGGTCATTGTTATCGAAATCGCGGCGCCCAGCGTCTCGGACGACGCTCTGGCCATGCTGGTGTCTTCCTGCACTCGCGCTGCGCGTGACGCGGCGTGCGTGCTGGCGAAGAACGCGAGCGACGAGCGGCCGGCCGCGGTGGCCATCGTGTCCGCGCAGGCCGACGACAAGATGCGCGTCGAAGTCGGCGTGCGCCAAGGCGATCACGACTCGTGGCGCACCAAAGATTTTGCGTTTCTGCCCGCCGACGAAGCCATGGACCGTTGGCGCGCGGTGGGCTTCGCGATCGGCACTCTCGCGGAGAGCAACGCGGTGCCGGACTCGGCTGCAGCAGGGTCGCCCACATCGCCCGCGGCACCGACGAACAGTACGTCGACCGTCGTGGCCAGTGTTGCGGAAGCGCCGCCCCCAACCCCCAAAGCTGCTCCAAGACGGTCGCCGAGTTCGCCCATTTTCGTGGGCGCGGCGGCACTCTTCGGACCCGGTTTGGACCGGGGGCCTTGGCGCTTGGGCGCCGCCTTATTAGGGGACTTCGCGTTGGGTCGTGGGCCGAGCTTCTTCCGCATCGGGGGCAGCGCGGCCACGAGCGACACGAGCGGCACCGCTGCACGTTGGTACGACGTTTCGTTGGGCGCGGGCGTGCGCTTGATCGGAGCGCTCGAGAGCAGCGGTTTGGAATTGAGCGGGCGCGTGATGGTCGAGGATTTCGACGTGAGCGTGAGCGCGAGTGACGGGCGCTCCGCGGAGCGTGAGCGCTGGATTTTTGGCTTCGAGAGTGAGCTTGGGGGCTGCGTGCAAGTCGTGCCCGATCTGTTCCTCACCGCGGGCGCTTTGGCGACCGGCTTGTCCGCAGCGACGGACGTGCGCGCATTTGGCCTTTCGGTTGGCACAGCGAGCAGCTTTCGCTACGCTGGCTCGTTCGGCATTCGCGTGCGCTTGCGCTGACCGGTCAGTGCGGCCTGCTCTGGCAACGCAAGCCAACGCAGTACGGCCTGTCCACGGGGCACTGGTTGTCGGCGCTGCTCGCCGCTGCGTCGTTACTGCGCTCGCATTCAACGCAGGTTCCGTCGTCGCACACGGCGGGGTGGCCGTCGAACGGGTGACACGGGAAGTCTTGCGTGCAGTCCACGCAAGCCCCGAGTTCCGGATCGCACACCGGGTGACTGTGATCGTCCACGCATTCCGCAACCGTTCGGCAGGCATGCGCGCAGCGCAGAGTGAGCGGGTCGCAGACTTCGTCTACGGCGCAGTCGCTTTGTTGTCTGCACTGCACACAACGGCCAATCTCCGCGAAGCACATCCGCGAGTCGCTGTCGCTGCTCTGGCAGTCGGGGTCGGTCTCACAACGCCTACAAAACGACACACTAGGCGGGCAGATCACCCCGCCGGTCACGCACGCGTCGCCCGGCAAACACCCTGCAGGGTTACCGCCGAAGCCGGGTTGGGGGAAGCCGCCGAAGCCGCCGCGCCCGTCGAAGCCGCCGCGCCCGCCGAAGCCGCCGCGCCCGCCGTTGTCGCCGCGCCCGCCGTTGCCGCCGTTCCCGCCGAACATGCCGGCTCTGCCCGCCCCCGCGTCAGGCTCGTTTCCGTTGCCGCTACCAGCGGGTGTGTCAGCAGCCCCAGCCGCTCCGGCTCCGGCTTGGTTCAGCCCTGGCGTGCCCACAACCCCTGCATTTCCGGCTACATCCAGCAGGTTGAAGGTTTGACGGTCACAGCCGGAGCCAACCGCCAGTGTACAAAAAAACGCCGCCAGCAGAATGTTGCGCTTGCGCGCCGCACGCAACCGAACTCCGCCAGCCAAACGGGCAGGACCTTCCGTCATCGCACCTCAACATACCACGCTTGATTGGCTATTCTAGGGACTCCGCCTGCTGTTTGCAGGCTCAGGTACTATCTATACCAAGGTGACTGGTAGCCCCCGAACACGGCCCGAGTCGAAGTTGCGAGTCGTCGCAACTCCCGGCGAGCGTGTGTCGGCTGGCGGCGAGCGCGCAGCGCAGCGTGAGCCGAGTGACGAAGAGCTGATCGATGCCGTGCAGCGCGGCGACCATCAGGTCGCCTCGGTGATCTACGAGCGCCTCGTCGGCGTGGTGGATCACACGCTGTATCGCGTGTTCGGGCGGCGTGAGGCCGACCATGATGATTTGGTGCAGGCGGCGTTCGAGCAAATCGTCGTTACGTTGTCGCGCCGCTCCTATGCGCGCGCGTGCAGCTTGCGGACGTGGGCGTCGAGCATCGCCAGCCATGTTGGGTTCAACGCGCTCCGTTCGCGTCGCCGCGAGCGTCGCGTTTTGGATCGCGAAGTCGGGGTGGATGCCGAACCCGCGCGCTCCACGATCGACGTTGAGGGAGAGGCGACAGCGCGCGCCGAACTCGAGCGTCTCAGAATTCAACTTTCGGAGATGAAATCGACCCACGCGGAGGCCGTATTCCTCCATGATGTCTTGGGTCACGAACTCGCGGAGATCGCGCTGATGACGCAGGTCAGCGTTTCTGCCGCGCAATCGCGGCTGGTGCGTGGGCGCCGCGAGCTGTTCCGGCGCTTGGATCGCGTGGCGCCGCGCGGAAAGGCGTTGTCATGAACGACCGCCGTTTCCCGTCACAGCCGGATGAGGTCCTGCGCCGTTTGGGTACCCAAGTCGTGCCGGTGGATGAACCCGGGCGCGTCGAACAACGCCGCGAGCAAGTGGTGGACGCACTGTCCCGCGCGATTCGCGATAACGCGGATCGCAAGCGACGCGCTATGCGCACGCGCGTCATGCTCGGTCTCGGCCTGGCGGCTTCGCTGGCGCTGGGGGTCGGCGCCGTGTCTCGGTTCTGGCATCGCGGAGCAGACATCACGGTGTTCTCCGCCACTGTTGCTGAAGTGCGCGGCGCTGTGATCGTCACCGAGGGCGGTGAGAGCCGCGTGCTCGCGCACGGCACGCCGCTGGCGTTGCGCATGCTCGGCGAAATCGAGACCGCGCCCGACGCACAAGCCGAAATTCGCTCACAAAAGAGTGTGCTGCGCATTGCGGGGGCAACCAAGCTCACTGTGCCGCAAGCGACAAACGTCGAAGAGCGGTACCGCTTGGCGCTCGGCCGCGTGGATGTATCCGTCGACAAGGATTCGCGCATCTTGCGCAGCGTGGTGGTGGAAACGCCGAACGCTGATGTCGTGGTGCATGGCACTGTGTTCGCCGTCGGCGTCTCGCGCACCGATCACACCGTCACGGACGTGAGCGTGACGCGCGGCTCGGTTTGGGTGCTCGCCAACGGCGTGCAAGTCGCGCTGCTTGGGCCAGGTCAGCATTGGTCGTCTGATGCGCGCCCCAATCCGGCTGCTTCGGCGAGCGCCCCGGCAGCCGCGCCGCTTGCTGCTCCCGCGCTCGTGACTGAGCCTGCGGCGACGCATGAGCCAACTCATCGTCGCCAGCAGGAGCCCAGCGTCGCTGATGCGAAGGCGAGTGCGTTGGCTGAGGAGAGCCGCATGTTCCAAGACGCGATCGACGCACGCAATCGCGGTGATGATGCGCGCGCGGTGGAACTTTTTAGTCACTTGGTCGCGCGCTATCCGAGCTACGAAGAAGCGGAAGTGCAGCTGTTTCGTGCTGAAAAGCGGCTCGGTAGAAGTGCGGCGGCAAGCGCTGAAGCACGCCGCTATCTCGCGCTACATCCGCAGGGTTTTGCGCATGAAGAAGCGCGCGGGCTGGCGTTGAGCTCCAGCGCGCTGCCAACTGCCACACAGCCACGCTGAAATCTGACTCGCCGTCTGCCTGCTCAACGCCTCGCTGGGTACTGCCTTCTGGAACCGGCAAAAGCTTGGGTCCCGTCTCGCGCCGGACCCCCGAGGAGGATTTAGATGAAAGCCCTAAAATACGGATTTGGTTTGGCGCTCATTGGTGGCTTCACACTGATGGCAGCGTGCGGTGGCAGCTCAAGCGATACTGGCGATTCGACTGCTGGCAACACTGCCGGTGAAGGCTCAACGACCGCTGGAACAGGGTCGTCGGTGGCAGGCGCTGGCGCAGTCGTGGGCGGAGCCGGTACTGGTGCGGTCGTGGGAGGAGCCGCTACCGGATCCATCGCGGGCAGCCCCGACCAAGGTGGAACTAGTTCAGGCGCTGGCGGGTCTCCCATGGGCGGCGCCGGTAGGAGCGGTGGCCTACCGGGCGCTGGTGGCGGTGCGGCGATGAACGCGGCGGATTGTCCGGCGGCATTGCCCAGCGGGGCGTGCACGCCGCTCGCGAACGCCCTAGCGGCTTGCACTTACGCTGATCAGAGCTGTCGTTGTCGCGGACCGGGTCGCGGCATGCCTCCTGGTGGCGGCATGCCCCCTGGTGCTGGCGGCGGCGCCGGGACCGGCGCAGCTGGCGCCCCCGCAGCGGGCGATATGTGGACGTGCACGACGGTACTGGCTTGCCCGGCGGCCGAGCCGACGGATGGTGACGCTTGCACGGGCACCGGGTTCTGCCAGTTCACCGGCGGCGGGTGCGGCTGCATCGCCGATAAGTGGCAGTGCGGCGGCGCACCGACCGGCGCTGGCGGAAGAGGCAACGGCGCTGGCGGAAGAGGCAACGGCGCTGGCGGAGCTCCCGCTGGTGGTGCTGGTGGTGCCCCGGCTGGTGGTGCCTGAAGCGCGGCGGCCGACGCAACCTGGACGGGCAGCAGTGGCTGCCAATACGGGAAGCGCAGGCTGCATCCATGACGGAAGCAACTCGGTTTCCAATGTTGCGGTGCTGAGTTAGCGAACAACGCGGCAAGGTATTGCGTGGCGTCAGGTGCAACCTCTGGGCTGCACCTGACGCCGCGTAGACGTTTTGTGTGCGTTGCTGGCGCGCGTACTCACAAACGAGAAAAGGAGGCTCGAAGTCGAACCTCCTTTTCTCGTTTGTGAGAGCGCCGGGGTGGCGCCCTTAGCTCACTTGGCGCTGCACTGCATGTTGCACATCAGATCGCCGGGTGCGCAGCCGCAGGAGCTGTGCTTCGCGGCAGGCTTCGGCGTGGCGGCTGCCGGTGTGCCTCCAGCAGCGCTTGCCGGCTTCTTCGTCGCGACACCGCCACCACCACTGGCGTGGTGAACGGCTGCCGGAGTGGCAGCTTTTGCGCTCGGCGCAGGCTCGTCCACCGTGCCAGTGGTGGGCGGAGCCGCGGTGACGACGGCTGCGGGAGTCGGCGTCGGCGCGGGCGCGGGCGCTTCGACCGCGACGGGCGGAGGCGCTGGGGGCGGAGGCGCCGGCTTCAACACGACGGCCGCGCTAACGATGGCCACACCGAGGATGGCTGCAATACCGAGGTACAGGCCGGTCTTGCTCTTGCCGCCAGCTTGCGTGGGTTCGGCAGAGGCCGAGAAGCCCCCGCCAAGAGGCGAACCCAAACCCAGCGGCGAAGCGAGGCCGAGTGGTGGTGCCATGATCGGCGCTGTCATCGGCGCTGCTGGCGCTGCTTCCGTGCGTGTGGCCGCCGCAGTCAGCGCCTTGAGATCGATCAGACCGGAGTCGTCACGCGAGGCTGCCGAACTCACCGGCCGTGACGACGGTCGCGTGGCAGCCATCGGGCTCGACGCTGAGGTCAGCGCGCTCAGCGAGAACAACACGGACGATTCATTCCGAGCGCCGGTGCCCGAAGCACCAGCACCAGCACCGGCTGCCGCCGCTGCTGCGTGACCGCCGCCGCCGTGTTCGGGCGCGCTGGTCGTGACTTCTTCTTCGCTGCCGGCGTGGTCGATGCCGCCGAATAGGTCCGCGGCGGCGCCGCGCACTGGACGCGCAGCAGCACGCGGCGCCGTTGCTGTAGGCGCAGCCCAGGGCGAAGGCGTTGCGGTCGCTCGCGCAGCGGGCGAGGGCACCGCCGCAGGCGCAGGCGCTTGCGTGGCAGCGTGCAACGCTTCGACGATCTCGTCGATCTCGCCGAGCCCTTTCCAATCGGCGAAGCCGTCGGCCCACAAGTACGTTTCGGCGGTCACCTGACCGGCGTTGTATGCGGCGACGATCTCAGCGAC